>JADMJT010000006.1 GCA_018781585.1 Burkholderiales bacterium
CCTACCGTGAGTGGGACGACCGAATCGCACGCCCCTTTCCGCCAGTAACCTCCACTCCTCAGCCTACTGCCATAGCTATTTTGCTGTGCTATGCTGAAGGCATCCCTATGTCTGCCGCTGTGGCGCGAATCCGGCGCGAAAGATTCCCGATCATCCAAACAAAATAATGGAGGAGCGTGCGATGGCTCAATCAAGTGGAAAAATCCCCAAACGCAATGTGGTGCCCGATCGACTAGATTTGCGCGACCGGCCTTATATGCCCGCGATCACGGTCACGCCTGGCCAGGAAATGAGGCCAAAAATCGCCTTGCCGCTGTTGAACCAAGGCAATACCAGCGCCTGTACCGGCTTCGCGCTCGCGAATGTAGTGCATTTTCTATTGCGTAGCCGTGACCCTAAAGCACCGCAGATTTCGCCTTACATGCTCTACTCCATGGCGCGACGTTATGATGAATTTCCGGGCTTTATTGAAGATGCCGGCTCTAGTCTACGTGGCGCGATGAAGGCTTGGTACAAACACGGCGCATGCCGCTTTGATTTGTGGAAGAAGCTTGAGATGCCCCCCGCCCCCAAACAGCCGCAGGATGATTGGTGGCTCGATGCCGTGCAGCGCCCACTGGGTGCTTACTATCGGGTTGATACGCGCTCAATCACCGACATGCATGTGGCCTTGAACGAGGTCGGCATTCTCTACGCCAGTGCGATTTGCCATGCCGGTTGGCTGAAGGGCGATCAGGCAAAATCGCCCAAGGGCGGCTACTGGTCGATCCCTTTAAAAGAAACCGCGGCGGACGATGGGGGACACGCGTTTATTATTGTGGGGTATACCTGCGCGGGATTTATCCTGCAAAACTCCTGGGGAACGGACTGGGGTAGCGGCGGATTGGCCATCCTCACCTATGAAGATTGGCTCGAGAATGCGATGGATTGTTGGGTGGCGCAATCCGGTGTGGTGACCGACCAGCACCTCAAAATCGCTGGCTCGATCTCGCTGCGGATGGAAAAGGGACACGTCAAGCTAGCCGGCGACCATGTTTTGCGCAACCGCGAAATTTCCCCCTTCATCATCGATATGGAAAACAACGGTCGGCTCTCGAACACGGGCCAGTTTCGCACGCAAGCCGGAGACGTGGATGCGCTGGTTAACGTTCACATCGCCGAGGCACGCAAGCAATGGGGGCTGAAAGACAATGCGCCCACCGATATTGCGATCTATGCGCACGGCGGCTTGACCAGCGAAGCCGACGCAGCGCAAACCGCGGCAAATTGGATTCCCGCGCTGTATGAAGCGAACATCTTTCCGATCTTTTTAATGTGGGAAACCGACCTTTGGTCCACGCTGAAAAATCGCTTGGCGGATTTGATCAGCGGCCAGCCGCGCCCTACCGCCGGCATAGGCGATCAGCTGAAGCGTTTTTGGAATCAACGTTTGGAGCGGCTGCTGGCCACGCCGGGTACGGCGATTTGGGGTGAAATGAAACAAAACGGCGATGCAATTTCTTCCGGTAAGGAAAGCGGAGGCCGTATCTTATACGACCGTGCGATGCAGTCCCCCTGGTTCACCAAAACACCCGTGCGCCTACACTTGATCGGTCATTCGGCGGGCGCTATTGTGCATAGCCATGTCGTCGATCGCTTATGCAAACTCGGGTGGACCTTCGAGAGCGTGAATTTTATGGCGCCGGCGGTCACCGTGGAACTATTCAAGCAAACCGTATTGCCGCAGTTAAAAGCGCACAAAGTAAAACGCTTGAATCAATTTCATCTCACCGATGTCACGGAGCAGACTGACCCAACGTGCAAGCCGATTTTGTACTATTCACGTTCGCTACTGTATTTGGTATCGGAATCGTTCGAGCATGGCGTGCGCACGCCGATCCTAGGCATGGAGCAGTATTTCGATCAGCACATCGCCTCCCTTGGCTTGAAGCATGTGCAAGCTTGGCCGGCGCCGCTCGGCGCAAGCCAGAGCACCACCCACGGCGGCTTCGATGATGATGCCGCAACACGCAGCAGCATCATCAGTCTGATCAAAACCGGGAAACTTTCAAAACCATAACGGTTGCTGCCTATACTTCTGCGATTCATTGCATCTCGTCAGCCGGTGAGTAAACCAAAATGCGTTTTCATCGCTGCCGCTCATCGAAGTTTACTTACGCCGGGGCCTCGGCTCGTAAGCGTGAATGGCGTGAACGATCTCTTGATACGGCAAACTCGCTAGACTGCCGTACTGTTCGGCTGCGGCGCTCAATATCCCAAAGATATTCGCGACCGGTCCTGTTGCTTCGGGCATCAATACGCGTTCAACTCCCAACAGCCCCCCACATTGCAGTTTGAGTTCTTTCGTGTGGGGAAGCGGCTCGTCAGGATGCGCGAGCTTGAAGGTAAATGCGGCTGCCAGCCGCAACGCCTTCTTGAGTTCCACACACAAGGCATGTGCGGGAGCGTTCAAACAACCCGCCGCTTCTCGCTCGGCGATATTGCGTTTGATTGCATGTTCGCAGCCGCAGCAACGGCACAAAATCGCACGTTCGAATACGCACTGGAGCGGGTTCACCTCCGTATAGGCATTGCGGTAGGCGTTCTCGTCCAGCATGGCGTAGGCGTAGAGCTCAGAAATCTTCGCCGGTGGTGGGTGGCGCGATGCGCACTTGGGACAACAAATCTTCTGCTTCTAATTCTGACTCAGCGAACATCACTTTCACGATTTGGCCATTAGCCAGCTGCATCGCGTTGCGACGCGTCTTGGCCTCGGCGCTGGCCGCTTTGAAATTATCAAAGCTCGCTAGCAATTCCAATTGCCTCACGGGGTAGTGATCGATTTTATATACGTAATACGGCATGTTTGCTCCTTAAACCGATTTCAATAAATGCTGCACATAATGCGAACAGCCTGCTTCGACTGTGAGCAGCGGGGCGTCATACCCCGCGGTGTGCAGGTTGGAAATATCGGCTTGGGTAAAATTCTGATACTTCCCTTTCAGCGCTTCCGGAAAGTCGATGTATTCGAGGATGCCTTGCTGTTGCAATTCTGTCAGGCTTAGCTCGATTTCTCCTTTCGCGCGGCGGCACGCGTTCACGGTGGCGACCGCCACATCATTGAAAGTCTGTGCGCGGCCCGTGCCGACATTAAAAATACCGGAGCGGTCTGGATGATCCAGAAAATGCAGATTCACTTTCACCACGTCTTCCACCGAGATGAAGTCGCGCCGCTGCTCGCCATTGGCGTAGCCGCCGCTGCCCTCGAACAAGCGCACTTTGCCGGTGGTCATGTATTGATTGAATAGATGAAAAGAGACGGAAGCCATGCGCCCTTTATGCTGCTCGCGCGGGCCGTAAACATTGAAGTAGCGGAAGCCTGCTACCTGCGACGTTAGATGGTTCCAATTGCGGCGCACATATTGGTCGAACAGAAACTTGGAATAGCCGTACACATTGAGCGGGCCTTCGTGTGAACGCTCTTCCTTGAACACCGTGCCGCCGCCGTACACACTGGCCGAGGAAGCGTACAGGAACGGTACTTCATCTGCCTGGCAATAATCGAACAGAGTCACCGTGTAGCGGTAGTTGTTATCCATCATGTAGCGGCCGTCGGTCTCCATGGTGTCGGAGCAGGCGCCCTCATGGAAAATCGCCGCAATGTTATCCTCCCATGCGCCTTCCAACAGCAATTCGATGAAATCTTCCTTGTCGATAAAATCTGCGATTTCACAATCGACTAGGTTCTTAAATTTATCGGCCTGCGTCAGATTGTCGACGCAAATAATGTCGGTCTCGCCGCGCTCATTGAGCGCCTTGACGATATTGGCGCCGATGAATCCGGCTGCGCCGGTAACGATGTAAACCATGAAAACTCCTTTTTAGGATTCAGGATTCGGGAGTCAGGATTCAGGGGGTGGTGCGCTACGCGCTTTTCCCTGAATCCCGAATCCTGAATCCCGGCCCCTGCTATTCGAACAATTCTTCTTTATGTACGACTGCCGTACCGAGCTTGGCCACCACGATGCCGGCGGCGCGATTAGCCACGCGTACCGCTTCGGCAATATCGGCGCCACAAGCCAGCATCACCGCGAGCGTGGCGATTACGGTGTCACCCGCACCCGAGACATCGAACACTTCGCGCGCTTGGGTCTGCTCATGCACTCTTTCACCTGCTCGATAGAGTGTCATCCCTTCCTCGCTGCGCGTCACGAGTAGCCCTTTTAAGTTTAGCTCACGGCGTAACGCTTCGGCTTTACGGGTCAATTCTTCTTCAGTTTTCCAGCTACCGGCCACTTCGCGGAATTCTGCCCGGTTAGGCGTAATTAAGGTGGCGTTGCGGTAGCGCGAATAATCCTCGCCTTTCGGATCCACCAATACCGGTTTTTTCGCGGCGTTGGCCAGTTCGATCATGCGCGTAATGTGCGCGAGCCCGCCTTTGCCATAATCGGACAGCACTACCACATCGCACTCGCCCAGCAAGCGTGCATAATCCGCCAAGGCGGCGGAGAGTACTTCATGACTAGGCGCGGTCTCGAAATCGATGCGCAGCAACTGTTGCTGCCGCCCGATGACGCGCAGTTTGATCGTGGTCGAGATGCTCGGGTCGCGATGTAACTCGGCGACCACGCCTTCGTCGCGCATCAGTGCGGCGATCTTGGTCCCCGCTTCATCGTCACCCGTTACCGACAGTAGCGCCGCCTGGGCGGTCAAAGCCACAATATTGCGCGCCACATTGGCCGCACCGCCGGGCCGCTCGTCGCTACGGGTGACGCGCACCACCGGCACTGGCGCTTCAGGCGATATGCGGCTCACCTCGCCGAACCAATAGCGGTCGAGCATTACATCGCCAACTACCAGTACGCGCGCCGATGCTAACGCCTCACTTTTCACGCCTGACTCCTCACTGCCTTCCAATCGGGAAATACTCCAACCCCTGCTCGCGTACCCATTTTGGCTCGTACAAGTTACGACCATCGAAAATCACCGGGTGCTTGAGTTTCGCCTTGATCTCGCTGAAATCCGGGCTGCGGAAAACTTTCCATTCGGTCACGATCACTAAGGCATCGGCGCCGTCCAGGCAAGCCATCGGCGTATCGGCGTACTGCAAGCGTGGTTCGTTGCCGTAGATGCGCTGCGTCTCGTGCATCGCCGCCGGATCATACGCGGTGATGGTCGCGCCGCGCGCCCATAGGCCTTCCATAATGACGCGGCTGGGCGCCTCGCGCATATCGTCGGTATTCGGTTTGAACGCCAGCCCCCATAGGGCGAAGCGTTTGCCGGCCAGATTGGCGCCGAAGCGTTGTTCAATCTTTTGGATCAATACGCCTTTTTGACGTTCATTGGCCACTTCAACTGCATTCAATACTTTGAGATCAACACCATTTTCTTGCGCGGTCCGTTGCAGGGCCTGCACGTCTTTGGGAAAACACGAACCGCCATAGCCCACCCCAGGATAAAGAAAGTGATACCCAATGCGCGGATCGGAACCGATGCCGTGGCGCACATGTTCGATGTCGGCGCCGAGCTTTTCCGCCAGCAAAGCGAGTTCATTCATAAATGAAATGCGTGTCGCCAACATGGCGTTGGCGGCGTACTTGGTCAACTCGGCCGAACGGATGTCCATACCGATGATGCGTTCGTGATTGCGTTGGAACGGCGCGTAGAGGGTACGTATCATTTCCAACGCATGGGGATCATCGGTGCCAATCACAATGCGCTCCGGGCGCATGAAGTCTTCCACTGCCGCGCCTTCTTTAAGAAATTCCGGATTCGACGCCACGGCGAAATCAAGCGCGGCACCGCGCTTGGTTAATTCTTCCTGTACCGCTGCGCACACTTTGTCCGCCGTACCGACCGGCACCGTGGACTTGTCCACGATCACGCGATAATCGGTCATGTGGCGGCCGATATTGCGCGCCGCTGCGACCACGTATTGCAAGTCTGCTGAACCGTCCTCATCCGGCGGCGTACCCACTGCGATGAACTGCACGGTACCGAAGGCCACGCTTTCTTCCACGCTGGTGGTGAAATGCAAGCGGCCAGCAGCAACGTTGCGCTGCACCATGTCTGCCAAGCCCGGCTCGTAAATCGGGATACCGCCTTGCTTGAGCAAATTAATTTTATTGACATCGAGGTCGAGGCACATCACCTCGTTTCCTACTTCGGCGAGACAGGTGCCGGTGACCAGGCCGACATAACCGGTGCCGATAATCGTGACTTTCATTCCACGCTCCCTTTATTTTATTTCTATTTCACGTTGAATCGCCGCCAGCGCTGCCAGCGGATCTGGCGCTTGGGTGATGGGTCGCCCAATCACCAGATAATTCGCGCCGTTTTGTATCGCCTCGCGCGGGGTCGCTACGCGTGCTTGATCGCCCGTTGCAGCGAGCGCCGGACGAATGCCGGGGGTAACCAGCAAGAACGAAGCGCCCCGTTCGCGCCGGAGTTGCGTTACTTCGCGCGCCGAGCACACCACGCCATCCAGACCGCAGCGCTGTGAAAGCTGGGCTAAGCGCGACACTGCCTCTTGTGCGGTACCCATTACGCCCACTTCGGCGAGATCTTCATCTTGCATACTGGTAAGCATGGTTACGGCTATCAAAATGGGCCTTGCCGCAACGCATTCCACCGCTTCGCGCGCGGCGCTGAGCATAGCATGCCCACCCAAGGCATGCACATTGAGCATCCACACGCCAAGCTTGGCGGCCGCGCGACACGCCGCCGCCACGGTGTTGGGAATATCGTGAAACTTAAGATCAAGAAACACACCGTAGCCCTGATCCACCAACCCCGCGACAAAAGCCGGTCCGGCAGACACAAACAACTCTTTACCCACCTTTAATTTGCAGCGCGCGGGATCCAAATGCGCGACCAGCTGTTGCGCCTCTACGGCGGAGGCATAGTCGAGCGCAACGATAATGCGTGGATCGCTCATGCGCTGGTTTCCTCGATGCGGCGCGGCGGAAAGGTTTCCCATCCGGTGCAAGCCGGACAATGCCAGAAAAACTGCCGTGCCTTGAAGCCGCAGCTCTCGCATTGATAATAGGCGAGACGCTGGCTGTGCTGATGAATCAGATTTTTGACGAGCTGTACTTGTGGGCGCTGCTCTGCCGAGACGTCGAACAATTGCGCCTCCAGCAGCTTTTCATATACTTGCAAGCTTGGGTGGCGCTGCAACTCCGCGCGCACGAGGGAATAAGCCTTTGCGATGCCTTCGTTTTCGAGCGTGGCTTGATAGACTACGTTCAGCATATCGATCGACGCATATTTCTCCAAATAGTGCTTCAGTAGCGTCAAGCCCTCCGCCGTGCGATCCAAGGCTTTGAACGATGCGAGCATTTTCCCCACGACCAATGGCAGAGAATCAGGCTGCTGCGATTCGATGCGACGCCAGATCGCCAACGCCTCCTCATGCCGTCCCTGCGCCGCTTCGAATTCTCCCAGCAGGAGGCTGGCGCGTACACTGCGCCGATTGATGTTCAGCGCTTGGTCCAAGTACTGATGCGCTGCCTCATAGTGGCCTGCAACCGCCTCTGTGCTTGCCAGCTCACACATAAAATGCGCGATCTCGATTGAATGCGGCTGGGTGGTATTTTTAGCTAATTGCTCCGCCGTGGCGATCGCTTGCTGCCACTCTCTTTCCTGCACATAAATTTCCATCAGAAAACGCAGCGCCTGCGCTGCGTAGTGGGATTCCGCCAGCGTCTTGAAAATGCGCTCGGCACGATCGAGCAAGCCTGCCGCAAGATAATCCTGGCCGAGTTCGAATTGCGCGGCTAGCCGCTGTTCGTGCCCGAGATCGGGACGATCGACTAATGCTTCGTGCAGATGAATCGCACGATCCATTTCCCCGCGCCGACGAAACAACCCACCCAGGGTGAAATGCAATTCGACTGTTTCGGTGTCTACTTTCGCTGCTTCACTGAATGCCTCAATGGCCTTGTCCGGCTGCTGGTTCAGCAGAAAGTTCAAACCCTTGAAGTACGATTCGGGCAACTGCTTGGATTGCGAAACGATATGTTTAATGTCGATGCGCGCAGCCAGCCAGCCGAGTATGAAAAACAAGGGAAAAGCGAGCAGCCACCAATATTCGAATTCCATGCGCTCGCTACTCCTCGCCTTTGGCCGGGGCGCGGCTGCGCAATTCGCGCTTCAGCGCCAGTATCTCGCGCCGCTGTCGATAAAGGTAACTAAAACTCGCTGCCACCCCCGCCCCTACGCCGAGTGCGAATGTCACGAACAACACCACCACCAGCGGCGCGTGCCACACCATGCCTAAATAATAATGCAGCGTGACCAGCTCGCTGTTCTTCACCGCAAATCCCAGCGCGGCCAGGAACAGCGCCAAGCCAACGATCGGAGCAATAAATCTTAGGAAAAGCAGCTTCAATGAAAACCTTTTTTAGCCACGGATACACACCGATAAACACGGAGGAGTGAGACGATTCTATCCGTGTTTCTTTGCGTGTATCCGTGGTTACTTGGTCTTAAAACATAAAAAAGGCGGCACCATCGCGAGACGCTGCCGCCCTATCTTTACAGATAAAACACCAATTACGCGGCAGGAACCGCCTCGGTATCGGAGGGCTGATCGACTCGGTCGCGCAGCTCCTTGCCGGCCTTGAAATGCGGAACATACTTCGCCGGCACTTCAACGCGGCCACCGGTTTTAGGATTGCGCCCGATGCGTGGCGGACGGTAGTTCAAACTAAAACTACCAAATCCACGAATCTCGATACGCTGCCCCTGCGCCAAGCTCTTGCCCATGGCGTCCAATATCGTCTTAACCGCCAGTTCTGCATCTTTGGCCACCAGCTGCGGATAGCGGGCTGACAGCCTTAGAATGAGTTCCGATTTGGTCATGAACGGCTCCCCTCGTTTTATTACTGAGATTGCTCGGTGTTTTTAGTATCCATCTTGGCCTTCAGCAACGCGCCCAAGTTGGTCGTGCCTGCACTGGCGGCGCCATGATCGGTCGCCATTTTCTGCATCGCTTCGGAAGCTTCGTTGGCTTCCTTGGCTTTGATCGAGAGGCTGATGCTGCGCGCTTTGCGATCCACGCTGATGATCATCACTTCGACTTCGTCGCCTTCTTTAAGATGGGTACGAATATCTTCGACACGGTCACGCGATACTTCGGAGGCGCGCAAATAGCCTTCAACATCACCATCGATCACGACGATTGCGCCTTTAGCATCGAGCGACTTCACCACCCCCTTCACCACCGATCCCTTGTCGTGGGTTGCGGCATACCCGTTGAAAGGATCGCCATCAAGCTGTTTGACGCCGAGGGAAATGCGTTCTTTGTCAGGGTCAATCGCCAGCACCACGGCTTCGACATCATCCCCTTTCTTGAAGTTACGCACCGCTTCCTCGCCGGGAAGGCTCCACGACAGGTCGGACAAATGCACCAAGCCGTCGATATTGCCGGGCAGCCCGACGAAAATACCGAAATCGGTAATGGATTTGATTTGGCCACCGACTTTGTCGCCTTTCTTGTGATTGGCAGCGAACTCATCCCAAGGATTGGCTTGGCACTGCTTCATACCGAGCGAAATGCGGCGACGCTCTTCGTCGATTTCAAGAATCATCACTTCGACTTCATCGCCCAACTGCACGACTTTAGCCGGATGAACATTCTTGTTGGTCCAATCCATCTCGGATACGTGCACCAAGCCTTCGATGCCGGCTTCGATTTCGACAAATGCGCCATAATCGGTCAGGTTGGTGACTTTGCCAAACATGCGTGTACCTTGCGGGTAGCGGCGGGCAATGTTGACCCACGGATCGTCGCCCAACTGTTTCATGCCGAGCGAGACGCGGTTTTTTTCTTGATCGAACTTGAGGATTTTGGCTTCCACTTCGTCGCCCACCGTCAGCACTTCGGACGGATGCTTGACGCGACGCCAGGCCAGATCGGTAATGTGCAGCAAGCCATCGATGCCACCCAGATCTACGAATGCGCCGTAATCGGTGATGTTCTTGACGATGCCTTTGACGATCGAACCTTCTTTCAGATTCTCCATCAGGGCTTGGCGTTCAGCGCCTTGGGTCGCTTCCAGTACCGCCTTGCGCGACACCACAACGTTGTTGCGTTTCTTGTCGAGTTTGATGACTTTAAACTCGAGTTCTTTGTTTTCATACGGCGTGGTGTCCTTGACCGGACGGGTATCCACCAGCGAGCCGGGGAGGAAGGCGCGAATACCATTCACCATCACCGTGAGGCCGCCCTTGACGCGACCGCTCACCATGCCGGATACGATGGCGTTGGTTTCCATCGCATGTTCCAGATCGTTCCAGGCGGCTAGGCGCTTGGCTTTTTCACGCGAGAGCTTGGTGTTGCCATAACCATCTTCCAATTGCTCAATCGCCACGGTGACGAAATCACCGACTTTTACTTCGAGTTCTCCGCGGTCATTGCAAAATTCCGATGCGGCAATCACGCTCTCGGATTTCAGACCTGCGTTCACGACGACTTCGCCGCCATCAACGGAGATGACTTCTGCGGTAATCAATTCGCCTGCGCGCATCTCTTGGCGCAATAGGCTTTCTTCAAACATGGCGGCGAAACCTTCGCTGCCAGTAGATACGGGGGTCGCTGCAATCATGGGATTTACTCTATTTTCCCGTCCGGGGACGGCGTTAGTTCATCATCGTCAACAGCCGGATGGATAAGCGCGCTGGGTGATGATCGGCGGTCGCCTGCACCCAGTAAATGCTTGTTCTCGTTATCTCAAATAACGCCGACTGATGACACCTATTTGCGGCGCAGGTCGCGGAACTGTTTCAGCACCGCTGCCACCGATTGTTCGATGGTGAGGTGGCTCGTGTCCAACAAACTTGCGTCCGCACTCTGCTGCAGGGGGGCGATGCTTCGATGACTATCGCGCTCGTCGCGCGCCCGGATGTCCTGCAAAAGAGTTGGGATATTAGCAGACAAGCCTTTTTCGATCAACTGTTTATAGCGTCTGTCGGCCCGCACTTCCGCGCTCGCCGTGAGGTAAATTTTAGTGCCGGCATCGGGAAATACCACCGATCCCATATCGCGCCCATCCGCCACCAAACCAGGTGCCTGACGAAAGGCTCGTTGCCGTTCCAGCAAGGCGGCTCGCACCTGCGGCAAAGCCGCTACAAGGGACGCGCCATTACCGATGTCCTCAGCCCGAATTAAATCTGTAACATTTTCATTTTTAAGGTAAATATTTCCGCCATCGAAGCGCACATCGAGACTGGCGGCCAGCCCGGCCAAGCGCTCATCATCGAATGCGATGCCGCCTTTAACCGCCGCCAAGGCCACTAATCGGTACAGCGCCCCGCTATCCAGATAGTGAAATCCCAGCTTCTCGGCCACCCGCTGCGCCACCGTGCCCTTACCGGAAGCGGAAGGGCCATCGATGGCAATCACGGCCACAGAAGACCGCGCAAGGCGTTGAAATACATCAAAATACTCAGGGAAAGTTTTGGCCACACACTTAGGATCATTGATGCGCACCGGCACCCCGCCCAAGGCGACGAGCGAGAAACACATCGCCATGCGGTGATCATCATAAGTATCGATCACGGCATGAGGAGTAAGGGATGCAGGGGGGGTGATGCGAATGAAATCGGCCCCTTCTTCCACGGTCGCGCCCACTTTTCGCAACTCGGTGGCCATGGCATGGATGCGGTCGGTTTCTTTAACGCGCCAACTACCGATGTTGCGCAGCGTGGTCGTGCCGTCGGCGAACAATGCGGCGACCGCGAGGGTCATCGCCGCGTCGGGGATATGGTTCAAGTCGGCATCGATGGCTTTCAGCCGTCCGTCGCCAGAGGCTTCGATCCAATGTTCGCCCATCGTGATGGTGGCGCCCATCTGTTGCAGCACCTCCACGAACCGCACATCACCCTGAATACTGGTCTTGCCCACGCCTTCTACCCGCACCGGCCCACCGCCGATCGCGCCAGCGGCGAGAAAATACGACGCGCTGGAAGCGTCACCCTCGACCTGGATCACGCCAGGACTGGTATAGCATTGCCCGCCGCGCACGATAAATTCTTGCCAGCCGCGACGTTCGACCGTCACCCCGAAGCGCGCCATGAGATTCAGCGTGATCTCGATATACGGTTTGGAAATCAACTCGCCTACCACTTCCACCGTGGTATCCGCCTGGGTTAGCGGAAGCGCCATCAACAACGCGGTCAGAAACTGGCTCGATACATTGCCTTTGATGCTGACCCGGCCACCAGCGTGGATCGTGGCGGGCTTAATCTCCAAAGGTGGAAAGCCGGGCTTACCCAGATAAGCGATATCCGCACCGAGTTGCGCCAAGGCATCCACCAGATCGCCGATTGGCCGCTCATGCATGCGTGGCACACCGGAAAGTTTGTAATGCCCATGGGACAGCGCCAGCGCGGCGGTGAGCGGACGGAATGCGGTGCCCGCGTTGCCCAAAAACAATACTGCGTCCTTCACCGGAAATGCGCCGCCGATGCCATGCACGGTGTAATCGCGGCTCTCGCCCTGCTGTTGCCAATGCACCCCGAGCGCCTGTAACGCCGCCAGCATGTGCTGCGTATCATCGGACGCGAGCAAGCCTTTGACTTCTGTCGCTCCGCTGGCTAGCGCCGCCAGAAGCAAGGTGCGATTGGAAATGCTTTTGGAGCCGGGCAATATAACCGTGCCGGCCATGCGAGAAATGGGTTGAAGATCGAGGAATTCCATGCGGCAAACGCGTTAATGCTTGAGATGTTTTTGTCGTGCGTCGCGGGCTGCGACAAATAACTGCGCTAACGCGGCGCTATCCCCACGTTCGATCAATTGCTTGATCCGCGCCAACTCGGCTTCATAACCTGCGAGTTGCTGCAACAGCGCATCACGATTGGCCAGACAGATATCGCGCCACATTTCCGGGCTGCTGCCGGCAATACGAGTGAAATCGCGAAAACCGCTGGCGGCGAAGCCGAACAAAGCTTCGGCATTCGGCTGTGCGGCGATATAGTCGACTAAGCCAAACGCCAATAGATGCGGCAAATGGCTCACTGCGGCAAACACTTCATCATGCAGTGCGGGCGCCATCTCAGAAACCTTTGCGCCGCAACTTTGCCATAACTGGGCGATCAATTCCTTGGCGGCCGGATTCGTTTCAGGCAAAGGCGTCAACACCACATTGCGCTCGCGAAACAAATCACCCCGCGCCGCTTTCACACCGCTCTGCTCTGCCCCAGCGATCGGATGCCCCGGCACGAAATGCGTTAAATGCTGAGACAAATTCGCACGCGCCAGCGCCACTACATCCTGTTTGGTACTACCCACATCGGTCACGATTGTGTTCGGCGCGAGATACGGGGCAATTGCCGACATCATCGCCCCCATTTGTCCCACCGGGACCGCCAGTAGCACCACATCCGCGCCTTGCACGGCCTGTGCTGCTTCGGCATAGGCGTCGATCACGTACATGCCGAGTGCAGCGCTTAAATTTTCTGCGCTACGTCCTACCCCCACCACCTCACGCACCAAGCCCGCTTCGCGCAAAGCCAGTGCGAAGGAACCGCCGATGAGGCCGACGCCGATGAGGGTGAGTTTATTAATCATTTTCGAACGTCTTAAATACTCCGCCCGATCACCTGCGCGATGCCCGCCAACTCGCCCATGAGTTGCTTCAATTCGTTCGGGTCCAGCGCTTGATCCGCGTCGCACCACGCTTCGCACGGCTTGGGATGCATCTCCACCAGTAAGCCATCGGCCCCTGCGGCAATCGCCGCGCGCGACAAGGCGGGCACCATCCACGCTTTGCCACCCGCATGCGAGGGATCGACGATCACCGGCAAGTGGGTTTCTTTTTTCAGCACCGGGATCGCGGTCACATCCAGCACATTGCGGTAGTAGGTCTCATAGGTGCGGATACCGCGCTCGCAGAAAATGATGTTGTGGTTGCCGCCGGCCGCGATATATTCCGCCGCCATCAGCCATTCGGAGATGGTCGCCGACATGCCGCGCTTGAGAATGACGGGCGTACTGATCTTGCCGACTTCTTTCAGCAAATCGAAATTCTGCATATTGCGTGTGCCGATTTGAATCACATCCACTTTGTACTCAAGGAAAGTGTCGAGCATGCGCACATCCATCAATTCGGTCACGATGGGCAGGCCTTGCGCATCGGCCGCTTTGCGGAACAAGTCGAGGCCTTCCACGCCCTTGCCCTGGAAGGCATAGGGGCTGGTACGCGGTTTGAATGCACCGCCGCGCATCAAACGACAGCCGGCGGCTTTGACGAATTTGGCTGACTGCTCCATTTGATCTTGCGTTTCCACCGAACAGGGGCCGGCAATGATTTGAATTTGCTTCCCGCCCAAGGGCACGCCCTTGATGTCGATGACCGTATTTTCCTTATGCCACTCGCGCGCCACGATCTTGTAAGGTTTGACGATGTGCATGGAATTCTCGACGCCGGGCAGCGCATCGATCATTTCCTGATCCAGCTTGCGCTCGTCGCCGATGGCGCCGATGACGGTGCGCTCTGTGCCGCGCGAAACATTGGCATCGAGGCCGAATTCCTTGATCTTTTTGACGACGCCCTCGATTTGCGCATCCGATGCGCCATTTTCCATTACGATAATCATGATCTATATCCTTAATTATTCCTGTATCGCGTCGGTTAACGCGCTTAAAAATTTCTGGTTTTCCGCTTCCAGGCCGATGCTGACGCGCAAATACTCCGGCATGCCGTAATTCGCCACGGGGCGCACGATGACGCCCCGCTTCAGCAAGCGTTGATACATCGCGGTCGCGTTGCCGATGCGGAAGCTCAAAAAATTCCCGCACGAGGGAATGTAACCCAATTTGAGCTTATTCAATCCAGCGGTGATTTGCTGCATCCCTGCCGCATTCAATGCGACGCTGTTGCGCAAATGCGCCACATCGCCCAGTGCCGCGATCGCCGCCGCTTGCGCCACACTGCTCACGTTAAACGGCTGGCGCACGCGATTCAGCATCGACGCCACCTCTTGATGCGCCAAGGCAAAACCCACGCGCAGGCCGGCTAAGCCATATGCCTTGGAAAAAGTGCGCGCGATCAGCAGATTCGGAAAACGCTTTAGCCAGCCCACACTATCCGGCGCCACCTCGGGTGCTAAGTATTCGTAATAGGCTTCGTCCAGCACGATCAGCACTTCGCGCGGTACTTGCTCGATGAAGCCCAGCAACCCATCGGGCGCAAGCATGGTGCCCGTCGGGTTGTTGGGATTGGCGAGGAATACCAAACGCGTCGTCTCCTCGATCGCTTCCAACATCGCCTTCGGGTCATTGCCAAAATCCTGGGCGGGCACTTCGATCCCGCGCGCACCCACCGCTTGCACCACCAAGGGATACACGGCAAACGCATGTTGCGAATATACGGCGGATAGACCCGGCGCTAAAAAAGCCCGCGCCGCAAATTCCAGCACGTCGTTCGATCCATTGCCGAGCACGACCTGCGACGGCAGCACGCCATATTTTTTGGCGAGTGCGGTTTTTAGTTCGAAACCGTTGCCGTCGGGATAACGCGCCAAATCGGGCAAGCAGCGCTCAATCGCTTTGATCGCCTGCGGGCTTGGCCCGAGCGGGTTTTCATTCGACGCCAACTTGACGATATCCTGCTCGCGCAATCCCATTTCGCGCGCAAGCTCGGCGATGGGCTTACCCGGCTGATAAGGTGCAATCGCCCGGATATAAGCGGGCGCGAGATCACATAGGTCCATGGTTTAATATTTTCAGCGCACAAAGCGACAATGCGGTTAAATCAGATCACTGCCACGGGATAAGAACCCAAGATTTTCAGGAACGGCGCTAATCCCTTCAACTCGCTCAATGCTTGGGCCACCGGGGCATCTTCCTGGTGGCCTTCGACATCGACGTAAAACACATATTCCCATTTACCCGCGCCACTGGGACGTGATTCGAGCTTGGTCATGGAGACGCCGTTGCGCGCGAAGGGCCCGAGCAGATCATGCATCGCGCCGGGTTGATTCGGCGCCGCCATCACCAGCGAGGTTTTGTCGCGGCCGGAGCGGCCCGCATCGTGCGCGCCCAACACCAAGAAGCGCGTGGTGTTATTGGGTTCGTCCTCGATGTTGCGGGCGAGCGGGGTGAGGCCGTAAATCTCCGCCGCGGTCTCGCCGGCGATGGCCGCACTAGTAGGCTCTGATGCCGCCAGCTTAGCCGCTTCGGCGTTGCTACCCACGGTGATGCGCGCGACAGCGGGTAAATTTTTATTCAGCCACTCATGGCATTGCGCAAACGATTGAGCATGGGAATAGAGCTTGGTAATGCCCGCCATGCCATCCTCTTTACGCAACAGGTACTGGTGCACGCGCACCACGACTTCGCCACAAATCATCAACGGGGTATTGAGCAATAAATCCAAGGTGCGGCCGATTGCGCCCTCGGTGGAATTTTCCACCGGCACAACCGCATACGCGGCCATGCCGGACTCCACTTTGCGAAACACCTCATCAATCGATGCGCAATCGGTCGTATCGGCGGCATGGCCGAAATGCTTGATCGCCGCCGCTTGGCTGAAGGTGCCTTGCGGCCCCAAATAGGCGACCGACAGGGGTTGTTCAAGGGCCAGGCAAGCCGACATGATTTCGCGAAACAATCTAGCGGTCGTTTCGCTTGAAAGTGGCCCAGGGTTGGCTTCTTTGACGCGGCGCAAGACTTGCGCTTCACGTTCTGGCCGATAAATATTGCCTTGTTTTAAACGGCCGATGGTCTGGGCGATCAGCGCGCGCCTGCTGATGAGCTTTAATAGCTCATCATCAATCTGATCAATTTCCGTGCGTAGCTTTTGCAGATCGTCCGACATACCGGTTCACTAGAGTGAGCGTACCATCAACACGCCCTTTATCGCGGCGATCTTATCGATCACTGCCTGCGGCGGGGCACTGTCCACATCCACCAAGGTGTAAGCCATCTCCCCTTTGGATTTGTTGACCATGTTATGAATATTGAGGCCGGAATCAGCCAGCGCAGTCGAGATCTGCCCCACCATGTTCGGCACATTGGCATTCGCTACCGCGATGCGAAATGGCGACTCGCGCTGCATGGACACATTGGGGAAATTCACCGAATTGAGCACGTTGCCGTTTTCCAAAAAATCGCGCACTTGTTCGGCGACCATAATGGCGCAATTGTCTTCGGCTTCCTCGGTCGAGGCGCCAAGATGCGGCAAGGCAACCACTTTCGGATTGCCCTTGAGCGTGTTCGAAGGGAAGTCGCACATATAGCCGCGCAACTGCCCGTTGGCCAAGCCTTCGACCACAGCCTTATCGTCTACGATGCCTTCACGCGAAAAATTCAGCAGCACGGTGCCGGGTTTCATCAGCGCGATGCGCGCGCTGTCGATCAGGTTGCGCGTGGCGTCCAGCAACGGCACATGCAGCGAAATAAAATCGCTGTTCTTTACCACTTCTTCCACACTGTTCGCTTTGGTCACCGTAGCGGGTAAGCGCCAGGCCGCTTCGACGGTAATTTCGGGATCGTAGCCCAGCACATTCATGCCGAGCTTGATGCCGGCATCCGCCACCAAGGAACCGATGGCGCCCAGGCCGATCACGCCCAAGGTGCGATTGGGCAATTCGATCCCCGCGTAATTTTTCTTGCCCGCTTCCACCGCCTTGGACATCGCGGCATCTTCGCCCGTAAGGCTATTGGTGAAATTCCAAGCGGGAATCAAGTTGCGTGCGGCCATCAGCATGCCGGCGATCACCAGTTCCTTCACCGCGTTGGCGTTGGCGCCCGGCGCGTTAAACACCGGCACCCCGCGTTCGCTCATTTTGGCCACGGGTACATTGTTGGTGCCGGCGCCGGCGCGCGCGATGGCTTTCACACTCGCCGGAATCGTCATGTCGTGCATCTTGAATGATCGCACCAAAATGGCGTCCGGTTCGGCAATGTCGTTGCCGATTACATAGTGGTCGGCCGGCAGGCGCGACAGGCCCTGCACCGAGATGTTGTTGAGGGTTTGAATTTGGAATTTCTTAGCCATGCTGTTTCTCGAAAGCTTTCATGTGTTCAACCAAAGCGCGTACGCCATCGATCGGCATCGCGTTGTAAATCGAAGCGCGCATCCCGCCCACCGAGCGGTGGCCCTTGAGTTGCACCAGGCCGCGTGCTTTCGCGCCTTTGAGGAAGGCTTCATCCAGCGCCGCATCCTTCAGGGTGAACGGAATATTCATGCGCGAGCGATTTTCTTTCGCGGTCGGACAATGATAGAAGCGGGTTGCATCCAGATAGTCATACAGCACATTGGCTTTGGCGAGGTTGTGGCTTTCCATCGCGGCGAGCCCGCCATTGTGCTTTAACAACTTGAACACCAAACCCGCGATGTAGATAGCGTAGGTCGGCGGCGTGTTGTACATGGATTCGTTGTCGGCATGGATCTTGTAATCGAGCATGCTCGGTGTACCCGCGACGGTTTCGCCCAGCAAATCCTCGCGCACGATCACGATGGTCAGACCCGCCGGGCCGATGTTTTTCTGCGCACCGGCATAGATCACGCCGTATTTCGACACGTCGATCGGCTTCGATAAAATGTTGGAGGACATGTCCGCCACCAGCGGCACATTGCCCGTCTGCGGCACCCAATGAAACTCGACGCCACCGATGGTTTCATTCGGCGTGTAGTGCACATAGGCCGCGTTGGCATCGAGCGACCATTTATCCTGGGTGGGCGCGTAGGAAAAATTCTTGTCTTCGGATGTGGCCGCGACATTCACCGCACAAAACTTCTTCGCTTCCTTGATGGCCTTTTTCGACCATTCACCGGTATTCACATAGTCCGCGCTGTTTTTGCCGCGCAGCAGATTCATCGGCACCATGGCGAACTGAGTCGATGCGCCGCCTTGCAAGAACAACACTTTGTAGTGGGCAGGAATCGCCAGCAGCTCGCGCAAATCGGCTTCGGCCTGCGCCGCGATGCCCATGAATTCCTTGCCGCGATGGCTCATCTCCATCACCGACATGCCGCAGCCTTGCCAGTTGAGCAGTTCATCGCGCGCTTGTTCGAGTACCTGCTGTGGCAATACCGCCGGACCTGCGCTGAAGTTATAAATACGTTCCATTACTCGTTCCCCTCTCCCTCTTCTACATCCGTCTCGACGATGCGCTGCAAGCTGACCAGCTTCTCGCCTTCGCCGGTATTAATCAGGGTGACGCCCTGCGTGGCGCGCCCCATTTCGCGAATCTCTTTCACCCGGGTGCGGATCAGCACGCCGCCGGTCGTGATCAACATGATCTCGTCGTTCTCGTCCGCCAGCGTCGCCGCCACCACCGGGCCGTTACGCGCGCTGGTTTGAATCGCGATCATGCCTTGGGTGCCGCGCGCGTGGCGGGTGTATTCGGTGATCGGGGTGCGCTTGCCGTAGCCGTTCTCGGTCGCCGTCAACACGGATTGGGTTTCGCTTTCCGCCACCAACATCGAGATAACTTTCTGCCCCTCAGCCAAGCGCATGCCGCGTACGCCATGCGCGCCGCGACCCATCGGACGCACGTCGGATTCCTCGAAACGTACGGCTTTGCCGCCGTTGGAGAACAACATCACATCGTGCTTGCCATCGGTAATGGCCGCGCCCACCAGATAGTCGCCGTCGTCCAAGGACACCGCGATAATGCCGCTGGTGCGGGGACGCGAGAAATCGGTCAACGGGGTCTTCTTCACTGTGCCCATGGCGGTCGCCATAAAGACATAGTGCAGCTCGTCGAATTCCTTGACCGGCAGCAGCGCGGTGATCTTCTCGCGGTCTTCCAGCGGCAGCAGATTCACAATCGGCTTGCCGCGCGAAATGCGGCTACCCTGCGGCACGTCGTAAACCTTGATCCAATACACGCGGCCACGATTGGAGAAACACAAAATGTAATCGTGGGTATTGGCGATGAAAAGATTATCGATGAAGTCGTCTTCCTTGGTAGGGGCAGCTTGCTTGCCGCGCCCACCGCGCTTCTGGGCGCGGTATTCCACCAGCGGTTGCGATTTCATATAACCCGTGTGCGAGAGCGTCACCACGACCTCTTCCGGCGTGATGAGGTCTTCCATCGAGATGTCTTGTGCATTGTGCACAATCTCGCTCTTACGCTTATCGCCGTACTGCGCTTTGACCTGCCCCAACTCGTCGGTGATGATTTGGGTGATGCGCGCGGGCTTGGCGAGGATGTCGATGAAATCAGCAATCTTCTCCAACACGTCTTTGTACTCGGCGACAATTTTGTCTTGCTCCAGGCCGGTCAAACGCTGCAAACGCAATTCCAGAATCGCCTGCGCTTGGGTATCGGAGAGACGATAGCCTTGTTGCGTCATCCCGAAATCGGCGGACAGCCCTTCGGGGCGGCTCGCGGCGGCATCGGCCACGGCGCGCGCTAGCATGTCCCCCACCAAGTTGGAGGCCCAGGTTTTATCCATCAAACGCTCTTTGGCGATCGCGGGCGTCTCAGACGCTTTGATCAGAGCGATAATTTCGTCCACGTTGGACAGCGCCACGGCCAGGCCTTCCAAAATGTGGCCGCGTTCACGCGCCTTGCGCAATTCGAAAATCGTGCGCCGCGTCACCACCTCGCGCCGATGGCGCAAGAAGGCATCCAACATTTGCTTCAGATTTAAGAGGCGCGGCTGGCCGTCGACCAGCGCGACCATATTCATGCCGAAGGTGTCTTGCATCGGGGTGAGCTTGTACAGATTATTGAGCACCACCTCGGGCATTTCGCCGCGCTTTAACTCGATCACCACGCGCATGCCGGACTTATCTGACTCGTCGCGCAAATCGGAGAGACCTTCCAGCCGCTTTTCACGCACCAACTCGCCAATCTTGATCAGCAGATTGGCTTTGTTCACTTGGTAGGGCAACTCATCGATGATGATCGATTGACGGCCTTTCTCTAAATCTTCGAAATGTGTGCGGGCGCGCATCACCACCCGGCCTTTGCCGGTGCGATAGCCTTCTTTGACGCCCGCCGTGCCGTAGATGATGCCGGCGGTGGGGAAATCCGGCGCGGGCACGATCTCGATCAATTCGTCGATGGTGATGGCCGGATTAGCGAGGATCGCCAAACAAGCATCCACCACCTCGGTCAAATTGTGCGGCGGAATATTGGTGGCCATACCCACAGCGATGCCCGACGACCCGTTCACCAACAGGTTCGGCGTCTTGGTGGGGAGTACCGTCGGCTCCATTTCCTTGCCGTCGTAGTTGGGCACGAAATCGACCGTTTCCTTGTCGATATCCGCCAGCAATTCGGACGTGATGCGCGCTTGACGACACTCGGTGTAACGATAAGCGGCAGGGGAATCGCCGTCGATCGAGCCGAAGTTGCCTTGGCCGTCGATCAGCATGTAGCGCATGGAGAAATCCTGCGCCATGCGCACCAGCGCATCGTAGGTCGCCGTATCGCCATGCGGATGATATTTACCCAGCACGTCACCGACGACGCGCGCGCACTTCACATACGGCCGGTTCCACACATTATTCGACTCGTGCATCGCAAATAAAACGCGGCGATGCACCGGCTTCAGTCCGTCTCGCACATCGGGCAAGGCCCGCCCCACAATTACGCTCATCGCATAATCGAGGTAGGAATTGCGCATCTCTGCTTCAAGGCTTACCGGAATTGTCTCTTTAGCGAATTGATCCATATTTATCAGTTACTTATATTGTATCCGCCAGGACGGCGGAGGGACGGAATCAAAGTTGAAGATTGTAACACGAGCCCCCTTCCCCAGCCAGACTCCCACTACCGGCTCAAGTTTTAATGAGAAAACCCGTAAAGAAACCCGTACTTGAGTCTTGTAATTACAGCGTTATATAGTTAACATCCGCTCAAGTGTCCCCCCCAGTTACATAAGACAAAGAAAGGCCTCAACATGACAATTGCCAAAATATTGAAAAGCACTTCCAGCCTCCTGATCGCTCTCAGCTTAGGTCTAGGTGCAGGCGTAGCAACGGCCCACAGCGATGGCAAAGTCACGCCTGGCTATTTGCAAGACACCAACAGGCACGTGGTGAAAAACAATTTCGGCCAATGCTGGCGCACGGGCTCCTGGACGCCGGCCATGGCCATCGCCGAATGCGATCCCGATTTGGTTAAGAAAGAAGTGGTAGCCAAGAAGCCAGATACCGTGCCGGCACAACCACTGATGCCGCCAAACCTCGGCCCGGACAAGCCCGCTTTTACCAAGATCAATCTGCAAGCCGAAACGCTATTCGATTTCGACAAAGCAGTGCTGCGCGCCGATGGCAAAAAAACCCTGGATGATGAAGTCGTCGCCAAGATGAAACAGTATCCGGAAGTGGAAGTGGTGTTGGTCACGGGTCACGCCGATCGCATCGGTTCGGAAAAATACAACAATAGTCTTTCTGATCGCCGTGCCGCCGCCGCCAAGGGCTATATCGTCAGCCAAGGCATTGATGCCAAACGCGTCGAAACCGTAGGCAAGGGTGAAGCCGAGCCTCTAGTCGATTGCAAGGACGTAAAAGGCCGTGAAAGCGGTAAGAACAAGAAGCTAGTTGAGTGCCTGCAACCCAACCGCCGCGTACTGGTGGAAGTCAAAGTTCAGGCGCCCGCCAAGTAATCTCAATCCAAGCAATCTAGCCCCGCCATTGAGCGGGGCTTTTTTTTGAGTTCGCCGTGGCAACATCATGAGAACCATTGACACACTCATCAACGCACGTTGGATACTTCCGATTGAGCCGCCGGGCATCGTGTTGGAGCATCACAGCATTGCGATCGACGCCGGACGTATCGTCGCGCTCTTGCCCACGGCAGACGCCACCGTCGACTTCGCCGCGCGTGAGCATATCGAACTCAATCAGCATGTGCTGATGCCTGGCCTGATCAATCTGCATACACACGCTGCCATGACGCTGATGCGCGGCCTGGCCGACGATCTGCCGCTGATGACGTGGCTCAAAGATCACATCTGGCCGGCGGAAGGCCATCACCTTGCGCCCTCATTCGTGAAAGACGGCACGCAACTGGCCTGCGCCGAAATGTTGCGCGGCGGTGTAACCTGCTTCAACGATATGTATTTTTTTCCCGAAGCCACGGCACAAGCGGTGGACCAAGCGGGTATGCGCGCCATGATCGGCATGATCGCAATCGAATTTCCCACCCCCTATGCCGCCGATGCCGATGACTATCTGCGCAAGGGCTTGGAAGTGCGCGACGCCTATCGCGACCATGCGCGCATTGCCTTCAGCATGGCGCCGCACGCGCCCTATACGGTGAGCGATAAAACCTTCGAGAAAATCCTCACGCTCGCCGAGCAGTTGGAAGCGCCCATTCATATCCATATGCATGAGACACAAGACGAGATCGATCAGAGCCTGAACGACCATCAGCTACGCCCCTTGGCACGGCTGCAAAAGCTCGGCTTATTGAGCCCGAGTGTCATCGCCACACACATGGTGCATTTGACCCAGGACGAAATCGCGCTGTGCGCCGAGCGCGGCGTCAATATTGCGCACTGCCCCGTTTCCAATCTCAAACTCGCCAGCGGCATCGCGCCAATCGCCCAACTCATCGCCAGGGGTGTCAATATCGGTCTCGGTACCGACGGCGCGGCCAGTAATAATCGTTTGGATTTGCTGAGCGAAATGCGCATTGCAGCCCTGCTCGCCAAAGGCGCCAGCGGTGACGCCACCGCCCTCCCCGCGCATCAAGCGCTGGCCATGGCCACCCTCAATAGCGCGAAAGCTCTGGGGCTGGAGCAGGAAATCGGCTCACTTAAGCCGGGCAAAGCGGCGGACATCGTGGCCATAGAATTAGCCACACTAGAAACCGCTCCCCTCTATGACGTCGCCTCGCATTTGGTATACGTAGCGGGGCGAGAGCAAGTCACCGATGTGTGGGTAAGCGGCAAACGACTCTTGAGCAGCCGCACGCTTACCACACTCGATGCGCATGAACTCGCCGCCAAGGCGGCGCATTGGCAAGGCGTGCTAAAAAGCTAGTATCATCTCGCCATGAACGTTGACGAACTCGAACTACAAAAATTCTCCGCACTCGCGCATCGCTGGTGGGACCCGAATAGCGAATTCAAGCCGCTGCACGACATCAACCCGCTGCGGTTGAATTACATCGACGGGCTCGCGCACATCGCCGGAAAAAAGGTCCTCGATGTCGGCTGCGGCGGCGGCATCCTATCCGAGAGCATGGCCGCGCGCGGCGCCGAGGTGACCGGCATTGATCTCGGCGACAAGCCGCTCAAGGTCGCCAAACTACACTTGCTCGAAACCGGACAAAAAGTGGATTACCGCTTGATCGCGGTCGAAGATTTGGCCGCGGAGCAACCCGGTCAATTCGATGTCGTCACCTGTATGGAAATGCTCGAACATGTGCCCGACCCGGCTAGCATCGTCCGCGCCTGCGCGCAGCTTGCCAAACCCGGCGGTCAGGTTTTTTTCTCCACGCTTAACCGCAATCCCAAGTCATATTTATTCGCGGTGATCGGCGCAGAGTATCTGCTCAATCTACTGCCACGCGGCACGCACGACTACGCTCGATTCATCAAACCCTCCGAACTCGCGCGCTTTGCCCGCGCTGCCGGATTAAACGTGAGCGAAGTCATCGGCATGAGTTACCAGCCGTTCAGCAAAACCTACTCGCTCGGCCCCGACGCCTCGGTTAATTACCTCATCGCTGCCCGCAAAGATGGCTGAACCGATTGGAGCGGTGCTGTTCGATCTGGATGGCACGCTGGCCGACACCGCGCTGGATTTAGCCTACGCGCTAAATGAACAACGGCGGCGTCACGGCTTAGTCCCCTTGCCGCATGAAACGATCCGCCCACAAGTCTCGCATGGCACACAGGGCTTACTCAAAGTCGGCTTTGAAGTCACATCGAAGTCGCCAAACTTTGCCACGTTGCGCGCCGAATATCTGGAACTTTATACCCAGCATATCTGCGATCGCACCGTGCTCTTTCCCGGTATATCCGAGCTACTGCAGGCGCTGGAAGCACGCAAACTGCGCTGGGGGGTCGTCACCAACAAACCGGCGCGCTTTACCCTGCCCTTACTCAAAGCCTTGAACCTGGAACACCGCGCCGCTTGCATCATCAGCGGCGACTCCACGCCCAATTCCAAACCGCATCCCGAGCCGCTGCTCACCGCCGCCGCGCAAGTGCGTGTCGCGCCTGCTGCTTGCCTCTATGTCGGCGATGCCGAGCGCGATGTGGAATCGGCGGTCGCCGCCGGCATGAAAGCCCTGATTGCCAACTATGGCTATCTCGACGTGCAGGATCAGCCCGACACCTGGGGCGCGTATGCGCGCATCGACACGCCGGCCGATATCCTCGGCTTTTTGTAATCCGCTAAGGCAACACCGACGGCATTTGCTTCGTCAGTTCGCTGCGCAGCCCCGGCGCTTGGCCGCATAAAACAAAGCCCTGCAAATTACCCTGCTCGTTCTTAAAGCGCGCCACCAGGCATGCCGCTTCCATCTCCATACTCCATTGGCCGGGCTGGTTCGGCGCCGGTGGCGCGACGGTCAAGGGCAGTACGGGCGTTTTTACCACCACCGGCATGGCCGGGTAACACACAGGCGTGGGCGTGCCGGCCAGCGTCGCCGCCAAGGCGCGCGCCTGCTGTAACAGCGGCTGCACATAGGGCAGCACCCAGCCTTCCACTTCCGCGCAATCGCCCATGGCGTAAATGCCGGACACGCTCGTTTGCAACATACGATCGACAACGATGCCGCGCCCAGCAGCCACACCTGCTGCCTGCGCCAACGCCAAGCGTGGACGCAAACCGATCGCCGATAGCACGACATCCGCTGTCAGCACGGAACCGTCATCCAGCGTCAGCGTGATGCCGTTGCCCGCCGTTTCTGCGCTGACGGCACGGCGACCGAAATGCCACGCCACCCCAGCCGCTGCCAATGATTCACTGAGGCGTTGTGCAATCGGCGCGGGCAAGATGCGCTCCAAAGGAGATGCACCGAGGTGCACCACTGCCGCTTCATAACCCGCTGCCGCCAGATCGTTGGCGAACTCACAGCCGATCAAACCGCCGCCAAGAATTGCCACGCTTTTCTTACCAGCCAGCGCTGTCCGAAACCGCGTGTAATCGCCGAGATCATTCACGCTTAAAATTTTCCCGGCAGCCGGGCCCGCTACGCCGTGCGCGATCGGGTCCGCCCCCAGCGCCAGCACCAGATGGCTATAGGGCACGCTGCCCTGATCCGTCTCGATCTGCTGCGCAGCGGTATCAATACGAATCACGCGAGTGTGAGTCAGCACTTCAGCATTCATACTGGCGCTAATTTGCGCCGCAGTCTGATTCGCTAATTGTTCGGGTGCCTTGCCCGTGGCCAGCGCATTGGAGAGACTCGGCTTGGCATAGGCCGCCCCCTCATCGGCGGTAATGACCGTGACCGGTGTCTCACGATCCAGCTTGCGCAACTCCCGCAACAAGCCGTAGCCGGCCATGCCCGAACCGATAATGACGATGGGTTCCATACTGGTTTCCTTTTGTTACGCTGCGATCTGAATCATTTCGAAATCGGCTTTGGCTACGCCGCAGTCGGGGCAGGCCCAGTCCACCGGAATATCTTCCCAGCGCGTGCCGGCCGGGATGCCGTCTTCCGGCAAGCCCACCGCTTCGTCGTAAATAAAGCCACACACCACACATTCCCATTTAGCTGCATTCATGATATTTCCTTTCGATTAAAGTTACTCGCTTAGCGAGTCTAAGTCCCTCTCTCCCGCTTGCGGGAGAGAGTTAGGAGAGAGGGCAACAACCATCATTAAGCTGCTGCTTTCTCTTTATGCGGCCCCGCTACTTGTGCGGCACGTGCGCGGTAGTGATTCGCATGGCGCTCTTCCACCTTGGCCAACGCGGCGAAGCGCTTTTCGGCCTTGGCGAGGATGGCGCGGAACTGCTCGGCATGCGCTTGCGACTCGGCGATTTGCTCATCGAATTCCGCCACCGCCGCTTGCTGACCCTCCACTTCGGCTTCATGCCGAAACGTCGGGTACATTTCTGTGTATTCATGCGTCTCGCCGGCAATCGCATATTCCAAACATTTCGCCGGACTCATGCCGGCACGGGGGAAGAGCAAGTCGGCGTGACCGAGCGCGTGCTGTACTTCCTGCGCTGCCGTGTCTTCGAAAATACGCGCCGATTCCTCATCGCCCGCCGCACGGCAAACCTTGGCAAAGTGCAGGTATTTGATATGCGCCATGGATTCGCCGGCAAACGCGGCTTCCAAATTTTGGATAGTGATAGAAGCTTGTTTCATGTCGATCTCCTGTTTGGGTTACGTCCGTTATGTAGACACCCCGCATTCTGGGCAAACCCTATCAATCTATCCAATGGATTAATTTTGTAATATTGATCGATATATTCGATTAATATAAGCCCATGGCTGCCCTACCCTCTCTGCGCCAACTGAGCTACCTGGTCGCTCTGGCCGAACGCCTGAATTTCACTCAGGCGGCACAGGACTGCTTCGTCACGCAATCGACCCTCTCCGCTGGCATCATGGAACTGGAATCGATTCTGAATGCGCGCTTGGTAGAACGCGAACGGCACCGCGTTTTCATGACGCCGCTAGGCCTGGAGATTACAGAACGGGCGCGCGGGTTGCTGGCGGCGGCAGAAGACTTGGCGCAAACCGCAGCGCGTGCCGCCGACCCGCTCGCGGGTATGGTGCGGCTGGGCGTGATTCCCACCATCGCGCCTTTTCTACTACCCATGGTGCTGCCGGAAATGCGCAGTCGTTATCCCGGGCTGCAATTTGCGCTGCGCGAAGACCTCACTGCCAATCTACTGGCTCGGCTCGACAGCGGCCAACTCGATTTCGCCTTGATCGCCCTCCCTTATGAATTGGGCAATCTCATGACGCGCACACTGTTTAGCGAAGAGCTGTGGCTGGTCACGCCGCCCGGCAAAAAAAATCCGCGGCGCGTGAATGTCTCCGCCATCAATCCGGAACAATTACTGCTGTTGGAAGAAGGCCATTGCCTGCGCGGCCATATTCTGAGCGGTTGCGGGCTCAATGCGCGCCCGCACGGCCTGGAAGCAACTAGCCTCTACACCTTGGTGCAAATGATTGAGGAAGGCATGGGCGTGGGATTATTGCCGGAGATGACCCTGCGCGCCGGTTTGCTAAAAAATAGTCCGCTCATCGCACAACCTTTTGCCGCACCCGCCCCCACGCGCAGCATCGCATTAGTGGCGCGCGCCTCGACTGCGCGCCGTGACGCATTCGACCGATTAAGCGAAGTAATCATCGCGCAACATAGCCGAAGTCTGGCGGCCAAGCTGCCTTCTGTATCGCGGCGAGGACGTCCTGCCACCTAGCCCATTCACGCTACCCCCCTCTACATGCGCCAGAACCGCCTATAATAATTTTTAGCCCTATCGCCTTAGAGGAGACTCAAAGTGATTGCTATATCCGTCAATGGCAAGAAGTTTCAAGTCGATGTCGAACCCGACACACCCGTCCTGTGGGTGCTGCGCGATCAACTCGGCTTCACCGGCACTAAATATGGCTGCGGCGTCGCACAATGCGGCGCCTGCACGGTGCATCTCAACGGCAATCCGATCCGCGCCTGCGTCACACCGGTGTCGGCCGTAGCCGGACAAAAGATCACCACCATCGAAGGCCTCAGCTCCAAGGTCGGCCGCGCCGTGCAAACCGCCTGGGAAAAACTCGAAGTCGTGCAATGTGGTTACTGTCAGTCGGGACAGATCATGTCTGCCGTCGCCCTGCTCAGCACCAACAAGAAACCCAGCGACGAAGATATCGACAGCGCAATGGCGGGCAATCTGTGTCGCTGCGCCACCTATCAACGCATCCGCGCCGCGATTCACGAAGCGGCCAAGTCGTTAAAGTGAGGAGGCGAACATGAGCGAAATCAAAATCGTCAATGAAAGCCGCCGCCGCTTTCTTCAGGCCGGCGCCGGGCTCACCCTTGCCATCTATCTGCCTGGCGGCTATGCCGCACCGGTCGAGGCCACGCCGGGAAAAGCCGGCTCCGCAGCGCCCGCCACCGTCATCGAATTCGAACCCAATGCCTTTGTGCGGATCGGCGAAGACAATACCGTCACGGTGATCGCCAAACATCTGGAGATGGGGCAAGGCACCTACACCGGTCTCGCCACCCTGGTGGCAGAGGAACTCGATGCCGCCTGGCCGCAAATCAAGGTAGAAGGCGCACCGGCCAATGCCAGGCGCTACAACAACCTGCTGTGGGGGCCCATGCAAGGCACCGGCGGCAGCACGGCCATGGCCAACTCATTCGAGCAGATGCGCCGGGCAGGCGCCGCAGCGCGCTTCATGCTGGTCGCGGCGGCGGCTGCAGAATGGAGCGTGCCGGCAAAAGAAATCACGGTTAAAAACGGCATCGTCAGCCACGCTGCCTCCAATCGAAAAGCCAGCTTTGGCGAACTCAGCGCCAAGGCCGCGATGCAAGCGGCCCCCCAACCAGAAGACATTACGCTCAAGGAACCCAAAGATTTTGTCTACATCGGCAAACAATCGCCGCGCCAAGACAGCAAACCCAAGATCAACGGCAGTGCCCAATTCACCAGCGACGTGAAGCTGCCGGGCATGCTCACCGCCCTCGTCGCCCGCGCACCGCGCTTCGGCGCCACCGTAAAATCCTTCGACGCTTCGGGGGCGAAGGCGATTGTTGGCGTGCACGACGTGGTTGCGATTCCGAATGGGGTTGCCGTACTGGCGAAAGATTTCTGGACCGCCAAGCAGGGCCGCGACGCGCTCAAAATCGAGTGGGATGAGAGCAAGGCGTTCAAGCTCAACAGCAGCGACATGCTCGCGCACTACAAGACCCTGGCGCGCTCCCCCGGCGCCGTCGCCCGCAAGGCGGGGGATGCCGAAAAAACCCTGGGCCGCGCCGCCAAGCGCCTGGAAGCAGCGTTCGAGTTTCCTTATCTGGCCCACGCCGCGATGGAGCCAATGGATTGCGTGGTCAAGCTCACGGGCGATCAGTGCGAAATCTGGAACGGCGAACAATCACAGACCAGTGACCAAATGAATGTCGGCAAACTGCTCGGCATCCCACCCGAGAACGTGAAAATCAACATGCTCTACGCGGGCGGCAGTTTCGGCCGCCGCGCCAACCCGCATTCCGACTATGTGTTGGAAGCGGTGCAAATCGCCAAGGCCATCAAGGGCCGCGTGCCGGTGAAAATGATCTGGACGCGCGAGGACGACCTGCGCGCCGGGCAATATCGGCCGATGTTCTACCACACGCTGCGCGCGGGGCTGGATGCGAGCGGCAATCTGGTCGCCTGGCAGCACCGTCTGGTGGGCCAGTCCATCATCGCCGGTACCGCTTTCGAAGGCGGCATGATGAAAGACGGCATCGATATCACCTCGGTCGAGGGCGCCGCCAACCTGCCTTATGCTGTTCCCAACCTGCTGGTGGATCTGCACACGCCGAAGTATCCGGTGCCGGTGCAGTGGTGGCGCTCGGTCGGCTCCACGCACACAGCCTTTTCCACCGAAGTGTTCATTGACGAAGTCGCCCACGCCGCGGGCAAAGATCCGCTCGAGTTGCGCCGCAGCTTGCTCAAGAAACACCCGCGCCACTTGGCGGTGCTGGAGCTGGCAGCGAACAAAGCCGGCTGGGGTAAACCGCTCGCGGCCAAGGACGGTGTGCGGCGCGGGCGCGGCATCGCAGTACATGAATCCTTCGGGACAGTAGTCGCGCAAATCGCCGAAGTCAGCGTAAAAGCAGACGGCAGCTTCAAGGTTGACCGGGTAGTGTGCACCGTCGATTGCGGCATCGCCATCAACCCGAGCATCGTCCGCGCCCAGATGGAAGGCGGCATCGGCTTCGGCCTCTCTGCCGCACTCTACAGCGCCGTCACGCTGAAAGAAGGCCAAGTGGAGCAATCCAATTTCCACGACTACCCGCTACTGCGCATGAGCGAAATGCCGCAGGTTGAAGTGCACATCATTCCCTCCAGCGCCAATCCCAGCGGCGTAGGTGAGCCGGGCGTGCCGCCGATTGCACCGGCCGTGGCCAATGCCCTATTCGCCGCCACTGGCAAGCGCCTGCGCAATCTGCCGCTGCAAGCAAAAGATTTGGTTTAATCGGCGTTTGGAAAATACACGATCAGCACGTGTAATGCTCGTGTTGGTTGCCGGCAGGATGCCGGCGCTACATATCCGTAGCGTCGGCTTCCAGCCGGCAAATCGACCCAGTACCCAGCAGGTACAATCTCGCCTAATGATGAACATTTAATAGACTATGCCTAGCGCCGAAATCGAAGTCCTAAGCACCCTACGCTTCTGGCAAGCGCAAGGCCAATCCGCCGCGCTCGCCACCGTCGTGCGCACTTATGGTTCCAGCCCGCGCCCGGCAGGGTCGCTGGTGGCGATTCGCGCCGATGGTGCGGTGATCGGCTCCGTTTCCGGCGGCTGCATCGAGCAGGATTTGATCGAGCGCGTGCGTATGGCAATACCCGCATTGCCGCAACGCCTGGTTTATGGCGGCGCGGCGGAAGAAAATCGGCGCTGGAGCATGCCCTGCGGCGGTCAGATGGAGTTAGTGCTCGAATCCGCGCCCAGCGCCGCGATACTCGATCAACTCCTCGCTGCATTGCATGCGCGGCAACCCATCGCGCGCCGGCTCGATCTGGCGAGCGGCGTATCCACCTTGTTTACGCCCAGCGCCACCACCCGCTTAATCTGCGACGAGCAACAACTCATCATCCCCCACGGCCCGCAACTGCGCCTACTCATCATCGGTGCGGTGCAAACCGCGCGCTATCTGGCCGAAATGGCTGCGGCGCTCGATTACACCGTCTTGGTTTGCGATCCGCGCGAAGAATATCGCCTCACCTGGAATGTGCCGGGCAGCGAACTACTCGACGGCATGCCGGACGATGCCATCACGGCTATGCAGCCCGATGCTTATACCGCTATCGTGGCGCTGACCCACGACCCCAAGCTCGACGACATGGCGCTGATGGAAGCACTGCGCTCGCCCGCCTTCTACGTTGGCGCGCTCGGATCAAAGCGCAACAACACCAAGCGGCGCGAACGCTTGGCCTTGCTCGATCTGGCAGCGGATGACATCGCACGCTTGCGCGGGCCGGTAGGCTTGCCGATCGGCTCGCGCACCCCGCCCGAAATCGCCGTAGCCATCCTGGCCGATCTGATCGCCGTGCGCAACGGCATCGAATTGATTGCGGCAAGCGCGCCCACGCTCCAGCCGCAATACGCCACCGCGTGATCGCCGGCATCCTGCTCGCCGCCGGAAGCAGCACCCGCTTCGGCTCCCACAAGCTCTTGCACCTGCTGCCCGACGGCACGCCCATGGCTGTGGCCGCGCTGCGCAATCTGGCGCAAGGCGTGGATGAGGTCATCGCAATCGTGCGCCCCGGCGATGCCGAATTGATGCAGCTACTAGCGCGAGAAAATGTTCGGGTACTGCCTTGCGCCAACGCAGAGCAAGGCATGGGCGCCAGCCTCGCCTGCGGCGTTTGCGCAGCACCCGATGCTGAGGGCTGGATTATCGCCTTGGCGGATATGCCCTTCGTGCCGGGGGAGATCGTCTCCACCCTCGCCACCCGGCTCAAAGCAGGCGACGCCATCGTGGCACCGGCATACCTTGGCCAGCGCGGCCATCCGGTGGGCTTTAGCCGCGCGTTTTATCCAGCGCTCGCCGCACTCAGCGGTGACCGTGGCGCGCGGCATTTACTCGACCTGCATGTAGAGCAACTGCACTTAATTGCTGCAAATGAGCCCGGCATCTTGCACGACATAGATACGCCAGAGGATTTGTCTTAGGAATTTGACTACACCCATACTAGGCAACTGTAGCGCCGATTTCCATCAGAAAAAACAGTGCATAACCAATAAGTTATGCTTTTCCGTTGCAGAAATGGGTGTAAATGGATAGCTATTTAGCTAACCCACACAAATGGGTGTAATTGGGTGTAACATTGGTTACATGATCCAAACAAACACCATCCAGATCACGCCTGAGATTCTGACTTTGATCGCCAAGATCGATGAATTCAAGGGCGCTTGGCGTGCCCTAGGCTCGCTTGCACCTGATCGCTTATCGGCCCTGCGCCATGTCGCTACGATCGAGAGTATCGGCTCTTCCACGCGTATCGAAGGCAGCAAGTTATCGGACCGCGAAGTAGAACGCCTACTGTCCAATTTGCAGATCAAGCACTTTGCAACTCGCGATGAGCAGGAAGTCGCCGGTTACGCTGAACTCATGGAACTGGTGTTCAGCGCGTGGCAGGACATCCCCTTCACCGAGAACCATATCAAGCAACTCCACCAGATATTGCTGCAGCACAGCGAGAAGGACGCGCGACATCGCGGCAATTACAAGACCAACCCCAACCACGTGGTTGCCTTGGACGAGAACGGTGCACAGATCGGCGTCGTGTTTCAGACAGCCACACCCTTCGACACGCCGCGTCTAATGACGGAATTGCTTAACTGGGTTCAGGCTGAACGTGCAACAGCTCGCCTGCATCCGCTGCTAATCATCGCCTTGTGTGTCGTGGTGTTTCTTGAGATACACCCGTTCCAGGATGGCAATGGCCGACTCTCACGCGCACTCACCACCCTGCTGCTTCTGCAAACGGGCTATGCCTACGCGCCTTATAGTTCCCTGGAAAGCATAATCGAGCAAAACAAAGAAGCTTACTATCTGGCGCTGCGGCAAACCCAGGGAACAATTCGCAACGACACCCCGAACTGGCAACCGTGGCTTGTATTCTTCCTACGATCACTGGCCGAGCAAGTAAAGCGACTAGAGAAAAAGGTCGAACGCGAAAAGATCGTATTGGCCGCACTGCCGGAACTCTCGTTGCAGATTGTCGAGTTTGCCCGCGAGCATGGTCGCATCACAATCGGTGAAGCTATCAAACTAACCGGCGCCAGCCGTAACACGCTCAAGCAGCATTTCCGTGCCCTTGTCGAACGCGGACACCTGAATCAGCATGGTAGCGGCCGTGGCGTTTGGTACGAACTAAAATGATCGGCAAGATACCCTCCCACTTGAACTTTCACGCGCCAGCCCCATCTGATTCCCGTACAATATGAAACAAGACAGTCGTGTGTCTTGTGCAGTAAATCTCAGCAATGGGGGCGACCTGGCTTCGACGTGGGTTGCGAAGCAGTGCAGTGCATACCGAGGACCAGTTACCTCGTAAATACATCTGGAAATTTATAGTTGCCAACGACGACAACTACGCTCTAGCCGCTTAATACCGGTTAGACTCTGCACCACTTCTCCCATGGGGTGGATCTGAGCAATCAGACGCAGAGTCATATACATGGGATAGCGTTGTGCAGGGTCGCTTTGCACCAACGCGAAATCCAAGGCGACTCGCTTGAACTCAGCCTGTTCGGCCGGCGTAGTTCGGGTTAAAACCAAAAGACCGGACTAAGTATGTAGATCTGTCTGTAGAGGACTTGCGGACGGGGGTTCGATCCCCCCCGCCTCCACCATTAATACCCCCAACGGGGTCCAACGCCGTCCAAGTGACGGCGTTTTTCTTTTGTATAACACAATGTTATACGTCCGCTATCAGCTTGCAATATCCACAGACCTCCAGTAATAATGGGGGTACTGCAGGGGGTATTTCGTTAAATCGAACTCAGGAGAAAGTCATGGCTGGGGGTATCGGCGGAAAGCTATCAGATAAGGCAGTCAAAGCCTTCACTGCAAAGGCAGAGCGCGGCAAAAAACTTGCCGACGGCGGCGGGCTGCATCTTTTCATCACCCCGGCGGGCGGCGCCACATGGCGCATCAAGTACCGTATCAAGGGCAAGGAAAATATCTACTCCGTCGGACCTTACCCCCTGATCTCTCTCGCCGCTGCTCGGGTCGAACTGAGCAAGGTCAAAACGCTCCTCCTGGAAAGCAAGGATCCTGTCGCGGATCGCCGGGTAAACCGGGCGGTCACGGTGGCCTGCGCGGACAATACTTTCAAAAGCATCGCCCAGGAATGGCTGACCATGAAGCAACGTGAATGGAGCGCTGGGCACCATACCAAGTCGGCCAGAGCCTTCGAGCGTGACATCTACCCGGCGCTTGGCAACTTACCTATCAGCAGCATCACCCCCGCCGTCGTCGCAAAAGCCATCGAGGACATCAACAAACGCGACGTCCTCGAAACCGCCACCCGCATTCTCCAGCACCTGAACGGCGTGTTTCGCTACGCACAGGCAAAGGGGCTCTGCCGCGACAACCCCGCCCTGCCCGCCCGTGAAATCCTGCCGCGCAAGAAAGACAGCGGGCGCATGCCCGCGCTACTGGAATTTTCGGCGCTCGGCAACTTGCTGCGCCGCGCGGAAGCGGCTCGCCTCTCCCCCTCAGTGCGCATGGCACATCGCCTATGCGCATTCACAGCCGCACGCATTGGCAACATTGTCGATGCCGAGTGGCGTGAATTTCACCTGCAAGATGAGCAGCCTGTCTGGATCATCCCGCGCAAGAAGATGAAAGTCACCTCACGCGAGGCCGATCATCGCATCCCCTTATCGCCGGAGATCGCCGGCGAGCTACGCCAGTGGCGGGAGCTATTCGGCGGGCGTGGCTTCGTCTTCCCCTCCCCGACCGGCGGGAAACATATCGGCAGGGAATCCATCGAAAAGGTCTACCGAGTGACATTGGGCTTGGCGGGCAAGCACTCGCCACACGGCTGGCGCAGCGCCTTTTCCACCTTGGCCCGGGATCACGGTTTCGAGCGTGACGTGGTGGAACTCTCGCTCGACCACATTCACGACAACCAGGTCGCGCGCGCCTATGACCGCGGGGAACGGTTCGTCCAGCGGGTGGAATTGTTCAACTGGTGGGGCAAGCAGCTTGCTGGTGCCCAGCGCGGAGGAAAAATCATCCCGCTGCCGGGTAAAGCACCCATTGCGGCTTGATTAGCTTCACCCCGGGCAATCACGATCAGAACGCATCGTACCTAGCGTGCTATGAGTCGATGTGGCCCAATTAGCATTCAATAAATCGACCACTTACGCCGTCTGCTAAATTGGTACGCTCAAAAAATGTGCGAGGTCGCACAAAAGTCGATCACCCTTGCAGTCTTTCCTGCCTACTTGGCGGGAACGCTTACGACCTAAGTACCCCACGCAGAAAATCGCTTGCGGCACTCTTCCTCGGGGAAGCGGCTTTCTTCATCCATCATCGCTCGCAGGGCTTCGGTCGCCTTCTTTTTTGAGATGGCCTTGGATTCAACAAGTCGATCGAGCAACCAAAGTGATCCATGAACTACTACGAATCGCTTGGCCGCAAGCTTGCGCAGCCTGCCATCGCCTGTCAACAACGTGCACTGCAGCTTGTCGGCCAGAAAAAAACAGGAAACATCTGCGAGTGAGCTGTAGTTGAGCGTTTGCATTAAGACACCGAGCCGGTTGATTTCTTCGCCGCTGAGGTCGTGAATCTTGAGCCCCAAGGAAATCAGACGCAGGGCTTCTGGGGCAATCAGTTCTGCCTTGACGAAATCGGTCGTGCAAAATTCGTACGGCAGACTGAACAAGACATCCAACAATCCGGCGCGATGGAAATCAACCCAGATGTTGGTGTCGGAAACCAGAATGCGAGGCATCAGGACTCCAGCGCACCAGCCCGTTCCAGGTCAGATAGCGAAATCTGCAAAAACTCCGCCGCTTTCGCCGGGGTATACAGCCCCTCCGCAAGCCCCCTGTAAACCAGCCAACGGAAACGGATAGGCTCTTCCCTTTCCAGCTTCTCGGGTTCGTCTTTTCGGAATCCCCATTGGCTGAACCGCACCATCATGAAACGATAGGTTGCTTCGGAAATGATGGCGATATCCAGCAGGCGGCGCAGCACCGCCTGCATCGATATGCCATACGCGCGCTTCGCGAGTTTCAGCTCCTGGATGTGAACATGCGCGCGCTTCCGCCCGAATTCCTCGAAGACTTTCTCTTCCGGAAACAAAAAAGCCCCGGCGAAGCGGTGGCACCAGTTTTCACAATCCTTATCCGACAAGCTGGCGGGCATCTTCATCACGATATGGCCCAGCTCATGCGCGGCGGTAAATCGCTGTCGCTCGCCGGGCTTGTTCTGATTCACGATCACGACAATATGGTCGGAATCCTCGACAGTCGCCGAGAGACCGTCGAACGCATCAGGCGCATCAATTTCGACAACCTTGATGCCATGATCTTCAAGCAGCTCGGTCAGATTCTGGATCGCATCAATGCCGATGGCCCACTGCTCTCGCAACAATTTAGCAGCGTTCTCAACATCCTTAACCGTGCGAACTGGAAACTTACGGCCGAGTGGGAAGGAAATCGCGACATCACCTGCTTCAAAGCAGGACTCAAGTGAAAGATATCGCTCGAGATGCTCGCGCGCCTGCTCTTCAATCGACCGCTGGTTGGTCTTCGAGAGTTTGGTTTGCTTGCGGAACTCGACCTCGCCCAACACCACCGTATCGGGGCGAAAAAAATACTCGGGCTTTAACCCGAGTGCGTTGGCCAGTTGAATAATCCTGGTAGAGCCCGGCGTATCCCGCCCGGCCTCGTACTTGCTTAGCGCCTGCTTCGAAATATCCCCGATAGCGTCGGCCAGATCCTGCAGCGACATACCCCGGAGAATTCGAGCGCGGCGAATGCGTTCATGTAACATGCCCCCTCCTTGGTTGACATTTAATTATAAATAAAGTAATTTGTCAACCTCCAAACTACGTTTAAACAGGAGAACATCATGAGCAAGCAACCTTCCAACCACGGCAAGTCCTGGACGCCCCAACAGGAAAAGCAGCTTCAGAAACTTGCTCACGAAAACACTCCCACGCGCGTCATCGGCCTCAAGATGGGGCGCACGGAAAGCTCCATCCAGAACAAGGCGAGCGACGTCGGCGTATCTCTGAAACCGGTCAATCAGTCGCCGTACAACCGCCGCAAACCTTGAGTGTCAGCCCCCGGCGGCATGTATAGGCACGATGCCTCTGCACGCCGGGTACTTTGAGCAGCCCCAAAAACTGCGGCCCATATTCTCACCTTGCTTGGCCGTGCGCCTTACCATCGAAGCACCACACTTCGGGCATGCCGGCGCTGAGTCAGCACCCCTGCTAACCGAATCAGATATGACAGGTTCGGCTGCTGCATGAGAAGTGGATCGCACCGAGTCGATAACCCGCCGCAGCTTTTCTCCATCGATGAGCGCGATATTTTTACCACCTGCAAATTCTTTCGCCTCCTGCGTAAACACACCAGACGTAACAACCACGCCACCCTGCGCTTTCTGTGCAGCCATCACACCATAAAGCTCACGCACTGTTTTCACGCCAACCTTGAACGTCTTCCACTGCTTGCATTGCACAAGCACTGTTTGCCCGTTCTTCGTCAGCACTAAATCAACGCCGCCATCCGCGCCACCGCCGCCGATCTCGCGCACGTTGAAACCCTGCCGGCGATAGGCTTCGCCGACCAGCATCTCGAACTCCTGCCAGGACATGCCATTCAACGCGTCAGCATCCGCACGCTCGCCCGTTTTCTCAAGCAGATTTTCGCGCTTACGCCGACCCAATGCAGAAGCTAATGCGCCAACCATGAATGCCACAGGCAACAGATACTGCCCAATCATCGCCAGAGTCTTGTAAATCTGTTTAGCCGCGACGCCACCTGCGCCAGCCAGTTGAGTTGGCGTACTTAACTCCATGACAGCGAAAGGATGGATAACTAAATACGCCACGACTGCAATCACAATTCCAAGCCACCAAGGCAACATTGCAGCCAGGCTAACAAGATCATCAAATAAACCACCCTTGCGGCGACCCATTCACTACCCCTTGTTCCCGTTATTCACAGATTCTAATTAAAGCCGTAGATCATCAAGAAATTCGGAGGGTGTATCACCGCTTGTCACGAGTAGATGATCCCTTGCACGGGTACAAGCCACATAGAGTAAATGGCGTTCCGTGTTGTACACCTCTTCCAAGTCTGCATCGTCGGCCACTGTCTCGATCCGCTCTTGCGAGGGGATGATCTCGTCGTCGCAAGCCATCACGACGACAGTTCGAAACTCCAAGCCCTTGGCCAGATGCATTGTGCTTATTGAAACATAGCCACTGGTCGTTTCAACGTGCTCATCGAGCACTTTGTAAGGAAACCCCGCCCCTTCAACGGCCCCACGAGCCCTGTCCAGTTCAGCCGCGGAACGAACAAAAACGCCGATTTCGTGAGGTTTGATCCCCTCATCCCTCCTATCGGAGAGCCATCGCGCGACAACTTTTATTTCCTCGTCTGGCGTGCTCAGGATTTGGATGGCGGGGGCCGGCCCATTGAATACTGAAACCGTGCCACGTCGTTCCTCCGTATTGCCATCCACATCGGACAATTCCGGCCCCAGCAATTGATCGGCCTGCATCCGGATCTGATGCGAGGTTCGGTAGTTGATGTGAAGCGTGCGCGAGCGTCCGCGAATATCGACGCCGAGCGCTTTCCACGAAAATGCCTGCTGAAAAATCCGTTGTCCCAGATCGCCTGCAAAGAAAAGGCTATTGGGCCGGCCGCCCCCAAGCGCGGCAAGGAAACGCAGTTGGGGTACATCGATATCTTGAGATTCATCCACCACGGCGAAATCAAATGGCGGATGTTTGCTGTCGGCAAGGTGTGATGCCAACCGGCTGAACATCTCGGCATGGGTGATCAGCTTGCGCGCTTTCAGCCCGGATCGAGCCTGCTCGAAGATCGACCAGAGCGCGCGCCGCTGCTGTTCCGGCAAGCGGGTTTTTCGCCCCAGCCGTTTGACATCACGATACGCATCCCAAGTGCCCAACTGCCATGCGTCAACAATCTGCTCCCACTCGGTCAGCAAAAACTGCTGGCTGAATTTGTTGCCATCGACCTTGCTGGCGACTTCGCCAAGCACCTGCCGCACCATCTCTCGTGAAGCAAGATTGGCCTTGCCGAAATTCGACTCATAGAGCCGCTGGCCAATCGCGTTCATGGAGTGCACTTCCAGCCGCTCGCCAAGGTGTGGTTCATTGCTGATAAGCCGCCTCAGTTTCGCGCGCAACGCATCGGCCAGCGTGTCAGAAAAAGTAGTGAGCAACACGCGGCTATCAGGATAGGTGCGGGTGAGAAAAACAGCCCGATGCAACGCAACAATCGTCTTGCCCGTACCCGCCGCGCCGGAAACCCGCGCAGGGCCACTGTAATCCCGCTCCACCCATTGCCGCTGCGCCGGATGGAGAAAGACAGTCCACTTTTCCCACGGGTAGTCGAGTGCACGCGCCAGCTCTTCCACATTACTCATCACACGGAAGCGGCGCTGCGCGTCCGGGTGCGCAAACGGGTCAACGCCGATAGCGGCAGGTTTTATGACTTGAGGCGTTACGCCGGTGGCCAGATCGAGCAAAGCCTCGGCTGCTTCGCCAGGCAAGTGGTCTGCCAGATCGAGAATCGAATCTTCATTCGCCTGGCGCACATCCGCTAGCCATTCGGCAGGCACCCCGTAGCCGAGCAACTCATCATCAGATACATGCGCAAACAACAGGGGTTTAGCCGGCGCGGCTTGCGCAACCTCGATGTATTTCGGGACGATGATTTCCTCAACTCGTTCACGGATTTCCACCAACTGCGCCGCGCCAGTTTTAGGGTGCGTTTCCAGCTTGCGTCGCTCGGCCCAGTGATACGCCTTGTCGTGGTGATCGACATAGGCCAAGAGCAAACTGGCCGCCGTCTTGTGCACAATCATCCGAATGTCGCTGCTTACCCGTACCGACCAGAAATTCTTGTCCTTTGCTTTGTCGAGCTTATGGAAGCTCATGCCCGAATTGACCGGATTCATTTGCAGATCGAATGCGGTGGTTTTGACGGCTTTCTGCTCATCGCCTGTGAGTTTGGCGAGGCTGTCGGTGAAGGTGTCGGCGATGCGGAAGTCCATGAATGGTTCTTTGTGTTAGCTAAATATAATCGCGGACTTCAAGCTTATGTTGGAATGAAGCCCCTACGACCATGGCTTGCGCCGGTAAATCTGATGACATTGATTGCCCCATCAAGATCATGAGGAGGGTCTTCATTTTCAAAGATAATTACTTGTGCACTTGAAAATTCATCGGCTATCGAACGATAGAAAGCGTCTTTTACGTCTCTGCTGAATTCACCCTCATCAGTATCTGGCTCTCTGTACACGACCAAAGGTGAGTCAATAACAACAAGACCAGGATGGGGCAAGGACTCATCTAAGCAAAGCCGCATCAACGCGAGATTGAATGCTGCATGAGCAATAGCACGCACACCCTTTCCGTGACTGGTTCTGCCGCGACCAGAAATAATTATGTCTTGGTCATCTTCACTGAATGTAACGCGGCCTAGGTCAGGAAAATGCCACTCCTTCAATAGGTACTCAACTTCCTGACAAAAATCTTCCGCCTCATCAGCACCGACTCTAGTTGACTCCCCCCCCGAGTTTTTCTCTTGCTTCAGGTTTCTCACTTCATGTAACAGCACTGTTAACTCTTCCGCACGAGTGTGAATGTCGAGGGCGGCACGGTATGTATCCCGTTCAGATTCGCTGTTTTTAAGCTTTTGCAGGGCACCATTCATTCTTGGCCTAATGCGATCGTTAAGCTCTTCTGTGATTGCCTTCAGTTCAAGCTGCGATTCCTTGCCGACAGTTGTAATTCGATCAATTTCAGCATCGTTCGATTGCCGGGTTGACTGCAAATCCGCAAGTAATACTCTAATCTTGTTCGCCTCGGCAAGGCATGCAGTTGCTACGTTATCAGGCGCGGCGTTGGGCAAACGGTGTGTGTGTTCATGGTGCTCAGCAACAGAGCCGCAGACTGGGCAACGCTCTTCCTTCATCTGAGCCAGCCGAGTACCTGCCTCTGCAATGGTCTCAAGTCGTCGTAGATCAGAAGCGTACTGTTGTTGCAAAAGTTGGAATCTTTGCTGTAGCTCGGTTAACACATCTTTTCGTGATTCCAGTTGGCGAAGATGTGTCCAAACTGTTCGGCGTTTATCCTCAAGCGGAGCGACGGCCTTTTGCTCGGCAGCAAGTTCCTCTGATGCATCGGCGTGCAACGCCTCAGCCTGAGTAAACTGCTGCCTCCACTCGGTCACATTCCCAGCTAGATTTAGCTCGCTCAATTTCTGTTTTGTGCGATCCAATAGTATCTCTAGCACTTCTGTTTTACCTTGTTGCTTTCCTCTGGCTATCTTGATGTCTTCTTTTGAAATAACGCTCGCATCATCGCTTCCCGCCAATAGAAGACGAAAAACAGAGCTTTCAACAGGACGGGTCGAGTACCCGCCGCGCAGAGAGTAGATTGGCGACAACTCACGAATTATGGTTTCTTCATTCACAAGAATTAGTCGAGCAAGATCACGAAAACTAAATGGGCGTGTTGTCCCGCGCCGGTTAGTACGAACTGTCTTACCAGCCAAGCAGGATAAGTTCAAAAGTAAATTAGAAATAGTATCGGTGGCACCATCTCGATGCTTTCTGCCAAGAATTTTTTTCACTCCGTTCTGGTCATAGAAATTAAAGTCTCCGCCCTTAATGCTTCGCTCTAATATAATTTCTGCTTCATCGTTCTCCTGGCAAAGAGCGATCTGAACCAAATCGTAGGGCGCAGCTTCGGGTACAGGTTTGGGTGATTTACTCGCGCCAAACATGAAGTCGATACACTGAAAGATGAAGGTCTTACCTGTATCCGATGGGCCAGATACGACATTTAGGCCAGTTCTAAAACGAACCTCAGCATTGGGGACGCCCGTACCCATGAGTGTAATGCGCGAAATATAAAATCTAGTCACTGCCATGAGACCTCCTGGGCATTCAACACTGACTCCATCTCGAACTCGGCCCCCCACTCGCCAACATGCTTTTCAGCGAGCTGCGTAATTTCGTTGTCAGACAAGCCCCCAAATTCCGTAACTAACCATGCTGCCCTTTCGCGAAGGTGTGCCAAATACTCCGAGCTTAATACATCAAGGAAACCAGCCGAACGGTCTGTCGCGGAAAAAAGGACACCGTGTTCCGTGTAATGGCGGTCAATAAGGCCCCGGCTGAGGAATAGCAGCAATCCATCTTCCAGCATGCTGCGGCGTACCAGCAATTCGCCACTACGATGCGGCGTCTGCGGATGAAGACCAATCGGCCCGCCAGGAATGTCGTCCGAGTGCACGAGCAAATAGTCAAAGACAACAAGTCGTTGCAACGAGAGTGCCGAGGGATATGAATCGTTCAAAATGGCCAAAGCACGAAGTCCAATCTCAACGGGGCCGTTGAAGGGCGAGGGGAGGCGTGGCTGGTGTTGAGTAATCACTTTACCCACCTAACTTTCTTGTCGTTTGCAAGCTGATGGCAGATACCGCCGCGATCCCGCACCGACAATCTAGCATTTAGCGCGTGGCCTGTTAGCTGTAAAAGCCGTGCCGTCTTTACAACAGCCATAACCCGCCGGTATCCATCTTCGTGATGGGTGCGGAAATCATCTTTAATCCCGCCGTGAACATCTTCTTGAAGCTTCTCGAATTCACCTGGTGGCAATGTGTCACGTGAAAATGCTCGCAGTGCCTCTGCACTATAGAACTCAAGCCGAGAGTCACTGAAGTGTTCACATACGTCAGTCTCGCTTGCGATGTCACCGATGCGATCCACATTCCGCTTTAGGTGATCGGCGTATGCGTCTAATAGCTGCCGCACATAATTCGCCTCGTGGTCTGCTGGATCATCTGGTGGCGTGTCCACTGGCGGCCTTAGTGGCAGCCCCCCTCCAAATCGTGCGACATGCCAACGTGTCTTTGCATGTTCATCAATGATCCGAAGTGGTGGAATAGCACTGAAGATCGAAAAATCTAGCCCATTGATGTATGCCGTGAGCGTGTCGTCAAGCTCAATGGTTGCAGTTGAAGTAATGCCCGCTCGGCAGTGCGCATCCCAATTGGCTATGAGCTGAGCACGCAGCTCGCTCGGTTTCTTTAGCATATTGGCCAGTTTTGTTCCTGCACCTTGTGGTGCCACGAAGAAATAGTGCCGGGGGTAGCTGTAGTCCCCGCGCCGAGTGTAGTAGACGAGCTTACCAAGTTCCACCCAAATGTCCCCCGGACGCAGTGGGTCTTGATAGTGTTTGCACTGATAGTTGTCCCACTTGCTGTTGTCGAGCTTGCACGTCGCAATAACGTCCCGCCCCATGTCCCCAGCACCCCCGCAACGCTCTACAAGGCTGTACTCATTACGGAGCGAGTCGGCCCACTCAAGAACAAATTCCTCCCACTGCCGGTCGCTAAAAATCTTAATGCGCTCAATGGCAGGAATGGGAAGCCCTAGAGCAACAAAATCGGGTGGGACAGCAGCGGGTGCTGCGGGCGTTGGTAATGGCTTCGTTTGTGGGAACGCTGTCATATGGCTACTCCAAAAATAGTCCATCCGTGAAGCTGTCTATACCACCTTAAACACCTTCATCACCTCATCCCCCAGGTGATTGATAACCTTTACCGCAATCCGCCCTGACTTGGGTTTGTCGAAAGGCCGTGAGGTGTCGCTGTTGAGCGATGCCCAGGCTTCTTCGTTAATCTCAGCTTTGAGGGTGGTCTTGAGTGCTTTGTAGGGATCGTTTGCGCCCAAGAAATATGCATGGCGGACGAAGAAGCTTTCTTCGTTGTAGTCGGTGTCGATGAACCAGCAGGCGATGCCTTCGGCGCCATCGCTGCGGACTTCTCCGGTGTTGGGGTGGAATACGTCCACGCCGTTGACCTTGACGCGGACTTGACCGGCTTCGGCTTCGATAATGTCGATGTCCGGCTCGCCGAAGATGACGAAGAGGTTGCCCTTGCCGGTATTTTTGAGATCGTCGGCCATATGCAGATCGGCGTTCATGCGCGCCTTGAGCACGGGGATGCGGCCGAGTTTGTCGAATTCCGTTGAACGGGCGTCGTAGTTGAAGGCGCAGGCGATGAGCACATCGAAACCGGCATCGCCCGCTTCGCGTGCGGCTTCCACCAAGTCAGGGCGGGAGACGGTGCCAAACTCAGGTCCGATGAAGATGGCTGCGCGTTTTTCGCCGCCTGCATCCTCGTATCTCCCTTCGGCGCAGACCAGATCGCCCGGCCACGGAGTGAGGGAGGTAAAATTTATTTTGTCTTCCTTGTGCGCCTGCTGCACGCCAGCGGTTTTGAGATTTTCCAGGATCATCTGGACGAAGTCGCGTTCCTCGCCGTAGCCTGCTTCTGTCTGGGCAGCGCGGTCGATCAGCTCGTCGTTTTCATCCACGGTCAGCACGCGGTGCGGCGAAAGGCTCTCCACCGTAAAGGGGCCAGCCACGCGAACCTTTTTCTTGTCCTCGTAAGGCTTGTCGTAGAGGTATTCGTGCTCAGCCTTGGCGGCGATGGAGGCGTCGATTTCTTTCTGGCGGGCGATGCGCGCACTCCACCAGTCAGTGTGCAATTTTTTCGCTGCGTCGGGCCACTTGGCGTCAGCCTCGCGGGGGATTTCCCATTCATGCCATTGCTTGCCCAGAGCCTTGTTCAGCTGTTCTCGTAGCGGCTCCAGCGTCTTCTGGAACTTGTCCCAAATCACGTCGATCTCGGCGTTGTTGGCGATGGATTTCAGGGTGACGTGCGGCACGCGCTCATAGACGAAGCCTTGGCGGATGTTGCCGCGTGTGGGCTGACTGGATGGCACGCTGCGGGTGATTTCACCTTCCTTGACCTGCCCGTCGCGGCTGTCGGCGAGTAGGTAAAAGGGATAACGGGCGCCCATGATGCGGGCGCGGGCCAGGGCCAGCGCGACGCGGGAGGTGTCGAGGGTAATCCAGCGACGGCCCCACTGCTCGGCGACATAGGCAGTGGTGCCGGAGCCGCAGGTAGGGTCGAGGACGAGGTCGCCGGGATCGGTGGCCATCAAGAGACAACGCTCAACCACCTTGGTATGAGTCTGCACAACATAAGTTGGGTCGTCTTCGCCTCTCGTGTCATTCCAGACGTGAGATAGTTCTCGGTAAGGAAAATCATTGAAGTAGCGTTTGTAAATCCGCAAGCCCGACTGCTGGAGAAGTCGGCCAATTTTCCACAGCCGCCTGATGCCATCCGCCTGCGTCTTCCAATGACGATTTGGTTTGCAAGACAAAACAATCTTCTTGCCGCGCGCAACAACTTCGATGTCAGGATCATCTCCGCCTTTGGAGACTATGCTGTCTGTAGTAAGCAGCTTGGCACCGACAGGTAAACTGAGCTTGCCGCCCTCTGTAAAGCCACTAGCCGGCAGAAGCTGACCGTCGTCGAGTTCTACACGCTTGTATTCTTTTGCTCCAGAGTCACCTGGCGTCGTTTGCTCGTAGAATTTTCGATACTTGATGGCTTCAATTCGCTTGGCGTAAAACACTATGTAGTCATGTGTCGTTGGGAGCGTGGAGGTTGTCGAGCCGCTCGTTTTCTGAACGGCGATGAGTGAGCAGAAGTTTTGCTCGCCAAACACCTCGTCCATCACTGCCCTTACCCGGTGCACATTCTCCTCCCCAATCTGCACAAAAATTGACCCGGAATCGGTCAACAAATCCCGCGCCACGGTCAGCCGGTCGCGCAGGTAGGTGAGATAGGAGTGAATACCATCGCGCCAAGTATCGCGAAATGCCTTTACCTGCTCCGGCTCGCGGGTGATGTGGTCGGTGTTGCCGTCCTTCACGTCGCGGCTGGTGGTGGACCACTGAAAGTTGGAGTTGAATTTGATGCCATAGGGCGGATCGAAATAGATGCACTGCACCTTGCCGCGCAGCCCTTCACGCTCGGCAAGACTGGCCATGACTTGCAGGCTGTCGCCGAGGATCATGCGGTTGGCCCAGTGGGCATCGTGCTGGTAGAACTCGGTCTTGGCGTTGTCGTCGGGCAGGCCGTTGAAGTCGGCGAAGAGGTCATCCATTGTGCCCGGTTGCATTTTCTCACTCGCCTCGGTACGTCGGTGCAGGTCGTCGATGAGTACCTTGGGGTGGACCTTCTCCTGGATGTAGAGCGGCGGCGCATGAACGACGAGATCAGACCAGTCCTGCTCATCCTTGCCGCGCCACACAAGTTGCGGGTCAAGATCGCGGTTGCGGCGTTCATAGGCCACGCGGACGGGGCTTTGCTCTTCCTTCTGCATCACCGACTGGTATTCGGCGGTAGGAATGTTTTTGCGCGTGGCCTCGTCGTGCTTGAGGGTTTCGACGGTGAGCTTGGATGTGGGTTTTTTGGCCATATTAAATTTCCTCCACCGCTGACTGGGTGGCCACTGAATCGATCATTTTATTGAACTCGGCTTCGACCTTCTTTGCGAAGTCGTGCTGCATTTGGTACACCTCGGTAAATTCCGCAAAGGCCCAGCGACCGTAGTTGCCCAGGTTGTTCACGCCGGGCACCCAGTAGATGTCCATGGTGTTTTTCTTTTCCTTGGCGTCTTCGCGGCGATAGCCCTTAATTTCGACAATGAGATGCAGCAAGTCGTCTTCGCCGTGGCCGTCATCAACCAGCACGATGAAGTCTGGGATGTACTTGCGCGTTTCGGAGCCATAACGATATGGAACTTCCAGCCCGAGGTTGTGGTTTTTGACATAGGCTTTGACGCGCGGGTGCGACTCTGCGACGCGGCAGAATTCACCCTCCCAGTCGCTGTCGAGGATCACCCAGTTGAGGTGGCAACGGCGGGCATCGGTCTCCCAGCGGTCCATCTTCGAGGTGTTGAAGTTGACATGCGCAGTGCTGCCCACTGGGTTGTAGGGGTCGAGCACGGCTTTGATCGGACGTTTGCCTAGATCAGATCGCGTGATGCCTGCCACGATGCGCTCGCAGGCCATATCGGCCAGCATTTTGTATTTGAGTTGCGCCGGATAGGTGCCGCCCTTGCACACCAGATAGCCTTCGATCCACTGGCGAGCGATGCGCTTGAGTTGGCCGAACAGGTTGAGTTGAGGATCGCCGTTAGCGTCACGGAATTTTGTCAGTAGCAGATGTGAGGTGAGTTCGTAGATGACTTGTGATGGACGAACATCGCCGGTGTGTACCAGATTCAAATCCACTGTTTCGCCGATGATCCCGGAATTGCGCGTTTCGGTTGCGCCCACCAGATCGGGGGTGAGTTCGAGCACGGAGTCGTCGTTGAATTCAGCGGAGAGACGATCTTCTGGCAACTCGGTGCGATAGCCTTGCACGCGCGGGAATGTAATCTCGCAGTCATCACGATCGGGACGGATAGCTTTGACCTGGATGGTCTCGCGCGGTTTTTGCGGCGGCGCGACTACAGGTTTGGCGGTGAAATCGAAGGGGATGCCCAGCACGTCGGCGTATTCGACGTTGAACAGACCTTCCTCGTTGAGCTCGTAGGACTGGCGGCGCAAGGCGCGGCCAATTACCTGTTCGCACAGCAACTGGGTGCCGAAGGCGCGCACGCCCAGCACATGGGTGACGGTATTAGCATCCCAACCTTCGGTGAGCATGGATACAGACACGACGCAGCGGATGGAATCGCCGAGGCGACCGGACTTGCCGACGGTGTTCATCACCTCGCGCAACAGTGAAGCGTCGTCCAGTTCCTTGCCTGCCCGCAGTTCATCGGCGAGTTTGCCGCCGCGTTCAAAAATCTCTTTGCGAAATTGAGTTATCTCGTCCGATGCCATATTGCGGAAATTGTCATCCAGGGCATCACCGGATTCGAGTTGCTCGCTATCTATCAGCAGAGTGCGCGGACGGCCCAGCGGGTTGCCGTGTTCGTCGTGGTTGCGAAACAGGGCAAAACGTCCTTCCACCAGTTTGCTGGAGCCATCATCATGTTGTTGCTGAAAACCGGAGATGTAGTCATAAACCAGCTTGGATGCGGATGTGTTGTTGCATACGACGATGAAGCAAGGCGGCACAGAGATTTTTTCTTTGGCCCAAAGCTCGAAGGTCTTTTCATAATGACCATATAGTGCTTCGAGTGCGGTCTGCAATTGGGTTGGCAGGTCGAGTGGGTTAAGCGTGTCGCCTTTGCCGCGCCCTTTCTTTGGCATCTTGGCGCGGATGTGTTCCCACAAATTGCGGAACATGGGCATTTCATTGCCGGGGATGTTATCTGCCACTGGCACGCGCGGTAGCTTGACGATGCCACATTCGATGGCATCCATCAGCGAGAAGTCGCTCATAGTCCAGGGGAACAAAGTGCCTTCAACATAGCCGGAGCCGCTCAGAAAGAATGGCGTGGCGGAGAGATCAATGACGCGGGGTACACCCAACTTGCGATTGACGGCTTCGAGGCCGGAAATCCATAAGCGTGCCGCCTCATTGTTTTCTTCGGCTTCCTTTTTCTCGTCGCCTTTCAGGTCTTCGTCATCGGTTTCTGCCTTCGGCTTTTCGCGGTAGCAGTGATGCGCTTCGTCATTGATGACCAGGACGTTTTTCATGCCCATCAATTCTGGCATGACACGCTGGAGCATTTGACCTTCGGTTTCGAGGGTGTCGAGTGGATCGCCGCCACGCCCTTGCAGCAGCAATCGCCCGCCTTTGGATAACTCCATGCGTTCGCGCAGTTTGAATGCGTGGTAGTTGGTGATGACGATTTTGGCGCGCTCCAGATCGCCCATCATGTCGCTGGGCACCAGTTCACGGCTTTGGTAGTAACTGTCCGGATCATTCGGTTGCAGCACGCGCAGGCGATCCTTGATGGTGAGTCCAGGTGCGACGACCAAAAAGCCGCGCGTGAATTTTTTGCTGGTGGGGCGGCGCACGGCGTTGATGGTCTGCCAAGCAATCAGCATGGCCATGACGGTGGTCTTGCCCGCACCGGTGGCCAGTTTCAGCGCCAGCCGCATCAGTTCGGGATTGGCATCGTTGTTGGCATTGGTCAGATAATCCAGAAACCGTTCCGCTGATTTGCCCAACTGGGGTGCGACTTCAGTCAGCCAGATAAGCGTTTCAACCGCCTCGACCTGACAGAAAAATGGACGAACGCCGCTGAAATTGTGATGCCGCCAATGTTGTAACAGCCGCGCAGTTTCTGGCGAGACGTGCCAAGTGTTGGGATTGGGTAAAGCACGCCATTTACCTACTTCCTGGCGAACCGCGTTGATGATGGCCGCCGTTTTTTGGTATTCCTGCGCTTGGGTAGAGAGCCCCTTGTCATCGTCCAGCAACAACGATGTTTGTTCGGCTTGGCCTTTCCGTTTCTTAGGCTTAGGAAGTGGAGTTATGTATTCTGCAGGACGGCGTTTATCAATTATCTGTTGTGTCGGCTGCCCATGGTCGAGTTCCCAATGACGAGATGGATGCTCGTAGGGGGAGTTGAGGATTGGTTTCTCGAAAAATTGGTTTTCCATATTATGTTTTCTGAGGATCAATCCAATATTCAAATAGAGGCATGATGCCGTGCTCCGAGCTCACAGAGTGAGCTACTCCCCGTAATTCGCCTGAGTTTTACCAAGCGCATTTACCACAATTTCACGCAATGCCTACGGTTCTAATACTTCTACTTCTAGCCCATGCTTCATGGATATCGTTTTCTAAAAAACCCTTTTTATTCCTTGCCTGCTGGGCCAGGCGATCCTTCCACTATTTCCAATAGATCCCCTACTTCGCATTCGAATAAGCGGCATATTTTTTCGATAGCGATCAGGTCTATGCGCTCTGCTTTCTCGTGGTAGAGCAAGGCAATCGTGTTTCGATTCAAGTCAGTAGCCTTCGCCACGTCGGCAATTTTCATCTTGTGCTCGCCCATTAGGCGGGACAGGTGGCACTTAATCATTTAGACACTCCAAAATACGAAACGCTACTTTGAATAGCGTAACAACCGTCAAGAACGCAAAAAGACTTTACAAATGCCATTTAACCGGCTAGAGTGCCATTCAGAATGACAAACCGCCTGTCTAGGAAGGAAGCTGTTATGTCGGATGGTAGTGCAAAAGTGTGGCCGGGAGAAGACTTCAAGATGGATTCTTTGGAATCGGAGGAGACGCCGGAGTGCAAAGACACTGTAAAAGATGATCAGGAGACAACTGCGGATAGCTCTCCGGAGCCAGGTGCAGAACCAGAAGCAGCTACGCCGTCCTGCCCTGCCAATCATATATATGTGCTCGACCCTATCGCCGTGCGCCGGATGACCAACCCGGTAACGGCCCGGCAACGTGGCGAGACACAGACCCGGCTGCGTGATTTGCTGCTTCAACACCAACATCTCGCCAGCCCGTATCCATTGCGCCCCTACCCGGCTGATATGGCGCAACGTTGGAAGAAGCTGCGCTCGAAGTTTCCAAATTTCAGCGAAGTGCTCGATCTCTTGGAGAAGCGCTACGCACTCGCGCTGCTACGCCGGGACACGCCAGTTTCGTTTCCACCATTGCTTCTGCTCGGAGACCCCGGGGTCGGAAAGACGGCATTCAGCAAAGCACTGAGTAAGGAAATCGGCTTGTTTTATGGCGAAATTCAGATGTCTGGTCTCACAGAGGCATTTACGATTTCTGGGCTTGATGTCGGCTGGAGCAGCGGCAATCCGGGCCGCGTGTTTGAATATGTATCGGCCGCCAGGCATGCGAATCCTCTATTGCTGCTCGATGAATTCGACAAGTGTAGTCAAGGCGGCAGTGGTGGCGATCCGCACGCGCCCTTTCACGTCTTGCTCGAGCGTCATTCGGCGCAGCATTTCGAAGATATGGCAATTCGCCTGCCCGCAGATATGCGTTGGATCAATTGGGTTGCTACGGCCAATGAACCGCTCGCCATCCCAGCCTCATTGCTTTCCCGCTTCCGGCGAATTGTCGTGCCCAAACCTAGCCGCACGCAGATGACTGCCGTGATTAATTCAGTCTACGAGGAGAAGCGCGATTCAGTGACGAACGGCGACTTGTTCGCACGGAAGCTCGACCAGTCAATCGTTGAACTACTTCTGGATCTCACGCCACGTGCGGTTGGTCTTGTCATCGAGGAGGCCATGGGCGCTTGTGCCAAGCGTTCACGACGCGGGCGATTGCTGCGTATCACGCCTGGCGATGTTTTTTTGCCGAAAAGCCACGAACAGCGGCGCATCGGTTTTTTCCCCAACTGATCACCAGCTAGCAATCCGCCACAGGAGAATTGACATGACACCCACTGCAACCAAGAAACACGAAGCGCGAGACCTTCCACCCCACGACCTGCCCACAGCTCTCGCCGCCCCAGTTGCGCTGATTGCCGACCTCGGCTGGGCTGCTGGGTTCATCGACGGAGAGGGCTGCATTTCCGCGGTATGGCAGCGATACAAAGACCCAACTCGACGCACCTGCATTCGTATCAAGTTACAGGTGGCCCAGAACGATTACAGCAGCCTTCGGCGGTTGCAAAATATTTTGGGCGTCCAAAGCGAAATCGTGCAGTTGAAGCGGACACAGGCACAAAACCGTCCGGTGTATTCCCTCAACTTTGATACTCGGCATGCGATCGGCGCACTGCTCAAAGTGGCGCCATTCCTGCATCGCAAGAAGATGGAAGCCGAAACCTGCTTCCAGCTCTGGGTGGAAGGCATGATGGGCGTGCGCTTCGGGCCCAAGCCTATCCCCGAGGAAATCTGGGCGATCCGGGAGAAATACTTGCTGAAGCTGCAGCGCCTGAAGTAAGAAAAGAAGCGGATCGTACTCACAGACTGCAGCCGAAACATAAAGGCTTTTCTAAACCTGCGGGGCCACGGCACCACCCCTGTAATTCATTTAAGGTTTTGCTATTCCCCACATAAAAAGCGCGGACCAAGCAAAAGACCGCTACGGCCGCACCGTCCGCCGCGTGATTTGCGTCGGGGCAGATGCCAACGCCGAGCAGCTGTGCCGCGGCATGGCTGAGGTATACAGCAAATACGTGCGCGACCAATCGCTCTATGAGATCGATGCCGAAGCCCGAGCAGCCCAGCGCGGTCTATGGTCAGACGCCAACCCGACGCCCCCTTGGAGTGGCGGCATAAATAGACCCAATCGCGCCAACGTACTGGGAGCAAGTTCAGAGGGCGTTCCTGCCCCTGGATCGGGTTGACGAATAATTCGGACCAGCATTCGAGGAGCAGCGCAAGTTATTCTGGCATTGTCTCGGACGTGAAAGGAATATCCATATAGAGGCTGCCGTCGTTGCGATGTGAGACGATCAGCCCTCCTTCGACGACAAGTTCATCTGCAAGGTCGCCAAGTGCCTCGAACGAGCTTTGGTCGCTCCAATGTCCGTAATCGTCGGCAATGCGCTTGCAGAGCACGCCCAAACGCTCGAAATATGACGCGAACCAGTGACCTTTGAGAGCAGCCTTCGTTTTTGGCAAGTCCATCAATGACAGCCTTTGCCCCGCCATGTTGCCGAGATGATATGCGGCAAACTTCATGAGTGAGCCGTAGGCAGCATATATCTCGGCCATAATCTTAGTGACATCTCCGTGCCGACGATACGCCTTTATGAGCGCGTTGGCCTTCGAGCGCGTCTCGTTCAACAGAAGAATGAAAGTCTCCTCGTAGCCGGCAGTGGGGTCATGTCCGAAGGGTGCGCTGATCCAGGTTGCTGCGTATTCGTCCCAGCACGCCAAGTTGATCTGCCACCTTGCAGCGTCATGGATATTCTTGTAAACGTTCTGCAAGAGAACGTTTGGAAATGCCGTGTCGAAGCGATGCGTTATCTCGACATGTGCACATTCATGCGCAAGCGTGTGTAGTGCCAACTTGAAATGCTCAGAGTTGGGATCTTCAAGCGCGATGGCTAAAGCCGCGTTCAACACAATGTGACTCTTCACGATTCCATCGCGAATGACGGAAGGTGTCATCGCGACGCCGATAGCAAATTCATCGGACGGTGTTAGTCGATGTGAGTAGAGGTATCCCCGATCAAGGTCTAGCAGCGCCTGATTGTAGTCAAATGCAATCGTGACCCCGTCGAGACGGCTTAGGTCGATTTGGCGGCTCAACTCTTGGATATATACGCCGGCAAGGTGCGCGAATTGCGTTGCCCGCTCTTCCATATCGAATCCCCGTACGGTGACGGGAAGGTTTTTTGGCGCAGTATACGGGCGATCTTCCGGCTCCCTTGTCCCACTTTGGATATCCTTTTCCATGGCTCCTTTCCTGCGGATCAAATGCCCCGACTTTTGGTCGGAGAGTTGATCGCGGCTAGCCGATACCCTTATGGCTAACGAAGGCCGCTAAAGGTACAACGACGGCTCTTCATTCCACTCCGATATCAAGCTGCGTGCTAGAGTTTGACCGGATAAAAGCTCTCTTAACTGTGCCACCTTGCCTTCCATCTGTCGGGCTTCACCGGATAGGGCTGTCAGGATCGCGACATCGGCCTTCAGTTCATTCGCCGTCGCGGCAAGATCCTCGATGTCGCTCTTTGCGATCTGGTCTACCCTTGGCTTTGCCTCACCAATGAAAAATTTTCCGTCCACGATGCAAACCACGTCCAGTTCGCGGTCGGCTTTCATGCCCTGGTTCTCGGGGTAGTCGCGAAAGAGCGCCGTTTGGGGTGCAAAAATGAACGATTTTTTTGCTTCTCGCCGCAGTGCACTCAGTGCCCATATGACGCTGAGCGTATCGTGCTCGCGAAGACACGTTGCCAGAAACTCGTTGAGACGGAAGTCGAGAGTGAGATCAACAGGGAGGTGATGCTCTTGCTGGCAAATCTCGCATGGCATCACGTTCTTCAGAGCATCGACGGAAACCCAGTTTCGATGGGAGCAGTGGCGGCAGACCCACTCGTGACCGCGATAGAACACACCGCGTTCACACAAGTATCCAAGGGAGCTCTTGATGCCTTCAGGTGCATCCGCGAGGATCGCGTCGCTCTGGTCTTTTATATGGGTATTTACCTCTATTGCTGCCGTCAGCTCCTTTTTCCACGCTTCCAGAAGACGGGTGTATTGCGTGGTTAGCCTGGGAACTCTGAGATCGCTCGACATCTGTATTACGCGCTCGGCCAAGTTTTGCCAGCCGGCCCCATCCTCGATCACTAGCGTCCCGCTCTTTGCCTTGAGGCGCCGCTGCAGTTTCGTGATCACCACCGGGTATTGCTCGGTCGCCGGCGTAGCCATCGTTTCAAATTGCGTTCGCCAGAAGTGCCCACCGAGCACGGCTTCGGCGTCGCTCAGCGAGCCAAACATACCCAGGACACCCTGCAGGTAGCGCCCCTTGTCAGATGGTTTTGAAAACTTGTACGCGACATTTGTCGCGAGTACCTTTCGCATGTCGCGGTATGCATACTGTGCGGCGTCGTTTAGCAGGCTATAGAACACCTCTTGGTCTTCTGGCTGTGACACCTCTAAGGCTTGGATGTCTTTGTGCACCTCAATGCCAATGTCGCCGGTTCGCAATATCCTTGTGGGTCGTTTTTTGTGGAATACACGCAGTAGCTGCGGACGTTTTGGCAGCGTCCACACGTCCCGAACATTGTCAAACCGGCTGTTATCGTTCAAGCGATCGATTTGGAGATCAACGTACCAACTTCCTCTGGACATGATCGGATGCGCGCCGGTGCAGTACTTGACCTGTATCGGGCTCGGGACTGACACGGCTACAGGGCTCTCACCGATGGCGACTTCTGAAGAAGCGTTGTCTGTAGGGCGCACAAAGTGGATGCTCTTGTCCCCTGCCGGGCAGCAGTCTTCCGCCGTATCAATCCGCGCAACATTGACGATTGACATCGACGGCCCGCGGAGTTGCTCGGCAAACGCCTCGAGTTCTTCTTTATTCAACGAGTGCGAGCGCACCGAAACCCTTGACGAGCTATTGTTCTGGCCTAGCCAGTTGCAGTTCCGGAGGAACTCTGCAATACACTTGGTGTTATCAGGCTCCAACCTAGTCGCAGCCGGAACACGGAGGGTCTTGTACGTTTGGTGCTGCGCGTCGTCGTAGAGCAGCGCGGAATTCCAGCACGTAACTCTATCCAGAAAGCTGTCGCCCACGACTAGGCAGAAGCTGTCTCGCCACGGATGCTCCACGCGATGCCGCTGCGCGTAGAGGTTCGACAGATAACCGAGCGTGAGGAGGCTGTTATTATGGTGCAACCGCGGCAGAATTTCATACGCGCTGTTGATTTCCTCGTGTCCTGCGTTACCGAAGTGCCATCGGTTCGCCGGCGGGTCTGGAGGGGTCAACATCAATGGCCGAACATAGTCGGCCAATTCGCGATGAACCGGGAACTGTTCTAGACTTGAGGAGAGTGAGCCGAAGTTATCTGTCACGAAACCGTCGTCGCGCCATAGTGGATAGGAATCCAGAATCAGTTCTGGACGTGCCCGAATAGCACCCGAGCTGATCTTCAAAAACGGCAGCCATGATAGGGCCGTCAGCGCGGGCTCTTCGAGGCCGACGCTGGGGTGCTCCTCGAGTGTGTCGCGCTTTCTCTCGCGACCCAAGATTACCGTGTCTGCTAAAAGGTCAGCAAGCGGTTGAACGAGGGCGGCGTTGTCATACGTCAATGCGAAGACGACATCAGGGTCGAGCACGCGCAGCCAATTAGCATAGCGCTGGGGAATCAAGGCGTTTTCAACCGGCACGACCAGTGATTGACGGCCACCGTGTCTGCCAAGGCACGACGCAAAGATACTGTTAAGCCAGCGGGGTGCATCGAGACCGTCCTCAATGAGGTAGGCGACACGAACAGGACGCGAGATGGCGTGGATTTTCGGACTAGGTTTCACTCAAGCAACTCCGTTACGAATCGAATAGTCCGCAATATCGCGATCATGAATCCGGCTATCGTGCACCGAGAAGGTGGAATCACATTTTTGATCGAGCCGCTTCATCGCTCTTTACTAACGCATCTTATCAACAATTCCATTGGGAATGACCCACGGCTATCCAGGTCCTCGTACTTCTCCCTGTTCCTGTACATTGGGTCACGACTCAGACTTTCCCGAGACAGTACATTGAATCAGTCTTCTGGGTGACCGATTTCGGCGCAATGCTGTTGGTCACTTTGGCCGAGCAAGAGACACCGGCCGCACTCAGCGTGAGCCTCAGCTTCTGGCCGAACAGTGCCACCTAGAGTATGGAAGTGCATGACCGCTGCATTGGAGACATTGGGCGCTATGAAATGTCGCTAGCAATACGAATCATCGCGATAAAGCGGGTTTTCAGCGTACTTAACACATGGCAAAGATTACATAACCCTTAGAATGGCGCAGGAAATAAGCCGCTTCGACTGGTAAACTTGCGGTTTGCCAAATTTTACTAAGACATATGAAGCCAGCCGCACCCGAAATTTTCCAAGTCCCAACCAACGAGTTTCAATCAGCATTCAAGCCCGGCACGCCTGAATTCGAGATGGCGGCGATGACCCACTACGCCGCCGAATACTCAAATCGCGGTTGGACGGCCGTCGTCACCGTTGATCCGGATTTTATTCGCGTCGTGGCACTGCCCGCCGGCGGGATGGACCCCAAAGCATACGTACTGGGCCTGCTGAAAAATCGGTTTCTCGAAGACGCGCTGCCGATTCTGGAAGCTCTGGACGGCATGATCGATGACGCCGATATCGCCTTCAATCATGGAATCTGCCTGTCGGAATTGGGCCACATCGCGGAGTCGGTGGAGCCGTTGGAACGCGCCATCGGGATCGACCCAAAATACGTCAATGCATATGTGGGGCTTGGATTCTCCCTTACAAAACTTGGCCGAAATGAAGAGGCTGAGGCGCCGCTGCGCAAAGCTATCGCGCTGGATCCCGAGAATTCGTATGCGAAACGGAATCTGGCGGCTGTGTTGGGCCGCATGGGACGGATGCAGGAGGCGCTACCGTTCTTCCGCCAGGCGGCGTCCCTCGCACCGAACGATCCCGGAGCGATGCTTGGCCTGGCGCAATGTCTCGACGATCTTGACGGTGATTACCGCAAAGAGGCGGACAAGATTTACGAGCAGATCACCAATAAATTTGGCGATCACCCGGTCGCAGAAATGGCGCGGGTAGCCCGCAACAAGATTGCCGGCGAAGACTTGCATGCAACGGTGGATGGAAAAATAAGAATGGATGCCGTGTTTTACATGCAGGGGGCGATGGAGCATTTCGCCGCCATGCCGAAAGAACGTATCGGCAAGATCGCAATGGAAATCGCCAACCTTGGCCGCGACGGGCTCAAGATCAACGAACCGGAGGCTCGCTATCACCTCGAAAATATGGAAGGTGATTTTTCCGGTCTGCATTTGCTGTGCCTCATGCACGTAGGCTTCCGAATGTTCGATCCGGAGGCGGATGCCGGTACAGGCCTTGATCGTGAATATAAAGCAGCGGTAGCAATGCAAGGTGGAAAGGCGTGAGCGCGATCCCGGAGAGCTATTGGCAGATCATTGAACCGCTGATCGCGACGGCGCGCGGCTTTCTGGAAAACGGCGAGAAACTGTCGCCCATTGCCTTCGTTGGCAACTTCGAGGCGGGCACTACTATCCCAGTGCAGATGCAAGCTGGCAGCGATGAGGCAAAAGATCAATCGGCGCGAGCCATCAAATTGATTGCCGAACAGCACAATGCCGATTTTATTTTCACCATCATGGAAGCGTGGTCGCTCCGGCCAGACAAGCTCCACATGATCGATGAAATATACGATAAATACGGCTCGATTGGCGCAAGCCCCTATGCGATTGATGTGGTGACGTTTTCGCTCGAAGCCCGGCATGGTGTTTTTATCGCGCAGTGCCCAATTAAACCCAAGGGGTACAGCAAGAAAAAACGCACCTTCGGCAAACCGGAGTTTCGGCTATTCACAGAAGCGCAGGGGCGATTCGTGGATTTGCTGCCGGTGAAAGATGGCGCGGGCGGGACGTTGCATTGATGTAATAAGGATCACAACCCAAGATTGCGATCCGACCACCAACTCCATCACTAAGTTGCCAGCTCTCATCGGACGAGATCATCAAAACTTAAGCGGACCCAACTCGCGGCCCATCCGCGCCCCATCCGGGCCCGCCTAATCCGAGTCATATCCGTGCCCCATCCGGGCCCGGATATGGTCCACCCAGTCAATCCTATCCAATACGTAAACCGAAAAACCCATTCTTATTCGCAGATGGCCATCCAATGATATAGGTACTCAGAAGCACGACTTTCTATATAAACAGCCTCGCTATCAAACGCGTAGCAGCCACACATGTGCAATCTTAATGCGAACAGCCGATACCGATATTAATGCGAGTGCATTTTGTACTCGCATTAATAGGAGGGGGTGCGGGATTTGCGAAGCGAATCGTGCGCCCCCGAACAGCGGTGGCTGGCGTGTGGCTTGCGAATGCAAGACACATGACAGACAGGCACAACGTGCCAGCTGCATTCACCAAAGCGAGGCTACTGACGAAATAAAAAGCGGGGCTGATGTGCAGCTTATCCACGGCGCTGCTGCCGGCCCCTCTCAGGCCAGGGCAGCAGCGCGGTGGGTAAGGTGCGGGAAAAAGCGAGGCTACTGAAAATGGATTTTTAGGTGGCCCACTACTGACGACAAAAGCTTGTCTTATCCCTGACCAAGCCCTCTTCGCCGGGCGGGCTCGCCGGGTGGGTTTGATAACCCACCCGTTCGAGTAAGCGTGTCACGCACCAACAGCGTCAAGGGGTGAGCATAAACGTTGCGCTGCGCGCAAATTGGCAGCACAAATTTATCCCTCCCTTTTCCCTTGACCCCGCCTCATGCGTGCAGAAACGCCAAACCATAGCGACCAGAGATATCTAGAGAAGAAAACTACAAGTCAGGCATGAGAAGGCTTTGGCGCCTTCTTGATTTTGATTTCTACAACCTTGCCAACTGCCCTGGCTGCCTTGATGAGCGTGTCTAGTTGGATGGACGTATTGTTGGGATCCAACACACGGTCAAGTTGGGAGCGGCTGGTTTCCATTTTTTGCGCCATGGCGAGTTTGGTCAGGTGCGCTGCTTGCATGCTGTCTTCAAGCTGCTCGGACAGCACGCGTTTGAGCGCCTTCGCCTGCACTTCTTCGAAGACACCTTCTTCTTTCAAGAAGTCATCAAAATCAGAACCGGTATGAGGATTACGTTTCGCCACGATGCCACTCCTTAAAGCGTTTTTCCGCCAGATCAATATCCGCACTTGGGGTCTGCTGCGTCTTCTTGATAAAGCCATGCAGCAGAATCATTTGCCCGCCCTCGACCGCAAATAGCGTCCGCGCAATCCGGTTACCCAGAGACGTGCGAACTTCCCAAACAGCGCCGCGCAAGTGATCGACGCGAGGCTTGCCGATGGGCCATTTGTATTGCACGTAGGCAATGTCTTCGCCAATGGTTTTTCGATCATCCTTTGGCAATTCCTTAAGCCATTCGCGCACCGGTTCCTTGCCGGCTGCCGAGCGATAGAAAATCGCCCGGAGTTTCTGGGGGCTAGGCATTTATGTAATGTACCTTATACGGTACGTTTTGGCAAGGCGACCCATTGTACTCGGCTTGATTCACGGCTAGCGGCGCTTGGGCGCATTGCTGCCTGGTCCACTATAGACACGGCGCCGCGGTCTAACGGCGCGGGTTGCTTTCACTCCTAGCACACGGTTGCCGCCCCGCCGGGCCTGCCGCTGATGTCCGTAAAAGCGTTGCGTCTCTTCAACTGAATGCCCTAAAGCTTGAGCAACCTGATCCGAATCCAAGTCATCCGCCTTTAAGTCAGCCGAAAATTGATGACGGTAAACATAGGGAGTTACGTGGGCTTTACGACGCGGCCAGAGTTTTTTCGAAATACCAACAACCGAATCTTTCAACAGCGCAGCTTTAACCGTGACAATCAGCGGCGAGCCTTGGACTGCCAACTGCCGCTCAAGATGTGCCGCTTCGGGGGAGTCTATCCTAATGAGAATAGACCGCTCTTTCTGACCGAATTTGCCGTCATGTGTCTTCGCTCCAATTACTTTGAACAAAATACCTTCATTCAACCCCTCAACTTTGATGCCGGCTTCCAACTCAGCAGGGCGACAACCAGTACAAGACAAAATCGCGATAGCGTCACGATACTTCCCACGTTTAGGAACCGCCTCCCACATTCGAGCGCGCCAATCACTTGGTAGTTGGGCGAGAACTCGCCGCTTGGAAAGGCTTTGCGTGACGATGGCTTGCGCCTTGGCATGCGCGACCCAAGCACCGATCTGACCAGAATGTATCCGCTGGCGCTTAGGGTCGGGGGCGTACTGGTTGAGCCTTATGCGCAATTCCTGAAGCCTTTTGACGGATCGAATCGTACTCTGATGCTCGCCCATCCCGTAGGCAAAAATGGATATGCTACGGAGCAACCGCATCTCATGCAAAATGCCATATATCCACGCGGCCCGATAAAAATAAAAACTATTTTTCCGGGCCGCACCCATTTTCAAGGGTGTTGCGCTGTCTTTTGTCATGCGCTTGCAGGCCTGCAGATACTGGCGGCATGTCGTTTCACTTGGCTTGGGAAAGTGATCCAGAAATCTTTCGACCGATTGGATGAACCGGGAAAACTGTACATGATCCATTTAATTTCTCCTCGATAGAGTAGTACTTCAACAGGCCAATACAGGCCACCGTTATCCCCCAAATAAAACTGCGCTTGCCCACCCCTAGACAAGGAAACATTGAAAATTTATTGACTCACCCTTGGCCTTTCTGAATACCAAGGCATCCCAGACCATATTTGGGAAGTTCGTGAATCCTATTCCAAACGCTTACAGCGGATGAAGTGAGCACACTACGTTTCGCTGATATTTCCGGTGTGTCCATAACAACGAATCCTTCGCAATAATCAGGAATACACAATTGCAGGTTTCTTGGTAGTAGATCAAGTCGATAGAAGGTTGAGCGGGAGACTAATCGCTTCGTGAACTACATCGCACGATTACGACATCTCCAACAGATTGAAACCGCACGCATTACCAAAAATACAACACTGAAAATCGCGCCATTCACTAAATCTAAAGCGTTGCCGTTGCGGCGGTTGACTTTGTGGTTGGCAATACCATGGAGTTGCTGAAGCAATCCGTGATCGGGAGGCGAGCGCTTAACAATTCTTAGCGATGGTATGAAAAATCTTGTCGGCGTACTGGGTGGTTTGCTTACCCAAATGGTGTAAACACTTATGCCTGCCCTATTCTGGCATCCACGCACCATGACCTCCATACACCAAAAACAGCAATGTCAGCCGCGTGTCACCTCAAAATATGAAATAGTTTCAGTCTATGAGCACACCCCATTGAGGCTTGAAACGCTAGTGTTCTCTTTAAACGTATTCGCTTTCAATGCAGAGAATTTTCGTGTATTTCTAGATGCACTGGCTCGAAAATTTAGTCAGTGCATTTGGATAAATAGATGAAAGGAATGGTATGGATTTGTCTGAAATGAGATGCGTCCGGTTGCCGGAAGTCATATCACTGCTGGGCCTAAGCAGGAGTTCAATTTACTTGCAAATAAGCGACGGTTTGTTTCCGCCACCGATTCACATGAGCGCGCGATGCTCGGCTTGGCCAATGCATGAGGTCCAACGGATTATCCTAGCCCGCGTGGCGCAGAAGACAGAGAGCGAGGTTCGGGAAATCGTGCGGGAAATCATAAAAGCACGGCAATCTGTTGGCACACTTGAAACTGAATCTGTATAGCACTTCTGCAATACTGCGCCTCTAGGCGCCGCAGGCTCAACCTGCCACAGCAATCGCGGATGAATCCCGCAACGAATTGCACACCAACCCGCGGCGACGCGGGTTTATTTTTTGTGATACCGTATAGTGCATGATTAGCAATAGAGGTGCTGATTTCGGGGGTATTTCTGGGGGTATTCCTCGAAAATTGGACTCAATTTTTAAGATAAGTTTCCAGGCCTACCAAGGGAAATAGCTCGACTAGTTCGCCCCCCCCCACCATAATTTGAAATCCCAACCCTTATCGGTTGGGATTTTTTTTGCCGGGAACGCCAGTGTTGGCGTGGTTTCGCGCCTTGGCATTTCCGCCTGGTCAATTTTAAACGCGCACATGTGGTCAAAATTTGGCGCGCAGGGACAATTGTTAATCAGCATGCAAAACTGACCAGGAAACCGGGGTAAACAGCGTCCAAATTTGACCACCTCGGATGTGCCATCATCTGGCCTTTTTGGCTGGAGTAACCTGGAGTGATCTGCATGGAAGCCATCGGCAAGATCGCCCGCCGCCCTTATCTACACCCCCAAGAGTATCCAATCGACTGTACTATTCAATTTTGTTACAGCGAGTTAAATACGTTCCCAGGCTTGAAATATCCAAGCTAATCTATTAATAATGCATATTAATAACAAGGCATTTTCATACCGGGCGTATGTAACCGGGAATCGGCGGAAGTTGTCCGGTTTGCAGGTCGCGCACTGTCGCCTCAGCACAATGGGGGTACCCAATTGAATCAGTCTCGACAACCCGATGCCTATGCTAACGAGCCTCAGCTTAAGGATGCCCTGCCCATCAACCCACTCGACGCAACCATCCTGGTGGTGGATGACGATGCCTCGGTGCGGCGCAGTTTGGCGCGTCTGCTTCGTTCAGCAGGCTGGAAAGTCGAAACGTTTGCTTCTGCCAACGACCTTCTGGATCAAGCGCCGTTCACCGCGCCAGGTTGCATATTGCTCGACGTCCAGATGCCTGGGATGAGCGGCATGGAGTTGCACGAAAGCCTATCCGGGCTGGGTGTCTCGCTGCCGGTGGTTTTCCTGACCGGAAAGGGTGATATCTCGATGAGCGTGCAAGCCATGAAGCATGGCGCGATCGACTTTCTGGTCAAGCCGGTTGCCGAGGATGTCCTGTTGCAAGCGCTGGAGCAGGCCATCGCGCGTCATCTTGCCGACGCAGCCGGCAGGCAGGCGCGCGACGACGTCGCGTCGCGCCTTGCGCTGCTCTCCCCGCGCGAACGCGAGGTGCTGCAACATGTCCTGCGGGGGCGCCTGAACAAGCAGATTGCCGGTGACCTGGGTATCGCCGAGAAAACCGTGAAGGTGCATCGCGGTCGGGTGATGGAGAAGATGGCCGCCGGCTCGCTCGCGAAACTGGTTCACATGTGCGATACCGCAGGTATTGAATTTCCCGACGCCGTTGGCTGAAACGCCTCCGGCTTCCGCGCCCCCCCCTCAAGAAGCAGATCAAAACCCGCTTTAGCCGCGCCGACCGCCAGTGGGACCAAAGTCTAATTGTTCGCGCTGTTGCAAGCGCCTAATTTTGAGACTTCTCACACGCTGGCGGGACGCCCTTCGTGGCTCTGAAAACGGATACATTACTCGTGCACATCGTCGACGACGACGAATCGGTGCGAAAGGGACTGTCGCGCCTGATGCGTTCGGCGGGCATCGAAAGCCGCGCCTACGAGAGCCCGCAGCGCTTTCTGGCGGAAGTGCGCAACGAAGGACACGCCTGCATTCTGGCGGACATCACCATGCCGCATATAAGCGGCCTGGAATTGGCCGCACAACTCAAGGCGAAGGGCATTACATTGCCGATCATCGCGATTTCGGCGCGCGATGACGACGAAACCCGGCAATTGGCCCGGGACTTGGGCGTGCGCTTTTTTCTGCGCAAGCCCGTAGATGACCAGGCGCTGATCGACGCGATCTCCTGGGTGATGCAGCAGGATCCACAGGAATAACGCCCATTCGACGCGGAGGGACGCGTCAGGTGCCGGTCTTGTCTTCAAGCGGCAAAACAAAGTGGAAGGTCGCCCCGCGATCCGGGTTGGCTTCGGCCCAGATACCGCCGCCGTGGGATTCCATGATGGAGCGGCACACTTCCAGCCCCACGCCCAGCCCTTGCGGTTTGGTCGTGTAGAAGCCGTCGAACACCCGATCCAGCATGTCCTCGGCGATCCCGATGCCGCTATCGCGGATCGACACCAACGCCTTACCGTCGACACGCGCCGCGGTCACCCGCAGCATTCGCTGGTCTGGCACTTGTTCCGCCATCGCCTCCAGCGCGTTGATCATCAGATTGAGCGCCACCTGCTGGATTTGCGTTTTGTTCGCCCGGATGGCCAGGTTCGCTTCCAGCAAGTGCTCGACCACTACGCCGGTTCTGACAAACTCGCTGTGCAGGAGCATGATTACTTCGTTGATGCACTGGCCCAGATCGATATCGGCGTAAGGCGTTTCCTGCTGCTGCAGCATCGCGCGCAAGCCATTGATCACCGCACCGGCGCGTTTGTCGTCGCGCACGATGTCCTGGAGGATTTCGCGCATTTCATCGAGATCGACCTTGTCTTGCGCCAGGAAGCGAAGGCCCGCCTGGGCATTGCTGAGCATGGCAGCCAAGGGCTGGCATAGCTCATGAGCGAGCGAGCTCGTGATCGCACCGGTGCTCGCCACGCGGTCCGCATGCCAGACCTGCCGGCGAAACCGGTTCAGCGCCTCATCCTTCTGCCGCGACTCGGTAATGTCGATGTACACGCTACTGACCGCATAAGCCGACCCGTCCTCGCGCAGCAGCGGGAACTTGATGGACTGGAACGTGCGCGCTTCCCCGCCGCAATCCAGCACCTCCTCGCTTTCGACATCCTGACGCGTATCGAGCGCATGGCGTTCGTTTGCATCGATGATCGCCGCCTGCTCCCGTGGAAACAGATCGAAAACTTTTTTGCCGGCGATCGCGCCTTCGCGGGTGCGAAACGCGGATTCGAATTTGCGATTGATCAACTGGAAATGCCCCTTCAAATCCTTCAGGCAGATCGCCACCGGCAAGTGATCCAACACCGCGCGCAATCGCCGTTTTTGATCCCGCGATTCCAGCATCATTTCCATATCCATCACCACGATCAGCGCAAGGAAACCGAAATCACTGGTATGGACAAACTCGACGAGCTTCAGGTTGATGGCGACGTTCAACAGGCTCAACACGGCAAATGCGCTAAGCGCCCAGGCCATTACCCGGGCCCTTCGCTGCTGTCCTCGCCGATATTGAAGGTAACAGGCATACAAACTGTACGACAGCGAGATCACGATGCCCAGCCACGCCAGGTTGTGCCAGACAGTCCGCTGAATCACCCGCAAATCCGCAACCCGTTCCCCCCAAGGCAAGTCGAAATAAGCCATGCTCGACGAATCGGCGATTTGAACGCCACTGGGCAACGCCAGATTGACGGCAAACAGCAGGGCCCAAAAACCGGACAAGCCGAACAACAATTTTCGCGGACGGATGCCGGTGTAATCGGCAACAAACCAAAGAAAGGCCGGCACAAAGAAACACAGGAACACAATCTCCCAGCGCCGCATCGCCACCAGTTCCGAAACGGTGTGCGCGCCATACGCGCCCGCCCTGGCCATGATCAAAGCCGCCGTCAGCAGAGACATCAACGCGAACAGCAGATGGATACGGTTCACCCGCCGGCGCAACACGGCGAGCCCGTGATGCAGCGCAGTGTAGGCGCAGACACCACTCATGACATACAGGGCAGGAACCAGGATTTCTTTCATTTTATTGATTCTAATTGTTTTATCGGGTCGGCGGAGCGTTTGCCGGATGGCCCCGATATTGTGCTGCCCGAAATGCGGGCCGAGCGACGTTCATCGGAAATAAGACCAAAGCCCAATAGGCCAAACGAAACGGCCAAAGTAGTCTGAACGGGGAAACAAGCGCAATTCTGCACCCAACCGTGCCTTTTGAAGGAGATTTCAGTCATGAGCACTTATACCACTGCGAAATTTCATTCGATTTTCGTCGTATTGACGCTCTCGCTCCTCATGTTGCCATTCGGCGGCGCGCAAGCAAAGAGCGAGAAGGAAATCGACGCGAGCGTCGATGTCGCGCTGGAGCGTTTCAAGAAGGACGTGAAAGGCGCCGACGACTATCTGAAGGGCGCGAAAGGCGTGCTGGTCATGCCCAACGTCAAGAAGGCCGGTTTCGTTGTCGGCGCGCAATGGGGCGAAGGCGCCCTCAGGGTCGGCAACAAGTCGGTTGGATACTACAAGATGGACGCCGGATCGGTCGGCTTCCAGGCGGGCTATCAGGAAGCGAATATTGTGTTCCTGTTCCTGACTCAGGATGCGCTGAACAGCTTCCGCGCCAGCAAGGGCTGGACCGCAGGCATCGAAGGCGGCATTACCGTGGTGGATGCTTCCTTCGGCGGAACGCTGGATACATTGAAAGCGAAGGATTCCATTGTCGCCTTTGTCATCGGCAAGGAAGGCTTGATGGCAGGGTGGTCGGCCAAAGGCACGAAATTCACCAAGCTCGGAAAATAAGACGCCTTCATGCATAGCCGCACCTCAAAAAAATACGAAGACTTTCCACACTGGAGAAGAATCATGCGAAACACTTACTCTCCCTTTTTTATCGGCGCGCTTCTGGTTACGGCCGGGATGACATCAGCGCCGGTGTGGGCAGATACCGCAGGCGGCGAGCAGTGGCAGTTCGAGGTGACACCCTATCTATTCGCAGCCGGGATGAAAGGCACCACCGGGGCGCGGGGCGTGACCACCGATATCGACCTCAGTTTCGGCGACATTCTCGATGTCCTCGACTTCGGCGCCGCCGGATTGTTCGAAGCCCGCAAAGGCCACTGGACCTTTGCGCTCGACGCCAGCTACTCGAAATTGAGTATCGGCGGTAACCGCTCGTTTCAGGGCCCGCTGGGCTTCAGCAACAACGTCGCGCTGAATGTCAATTTCACGCAGCAGATATACACCCCTTATGTCGGTTACCGCGTGCTCGACGAACGCACCAAAGTGGACCTGATCGGCGGCGCGCGTTACACCTCGCTCGAATCGGATCTAACGCTTGCCTTAACCACCGGCGCGGCGCTGCTGCCGGATGGCAGTCGCAGCGTGGGCGGCTCCGTGAACTGGTGGGACCCCATCATCGGCGTGCAAGTAACGACACCTATCGCCGATAAGTGGTCTTTCGTGGGTTATGCCGATGCCGGTGTTGGCGGGGAATCGGATTCCACCTACCAGGCGCAGGCCCTACTCAAGTGGCAATTTGGCAAAACCTTTTCTGCCAAATTCGGTTATCGCTACCTGGCCCAGGATTACAGAAAGGACGGCATTGTGTGGGACGTAAAATTTAGCGGGCCGTATCTTGGATTGGGCATCGCCTTCTGAAGATCGCCTAAGGGGAAGCGAGCGCTCGAATCTCGGCGCTCGCGGGGTAATCCGCATTCCCGGTTTAAATTTGAGTGGCGCCGATTCCTTAACTATTGGAGGTTTACATGCGTAGCAGCAATCATCGTAAGCACCACACGATTCTGGCCACCCTACTCGCCGCTGCCGCAAGCTCGCCGGCCTTGGCGGAAGGCGATGCCGAACTCGCCAAGGCAACGCAGAATCCCATTGCGGCCCTGATCAGTCTGCCGCTGCAATACAACTACGATAGCGATATCGGGCCGGTAAAAGATGGACACAAATCGCAGTTGAATGTCCAACCGGTGATCCCCTTTTCGATCGGCACGGATTGGAATCTGATCTCCCGCACCATTGTGCCGCTGATCAGCCAAAACGATGTCACGCCCGGCGCCGGCACGCAATCCGGAATCGGCGACATCACGCAAAGCCTGTTTTTCTCGCCGAAGAAACCCACTGCTTCGGGCTGGATCTGGGGCGCCGGCCCGGTGTTCCTGCTGCCCGCCGGCCATGACGATCTGACCGCCGACAAGTGGGGAGCCGGGCCCACTGCCGTCCTCTTGAAACAGGATAGCGGTTGGACCTATGGCGCGCTGGCGAACCACATCTGGTCGTTTGCCGGCGCCGATCAGCGGCGTGACATCAGTTCCACATTTGTACAACCGTTCCTGTCTTATACCACCAAGACCTACACCACTTTCGGCATCAATACCGAATCCACCTACGACTGGAAATCGGAAAAGTGGTCGGTACCGATCAATCTCTCGGCGACCCAGTTACTCAAGATCGGCGGTCAACCCATGACCCTCTCCGCCGGCGCGCGCTACTGGGCCGATAGCCCCGAAGGCGTCGGCCCCAAAGGTTGGGGATTCAGACTGACGGCAACCTTCCTGTTCCCGAAGTGAATGGACTCTGATGGCGTTGAATATCTTCGACCGAAGTTCAATGATGCGAAGCGCCGCTTTCACGCTCATCGCATGTGGCATCCTGCTAGGCCAGACTGGTTTCGCACCGCTTGCTCTGGCGCAGCAGGCGCCCGCCGCGCAGCAAGCCCAGCCCACTCCTCAGCAACGCGCGGCCATGCTCAAGCAATGGCTGCTGGCGAGCCAGAACCAGATTCGCGCATATGAATGGGTGGAAACCACGACCCACAGCAAGGATGGCGAAGAAAAATCGAGCATCCAGAAGCGTTGCTATTACGGTGTGGACGGCAAGCTCCAGAAAGTCGTGTTGCACCAAACGGCGGAGCAGAAGAAAGGCCCGCCCGGCATCCTGCCACTGGGGCGGCTGGCCAAGAAGGCCGCCGAGAACAAAAAGCAAGCCGTCACCGACTATATGCGCAGCGCGGAGGAGCTGGTGCACAAATACATCCCGCCCGTTCCGGACTTGATTCAACAGTCGATCAACTCAGGCAAGCTCGGCATCCAGGTGTTGCAGCCCGGACGCATGGTGCGCCTGACATTTGCCGGCTATCTCAAGCCTGGCGATTCGCTGGGGGCCGATATCGAACTGCCGACCAACCGCCTGCTGGCCGTGACGGTGGCCAGCTATCTTGACAGCCCGCAGGATGCCATCGCCCTCAATGTCACCATGTCGGTGCTGCCAGATGGCACGATCTACCCCGCGCGATCGAGTCTGGACGCCAAGGCGAAAGGCTTGAACGTCACCGTCGAAAACGCGGGCTACCGGCGCATCGCGCCCTGACCCATGCATCTTGAAGCAATCGATAGGAGGAGGTACCCATGCTGCGAGCTGGTTTGATATTGGCCACATCCTTGCTGGCCACGAATGTGGCTTGGGCGGAAACCGCCACGCCCGCCACCGAGACGGAATCCCAGCAATTCGCACGCGCCCGCCTCATGGAAATGGCCCAATTCCTGAGCGGCGCGGAAAAGTTCAGCGTCACGCTGCGCGTCGGCTACGACGTGGTGCAAGCCGACGGGCAGAAGATCGAGTTCGGCGAGATTCGCGAACTTTCCGTGCATCGGTCCGATCAGGCGCGCATTGCGGAAACGTCGAGCGACGGCAAGCACGACCTATTGCTGTTCGACGGCAAGCACGTCACCACATTCGATGGCGCGACCAAGCGCTACGCCCAGGCGCCCCAACCCGGCGATCTGGATGCCACGGCCATCTATTTTGTCCGTGACCTGCAAATGCGCCTGCCCCTGGCGCCCATGTTCACGCAACAGTTTCCCCAGGAATTGCAGCGCCGCGTGAAGCATATCGATTACGTCGAACGCACGACTATCCTGGGCGTGCCCACGCACCATATCGCGGCGCGCACCGAGAATGTGGATTTTCAAGTATGGATCGCTGACGGCAAGCAACCCTTGCCGCTGCGCGTCGTGCTGAGCTATCCGGCAGCCGAAGGCCAGCCGCAGTTCTGGGCAAATTTTTCCAAGTGGAATATGTCGCCGCGCTTTGGCAAGTCCACCTTTGCTTTCAAACCGCCGGCCGATGCGAAGCAGATCCCGTTTGCGGTCCAGCTCCTGCCGCAGTCCGGCGCTCCGTCCCTGAACCAAGGAGGCAAGCCATGATTTCGCAGAATCTGACAGACAAAGTTTCGCTGATCGCGCTGGCGGCAACGTTATCCATGATCCTCACTGCTCAAGACGTCGAGGCGCGTGTGGGCGGCGCAGGCTTCTCGCGCCAGGGCGCCGCCTCGGCGGGCAGTTTATCGAGCAAGCGCAGCGCTGGCGCCGCAAGATCCAAAGAGGCTGCGGCGGGTACGAGCAGCGCTTCCGTCAGCCAGCCATCCCGCCCAGCCGCACCCACCACCATGCAGCAAGGCGCGACCACTCAGCAGGCCCCGGCCACGGGCAGCGCCGCGGACAATCAGGCGCAACGGCAGGAAGCCATATCATCCAATCAGGAACAACGGCAGAGCGTCAGTTCATCCAACCAGGCGCAGCGGCAGGAAGCCGCCAAATCGAGCGGCTATTATCCACCCCCCTACCCGAGCCAGCCGGTCTACTACCCGCCGCCGACCTACGTCGTCCATCACGATGATGACTGGGACAGCGGATCTGCGGCGGTGGGTTTCGTCGCTGGCGCCGTGGTCGGCGCCGCGGCGGCATCCAGCTCGAAGCCCGCGCCCGCCCCGGCACCGGCACCGGCCCCCACGACCACGGTAATCTACGCCCCACCGCCTGCGCCGGCGGCAACCTTGCCGTGCGCCCCGAACGTGAAAACCGTTGGCGGCGTGACTTACTACGCCTGTGGATCCAGCTACTACATCCAGGCCTATGGCTCCGCAGGCCCGATCTACATGCCGGTACAGCCGCCGGTGAAATAATGACTGCCATGATGAGATCAACGCCCATGAAGCTGATAACAATCATCCTCCTTGCCTTGCCGGTGTTGTTTGCCGGCCCGGCCGTTGCGGAGGGGGCAGACGCCAACGGCGTGAAATCGCTTCGCGCCGAAATCAGGGCAGACAAGAAACAGATCGTCGCGGCCAATCTTCCGCTTACCGAAGCCGAAGCGAAACGCTTCTGGCCCGTCTATGAAAACTACCAGAACGAGTTGCAGACAATCAGCGCAAAGCTGGAAAAAATCATTCTCACCTACGCCGATGCGTACAAGAAGGGCGCCGTGCCGGATGACACCGCGAAGCGGCTGACCGAAGAGGCAATGGCTGTCGAGGAAGCGGAAGTCAAACTCAAACGCCGATACCTCTCCAAATTCTCGCGCCTGCTGCCCGCGGCGAAGGTGGCGCGTTATTTTCAAATCGAGAACAAAGTCCGGGCTGAGATCAAGTACGAATTTGCGAAGCATGTTCCGCTGATCCAATAAGCAACAAACCCGCCGCGTTGCTGGCGCGGACTGGCGTCAACCGGCACAAAATTGCGAAGCTCCCATGTCACCCCTTAACCCAGGAAACCACCCAGTGAAAAAACCACATGAAACTTTATTGCACACCCTGCTGCTCTCTCTTGCACTCGCTGCCGCAGGTGCAAGCCATGCGCAGGACTACGAAGCCCCGGCCAATCTCAAAGCCAGCGATTTCGCACCGGCCGTACTCATGAAAGGTGCGCTCTACACGGTCGACGACCAAGTCAGCATTGAGGGCGGCATGCCACGCTTCACCATCCGCTCCCCCTACGGCACATGGCAGGCACGCGGCGTCGGCATGCTTGAGATTCGTGTTTCCGAATTACCCGCTTTCCAGGAGCTGACTAAAATCAGCAAGTCCGATGAGTTTCTCAAATCCGCCAAAACCGCCGTGGGCGATCAGGCCAAGACCGTAGGCCAACTCGTCCAGCATCCGGTCGACACCGTCGGCAATATTGCATCCGGTATCGGCATTCTGGCCACCCGCGCCGGCACCCTGGTAAGCTCGGGCGCCACGCGGGTCGGCGATACCGTCAACGGCGACACCAAAGCGCAAAAGCCTATCCTCAAAGCGGTGGAAACGGCGGCAGGCACGGCCGAGCCGCGCAAAATCATCGGCGGCCCCCTGGGCTACAATCAAAAACGCCGCGAGTGGGCACGCCTGCTCAAGGTCGACCCCTATACCAACAACGCGGCGCTGTCCGACAAGCTTGGGGACTTCGCTTCGGCGAGCTTTGCCGGTAGCTTTCCCGTCAACGCCACCGTCGGCGTAGTGGCGGCGCCGCTGTCTTATACGACCACACTCAACCAGGCAGCCCAACTCGAAGCATCCCAGTATCCGCCTATCGACGTTGAAAGCCGCAACGAAACCCGGCTCAAAAAAATGGGCATCGAGGGCCTTCCGGTGCGCACGCTATTCCGCAACAGCTACTTCACGCCCACCCTGCAGACATCTCTGGTGCTCGCTCTGGAGTCCTTGGGCAATGTTGCAGGACGCGCCGATGTCGTCACCTTTGCCAGCCGCGCCGCATCAGACGATGAAGCGCGCTACGTCATCAACTCGGTGCTGGTGCTGGCGCGTCACAGCCAAACTGTCGGCGCACTCACCAGTGTGCGCGCTGCCGACAACGTGCTCGCTGGCGGCGCCGCTAATGGCAAGGTCGTCGTCCCTGTCCCCTTGGACTATATTCCTTGGGTCAAAGCAGTCGATGACTTCTCCCAACGCAAGGATCTGAACGGCACCGAGCGCTGGCTGCTGATCACGGGCAAGATGACGCCCAAGGCAACGCAAGAACTCGGCAAACGTGGCTGGCGCGTAGCGGAAAACCTCGCGGCGGCCAAATAGCCCGCGTGATCGTGGCTTGAAAGGGGAAACCATGATTAACTTGGATACCATTCGCCACGGCCTGGAGCATAGCGAGTTCTTCCTCGAGTATCAGCCCATCATCGATCTCGATCAGGGGCGCTGCGTCGGCGCAGAGGCGCTGGTGCGCTGGCAGCGCCCGACAGGCGTTCTACTCCCCGATGATTTCATTCCGTTGATCGAGAAAACGCCGCTTTCGGGGCTGGTCGCATATTGGGTGATCGACCAAGTAGCGAAAGAATTGGGGGGCTGGCTCCAGGCCCAGCAAGGCGTCGAGATGCACATCAATGTGCCGCCCGAAATCCTGGGCCGGGGCGGGCTGGAGTATGCCGCGCAGAAGTCCGGTCTACAGGATGTCAAGGATAAGATCGTACTGGAAATCACCGAACGCGGCGTGCCGGACCAGATCGGATTGGATGCACTCGACTATGCAGCGCGTCACGGCATAAGACTTGCCCTGGACGATGTCAGAATTGATCCCGCCAGCATGCTGATCCTGTCGCGAAGCAACGTGAGCATCATCAAGATCGATAAGAGCGCACTGCAGGACATCGGCGACGGTGGCGCTCCGCCTTGGGCCGAGACCTTGGCGGTGTTGCTGAAGACTACGGACATCAAGGTGATCGCCGAGGGTGTGGAGACGGCCGAGCAGCTTGCCGTGCTGAAGGCGGCGGGCGTTCGGCGGGCACAGGGGTTTTATTTCTCACCGGCCCTGCGCGCGGACCTTTTCCTGCGCTATTTCGAGCGTCAGGCCTGAATCTAGAATGGCGAGCCCAGGAACATGAAGCCGGTACGATGGCCGCCCTCCCCCAATCCCAGCCCGACATAGAGCGGGCCAATCGGCGTATCCGAGCCCACGAACACGCTGCCATTGAGCAAGCCATCACCCAAATCGATATCGGCTTTTCTTTGCCACACGTTGCCGTATTCGATCGAGGCGCCGATGAACGCCGGCAGTATTTTCAACTCGGAAAAGTTGCGATAGATCGCGGCGGTGGCGACACCGCTATGCTGGCCGCTCAACTGGTTCTGCGCATAACCCGATAGCCGCAGAAAACCGCCCAAGCGGTATCGACTCTCGACTGGCGCATTGTCGTTAAAGGTGGTGTTGTAGCGCAACCCGCCAACCACCGTGTTCCGGCCCCACGTGTAGGCGTGGACATAATTCAGATTGCCTTGGTTAAAGCTGCTGTCCGAACCCAATGATTTCTTGGCGGTGCTCAGCTCCAATATCGCTTTGTTGCCCGCAGTCGGGAACAGGACATTATCCAGTTTGTCTTCATACAAGCGCGCGTAAAGCTGGCCCAGATGGAAATTATAGCCGTCCAGTGTTGGGTCGCCGACCACCACATCGGTTGTGCCATAGGCCCTGCGGTAACCGATGCGCCCCTCTCCCCAGGTGCCGAAATTGCGGCCGGCGGCCAAATCGATCCCCAAGCGCCGAATGTTGAACTCGGAAGAAACGTCGTCGCCTTTGTAGTTCTGGAATCGATTGCGTGCCGCAGCGATCCTTGCGTTCAAAAAGTATTTGGAGCCTACATCGAGCGGCTGATACAACTCGGCGGCAAGTCCATTGTCCTGACCAAGTTGCAGTGCCAGACGAAGCTCCCCGTTGAGCGCATTGATGGCGGTGCGCGTGTAGAGCACGCCCAGGTTGTAGGAAGTATCCCCCTGAAAATCGTCCGTCAGTTCCAGGCCGAATTGCAGGTAGTTGGGGCCCCAGGTTTTTTCCTTGGCATGCAGCACCACGCCGCTTTGTCCGTTCTCCTGCACCACCTCATAGCGCACGCTCTCGAACACATCCAGTCCATAGACCTCGCCAATGTCCGCGTCCATCTTTGCGGGATCCAAGGGCTGGCCCGGTTGCAAGGAAATGCGCGCCAGTATGACGGCGTCGCTGATGCGGGATTTGTTATCGAGGCGCACGAAATCGACGACCGGCGGCGTAGCGACGACTTCACGCTTGGCCATGAGTTGCCGATAGCTGGCCAAATCGATGGATAGGCGTTGAAGCGTGGGGATCATCGCACGCGCGGCCTGCTCGCCTTTCTCGATACCCTCCGCCGCCTTATTGAAATCACCCGCGCCCAGCTTGCCCAGCTCCGGCTTAATAAAAATATCGTTCGGCTTCAGCGTGGCCAGCTGCAAATCCACATTGCGCTGACTCAGAATATTGGTCAGTTGTCCGACCACGCTGAGCACGCTTTTGATGTCCTCGCGCTTGGACAGCCCACTGCCAACGTCGACCACGATCAGGATATCCGCGCCCATATCGCGGGCGATATTTACGGGGACGTTGTTGGCCACCAAGCCGTCCACCAACAGCTTGCCGTCGATCTCCACCGGATCGAACCCGCCAGGGACCGCCATGCTGGCGCGGATGCTGCGCGCCAGATTGCCGGATTGGAGCAACACTTCCTGACCCGTCTCGATATCGGTGGCGACAGCGCGGAACGGCGTCGGCAGCTTGTTGAAGTCGTGGATTCTGGCGCTACGCAGCGTGAGCCGGCTGAGGTGAAGATCGAATTTCTGGCCCTGGATCAAGCCGAAGGGAAATTGCACTTCCCCATCGCGCATACCCAGCCGGGCCTTGGCCAGATAGAAGTCATCGTCGCGCTTGCGCCGGAAGGTGCGGTCGGGGCGCGCCGGGTCGTCGTTGAAAGTGTCATCCCAATCGATGGTCTTTAGCTCGTGGGCAATCTGATCGGGCGTCATTCCGGACGCGTACAGCCCACCCACGATCGCACCCATGCTGTTGCCGGCAATATAGTCGATAGGGATACGCAACTCCTCAATCACCTTCAGCACGCCTACGTGGGCTGAACCACGCGCGCCGCCGCCGCCCAGCACCAGCCCGATTTTCGGGCGTGCAGCCGGTTTCGCTTCCGTTGCAACACTATCCGCAGCAAATGCGGCATGAGGCGCCGCAGTCAGTCCGGCAATGAAAAGGAACAGCAAGCCGAAAATAAGGACAATGCCAAAGCGATGGTCCACGTAGTATTGAGTCATCAAGATACCCTCCTTCGACCGCGTGCGGCCGCTGCTCCAATAGCGAAAAAATCCACGAGCGCCTTACATCGGGGGCGGCGGTGGCCGCGACGGCAACCCCGCGCGAATTGCCCCCGAAAACGCCTCATCCATGCCCGCCGCTTGGGCTTTTGGATTGATATAGCTGCGCTGCTTTAACTCCGCAAAAGGCAAGTCGTGATTCACGACCCCCATTTCATAAAGCAACTCGTCCAGATAGCCATTGGCCAGCCAGCGCCAGTCATGTGGGATACCTGACACAACATCGTCTGCGTGCAGGCGGATCGTGGTGGTGCAGTTATGGCTCAGCGCGTTGTACCACTTGGGGCGCTGCGCCAGATGATTGACTGACTTCAGATAGTCCAGCAGGAGCGCCCGGGCGCGGGCAGGCGGGGTGCGTAACTTGTAAAGGTAAACATCCTCACGCCGGAAATTGGTGCGCAGGCCCACCACATCCCGCTCATCCGCGACGACATAATAGAGTTCGTACTGCCGGAAAAATCCGGCCACGGCGGAGTAATCCTCGCCGGCTTCTTTGCGCGTCTCGATCGACACCGCCAGATGCTGGCCATCGTCGAATTCCCAGCTCAGGATCGTATGCGCAATGCTGGGAGAGCCCCAATACACCACAAAGAGATCCAGCCCCCTTAGTTTGGCAAGATCATAGGTACGCGTATCCCAGCGTGCCGTGTAGTCGGTTTCGCTGCGGTACTCGAAATTCCGCAGATTGCGAATCGTGATCTTGTCACCCAGAATTTCCGCCTTGGGCAGTTGCGCCACATCCCGCTGCCAGTCGCGGCTATTGCTCGGCGTCAAACCGAGCCACCAGCCGAGCAGCAGGGCAAATAAAATCAGGCAGGCGGCATAGGCCCGGCGCAAGGGGCGCACCTTGAACAACAGCGCCAAGACCAGCAGCGCAAAGGCTGCCGCAAACGCGGCAGCCAAGGGCCGAGAGGCGGGGCCGTCGAACCATAAAGCCGCGCCGCCCCAGGCGGTAGACGCCAACACAACTAGCCACACAATTGAAAGGCCAAACAGTCTCAGGAATTTGCGCATGGCGGCCTTAGCGCAACAAGATCGCCGCATTTGCGGCAACAAACGCGATCGGAAACAGCACACGGCAATAACGGTCGATTGTCTGGGCAAGCTGCTTCCGCTCGCTGAACCACAGTATGGTCGTAACGACAACCTCGATCAGCGCGAGAAAGACCAGTATCGTGCTGACGAGAATGAATGCGTCCAGATTTGTCAGATAGGGAAGTTTGGGCACCTCGTTCCCAACCGCGAAGCGGTAGGCGATCAAGGTCAGCATAGACGTGACGGAGACGCTGATTTGCGAACTCCCCATGCTCTGATCTATCCAGAAAACCATCCACGACATCATCACGATCAGCAACAGCGGGATAATGACTTTCACGATGTAATGCTGTTTTAAGCGTTCGGCCTGAAATTCGAAGGCGTAGCCGGCCACTTCGGCGCCCGGCGCTACCTGATAGGGCAAGGCATATGCGGTCGAACCCGTTACCTGCCAATCGCGAAGCGTGAGTTCCTGCGCGATCCCGGCGCCATTCTTCATGCCCACCGCAACAAATTTTTCAAAGGGAACAAACTGAATCTCGGACGGCAAATTGCCAATCGCAATGAAGTGAATACGGAAAGTGGCGCGATCGAATGGAAAGGCACGCAGATCGAGCGATTGGGCGAAAGTACCGATATAGCGCTGCCGATAGGTGACTGTGCCATCGCCCGCCACCTCCGCCATCTCGGGAAGGGCAGGATCGAGCTTGGCAGCCGCATTCGCGACCAGCCATTTGGGATGCCAAATATCCGCAAGCTTGTATTGCTTGATGCCGGGCTGCTCGTGGGCAAGACGTTGATCCCGCCAGCTCTGCAGAATGAACAAATTAGCGGTAAAGGTCTGTGCGGCGCTATCGATCTTCGAAATATCCGCCATCCACACGCCGACCGAAATCCGCGTCGGGCCCGATTCCGCAGACGGACGGCCTATATCCGCCAAGCTGGCCGATGGCGCCTCTGCACAATAGCCATCGCGCACAGGGAAAATCCAGAGGAAGGCGGCGCTCGCCGCGACTGTCAGAACCGTCAGCAAATGCCGCATGATCACCGCGACGGCACCGTCACAATCGGGACGGCGACGCTCTGACCGGTCTCCGCCAGCGAAAACAAAATCAACAGGAACGTAAACGCGCGCTTGCTTGCAATATCGGTATCGTCGATCCAATACCAATAACCTTTGTATGGCACCGCGGTGTATGCATCGGCCGGCGCCTGAGTTCCCGAACGGATATGCACCAGCTGCTCGGCCTTCGCTTCGCCCGCCGTCGCGCGGCCCGGCAACGCGCGGCCTTCCTTCGCATGCTCAGCGGGCAAATCGACACCGAAACCCAGTTGCAGCATGACGTCCAGCATTGAACGGCTGAGCACGGCCACCTCGCGGCGGTTGCGTGGAACCAGGCCATATGCGATATCGAACTCGTGAATGCCTGCTTCCAACCCCAGCAACGCATGCACTTGACGCGCATCATCGGCCAAGCCAGCCTCTTTGCCGTTCTGTCGCAGCACGATGACGATCGCGCTGCCATCCTTGCGGGGTTCGATCCGGATACCCAAACCACCGGCACGCTGAATGCGCGACAAGGATTCGACCAGTTGCCGGAATCCGGGATCCGCGCCAACGCCCGCATAGGTATTGCGCAGTTCATTGATCGAGCCGACCACGGTCGGCAGCACGATCTCAGGCGGCCAACCGCCTTGCAACAGTTGAAAAATAGCTATGGGTGGAACCGGTTGCAGCATGGACTTGGTGAAACGGTCGCCCAACACCGGCTGATAGGTCACCGTCGGGGTATTGGACCAAGTGCCCTCGGTGCCGAGGTTGAACACATTCGGGTCTGTTCGGCTCGGCAGTGTCGCCGCCGCGCTCGCCTTGCCCGCGACCGAATAGCTGTTGATGATGGAAGCGATTTCCAGAAACACCGGCGCGTCGGCATAGCGCATTCGGACCACGTTCAGCAGTGTCTGGCGCTTCCATGAATCGGCCACCACCTGCCCGTACTCCATGCGATCTGTCGTCACGTGCTGCGGCGATACGCTGACGCAACCGGCCAATATCACCAGCGGCAGGACGGCCAGCGCCCTACGCCGCATGTATCGCCATCGTGAAATGTCGCCAGGGATTTTCATTGCGGCAGAATCTTCATTTTTTCTGATTAGCCCTGAGTTCGCGCAAGGCGCTCAACCCCCACCCTAACCCTCCCCCCGCGTGCAGGGGGAGGGGATATTGGGCGATGAAACCTTACCTTACTTGACGGTATAGCCCCGCCCTTCAAAACAGGCGCCATAGGCGCGCTGAAATTGTTGCTTCTGTTGTGCCGAGGCCTGCTGCTGTTGCGCTACCGCCTGCTGGTGCTGCGCTTGCGCCTGTTGATTGACTTCCTCTTTCTTCCGTTGCTTCGCGCCACCTGCCATCACGCCCATGGTTGCGCCAATCGCGGCTCCTTTGCCGGTGTCTCCAGCGATCGCGCCGATCGCGGCGCCACCCAAGGCTCCACGGACAGCACCCTTGCCCCGCTCGCCGCCCGTTGCCTGCTTGGGCGGAGGCGGCGGCGCCACATACTGGGTGCCCTGTACCGGGTCATAACCGGTTTGCCCCTTGGCCCAGGCGTAGCACTCGGCTTCGTCCTTTTGCTGCTGTTTTGCCGACTGGCCCTTTGCAGGATAAATAATCTGCTGCGCGAATACCGGCGCACTAACGAGGGCGGCAATCACCGTGACTGACATGATCGATTTGGAAATCATTTGGCTTCCCTTTCAAATAGCTTCAAAAATATTTTCGCTTGGCTTGACGGTCATACCGTGCACGAGCAGCCTCACTCCACCAATGGAATCGACTCTGCGAGTGAGTAGCGAACGAGGGCTCTGATTTTGTTTTCAATTTGAATGTAGCGCGCCACCTTTACTGCGGGGAGAGCCTTGCCGAGCTTGGGTACATACGATTGCTTTAACTTGGCCTCAGCCAGCTCGATGGCAATTGCTTCATCAAGCAGCGTCTTTGCCGTGCTGTTTAATACCGCACCCATGTTGTAGGCCAAGGCATAGCTGTTGATTAAAACCGTCAGCCGTTCATTGATCTTGTGCAGATCCTGCTGATAGGCATCGTAGATGGGCCAGAACGCCTTCGCTTCCGCATCAGTCAGACCCATGTTGTTCGCAACCACAAACTTTTTATCCGCGCTGACCTTCTGACGCAGGATTTCCATGTTGCTGGTCGCGCCAGCATCGGCGGCGAATACTGGCTGCATCAGCGTTGTGGCGAGTATGAACAAGGTTGGGCGCAGCAAGGCCACCATATACTTTTTCAGCATTGATTGCTCCTTCGGTAGGTAAGAGAAAACTGTCGCGTTTTGCCAGGGTTTATTTCGTACGCTCGACAACAAACGCCGCGCCCGTATCGATCCACTTGTCCAGAAGAGGCTTCACATCGCCCAGTTTCAGTGGCGCCTTGTCGCTCGCCAGCTTGGCGCCGATCCCCTTGCGCACCGAAGCGGCAAGCACTTCGCCCGTCATACTGTCCACCATTTCCACCTCGATCTGGATCGCAGCCTCTTTGCCGCGTCCCGCCGCCGAGCTGATGATGAAAGCAATCGGGATCATTTGATACGGCTTCAGTCCGGGCGTTTGTGCCGCTACCGTCGTGATCGCCGGCCGCAGACGCATCACGCCCGGGCCCGGTTCGGTCGCGAGCGCCAGCTTCGCGCCAAGCTTGGCGCGCAAGCCTTGATCCACATAGTTGCTGATTTCGGTGAGCGTGCTGGCACTGACCTGCTCTGAAGGCTTGGGCGCAGGGTAATACTGCGTGTGGTCAATCAAGACTTTCTGATAGGTCCCGGGTTTGAGCTTGGGGCTCACGTAGCGCTGCACCGTGTCGCCTGCCGCGTCTTTTACTTCCTTCAGCGCCGAGTAATCGCCGAGAAAGCCTGAGCCCTCCTCGGCCGCATAGCTTGCCGATGTAAAGGCTGCTGCGGCCAGCAGCGCACCGAGGGATACCAAACGAATTGACTTGTTCATGTCTATCTCCTGAATTAAGAACATCTCATTGGAAAAACCTGCCAAAAACGAACCGAATGTCCGGGGAGTTTCTGCCGAAATCTCTGCGTGTTTCATTGCGAGCGAAGCGAAGCAATCTTGCGTTACATTTAATCAAGTATTTACAGATTGCTTCGTCGCTGCGCTCCTCGCAATGACAGGCTTTTGCAGAACTTCCCCAGGAAACAAACCAAAATCCCTTCCTCACTGTTCACCTTATACCCGGCTTCCAAGAAGAAAAATTAGACTTTGGTCCTATTCGCCGCCACCCGCCAATCGGTCATCCGGCGGCAACTCCGGCGATTGCTCGATATAGGGCGCCTCTAAAAATTCAAAGTTCTAAGCAAGACGAGGCGCGAGCAAAAAATGTTGCCGCCGCATATAGGTGATATGTAAGGGAACATTTTTTGTGAGCAACGAAGTATTGCGACGAAATTTGGATTTTTAGAGGCGCCCTATAGTTGGGATCAAGTTTCAAAGGGAAGTGATCCGTCACGGCAAAGATCCAACCGGCTTGGTTGCTCTCAGACAAGCGATACACCAGACCGCCAGCGCCGCATGCAACACCGACGCCGGTAGCAGACCTATCCCCGTCATGTTCACGAAATAGCGCAAGCTCAAAAGCAGCGTAGCTGCGGCAAGGTTGTAGAAGAGCATGGCCGCGACGATGCCGGCGGCGGCCCGGCTCTGCGTATCGCGGCTGCCGAACCAGCAGGCGATGCCGAGCGAAAGCAGCGCCGCGCCGGCAAGACGCGCCACGGCCAGGCCCGCGGGCGTGTCGAGCGTGGCGCCGAGCAGGGCCGGTGCGAGCAGGCCGGGGATCGTCAGCAGCGCGATCCCGGTCGCGATCTCGATGGCCGCGGTGAAGACGAGCAGGGTTTTCATGCTCATGCGTGACCCGTCCTCAGTCCTCCTCGGGCGGCTGGTAGCCCGGCAAGCCGCCCGTGGCGGGCGCCCGGCGCTTCCTGGCGAGCTGCTCGACCAGAATCTTCTTCATGCGCGCCAGCAGCGCGCGCGAGCGGTCGTCGGCGTTGGAAGGATGCGCGAGGTTGCGCTGTTCAATCGGGTCCGCCGTGAGGTCGTAGAGTTCGTACTCGTCGGGCGTCCGCTCGCTCACCTTGTTGATTTTTTTCCAGCGCATGAGCCGCTCGTCGCGCTCGCCGGGCACGGTCCAGTACTGCGGGTTGTCGTGGTAGCGCGTCAGCTTGATCAGATGTTTTTCGCCGCCGACGTCGATCTCCGCCACCACCATTTCGACATGGTTGGGCTGCACGATGTGTTCATAGGTCCCCAGCTTGCGCGCCCATATCTGGAACGGGCTGTGCGGGATCTGGCTGCCCTCGCTGATTTCGTCGTCGGTCATGAACAGCACGGGTTCGGACGCCGCCGTCCCGGTGCCGCGGATCAGGCCGGAGAGGTCGCGCCCCACCAGCGGGTGGGCTTCCTTGTGATCGGCGGCGACGCGCTTGAGCGCCTCGCCCGCATCGATGCCGGCCAGCCCCAGCAGGGTCGGCAGCAGATCGGCATGGCTGGTGGGCGTGTCAAGATTGCGGCGTCCACCCGGCAACAACGGGCTGGAGACGACAAAGGGGATGTGGGTGGCCTCGTCGTAGGCAACATGCCACTTCTGGTGCATGCCGCCGTGGGCGCCCAGCATGTCGCCGTGGTCGGTGGAGAAAACCACGATGGTGTTCTCGTACTGACCGCTTGCGCGCAGCGCGCCCATCACGCGCGCGATCTGTTCGTCGACCGCTTCCTGTACCTGAAAGTAGAACTTTCGTTGCGCCTCGATCCACGGTTGCGGCGCGAGCATCTTGCCCCAGGCATTGATGTAACTCTGCTGGGCGGCGGGCTTGGTCGACAGGTCTTCCTTGAAGGTTGGTGCGTCGGGGATGGAAGGGATATCGCCGAGGTCGTAGCGCAGCCCCTGCGCCAGCGCGACGAGACCGAAGATGGCGATGTCGTGCGGGTTGAGGAAGGAACACACCGTCAGCCAAGGTTGCTCGCCGCCCTCCTGGTCGAACCGCTTCAGCAAGCCGATGACCTCGTCCGCGGTGAAGGGGTCGCGCACCGTGCCCGTGTTCTGTTTGCCCAGGCCATGCGCCTCCGGTCCCACCCACTCCGAGAAGCCGTAGGGGTCGAGCAGATCAGCTTTGAGGTAGGTGGCGATGTTCTCCGGGATGGGCGTGCCGTCCTCCGTGATGGCCTGCAACAGGCCGCTGCCATCAGGGGCGTCCAGGTGCACGTGGGATACGTGCCATTTGCCCTTGTAGAAGGTGCGATAGCCACCCGCGCGAAACCAGTCACCGACAGTGGGTACGCTGTCGGGTGCGAGCCAAGCCATCTCAGGGTCGTCCGGTCCCTTCGCTAGGCCGTCGGTTTGCGTGACACCATGCAAGGACGGGTACTGCCCCGTCAGAAAGGACGCGCGGCTGGGCGTGCAGGCAGCGGACATGGTGTAGTGCCGGTCGAAGGAGATGCCCGACTCGCGCAGACTCTCTTCGCCTCTGAGCGTCTCGCGCCGGAAGCGGCGCAGTTCTTCGGACTCATACACCGGCGGGAAACGCTGCTGGTCGGTGAGGATGAGAAGGATGTTCGGTTTTTTGGTTGCCACGGTGGACTCCTTTCAGTTGATCTGAGCGACGGCTAGCGGCACTTGGTGCCTTTGGCTGTCTTGACGCAGGTGGTGTCGCCCGGCCCCTTGACCACGCCTTTTCCATTCTTGACCTTGGCCTTGCCGCCACCGCTGCCCTCGACAGTGGTGACGCCCGCATCGTTCTTCTCGCCTTTCACAGCGGTGCCTGTGTTGGGGTTGTAAGTGACGGCCTTGTCGTCGCCGGCACACACGACCTTGCCGCGCGCGTTTTTGTAGCAGTCGGCGGCATGGGCGCTGGATGCGAGCAGCAGGCAGGCCAATAGTGTGGTGATCTTCATGAACATTCCCTCCAAAGACTTTCGATTGATAAACAATTTCATAACACCGTGGTGCACTTCTCCGGCGGCTTGGGATGCGCGGGGGAGACATCGCCGAACAGCGAATGCGGCGCGCGGGCGCCGTGGCAGAAACGGATTTTCTTGCCACTGCCGCAGGGGCAGAGTTGATAGGGACCGCCCTTCGCGTCCTCGGCGGCGATCAGCGCCATGATGTCGGCCGGCGCGCGATGTTGCCGCAGCAGTTGCGCCATGGTGTGGAAAGTCGGCCCGGTGTGCGTGAAAAACAGCGCTAGGCCCGCGCAAAGATAATTCTGACCAGGCTCGCCATCGCGCGACAGCGTGAAGCGGTCCTTCGGGCAACCGCCGTTGCACCAGTTCCTCACCGCGCAGGCCCGGCACTGGGCGGTCAGCGTGTCGCGCTTGGCGTCGCCGAACTGACGCTGAACGGGCGAAGCCACAAGCTTCAGCATGTGTGTTTCGTGAATGTTGCCGAGCTTGTAGCGCGGCTCGACGAAGTGATCGCAGGAGTAAAGATCGCCGTTGTGTTCCAGCGCCAGACCATCGCCGCAGGTCGGCGCGTGGATGCACAGCGAATGCCGGCCGAAAAATCCTTCCAGGGTCACATCGAAAAGCTGCACGAACACTTGGCCCACGTCGTGGCGCACCCATTCCTCGAAGACGTCGATTAGGAAGCGGCCATATTGCTCGGTGCCCACGGAGCGCTCGGTGACCCGGTCGCCGCTCTGGGTGTAGAGCAGGCGCTTTTCGCCGGGCCGCTCGCTCCAGCCCAGGTTGGCGACAGGCAGCGTCTGCTCGGTGGCGCGCTCAATGATGGGGATGAACTGTATCCACTTGGCGCCCAGCTCATCACGGAAGAAGCGATAGACCGCGCGGCCGTGGTGCTGGTTGGCGGCGTTGACCGTGCACAGGATGTTGAAATCGACGCCGTGTTTTTTCAGGGCCCGCCAGCCTTGCATCACCCGGTCGAAGGTGCCTTGGCCGCGGCGATCCAGGCGGTAGGCGTCGTGCAATTCGCGCGGGCCGTCCACGGAGAGGCCCACCAGGAAATCGTGCTGCTTGAAGAAGGCGCACCAGTCGTCGTCCAGCAGCAGGCCGTTGGTTTGAAAAGTGTGCTGCACCTTCTGGCCGGGGCGGCGGTATTTTTCCACCAGTTCGATGGAACGCTGAAAGAACCCCAGTTTCATCAGCGTCGGCTCGCCGCCCTGCCACGCCACGGTGACCTCGGGCACGCGATGCGACTCCAGCAACTGGCGGATGTAGGCCTCCAGCGTGGCCTCGGACATCCGGCTCTTTTCGTTCGGATACAGCGCCTCCTTGGACAGGAAGAAGCAATAGCTGCAATCGATGTTGCAGGTCGAGCCGCTGGGCTTGGCCAAGAGGTGAAAGCCCGGTGGGCCGTCGGCCGACAGCGGCGGTGCTGTGGGCTCAGCGATGGCTGACATGGTTTCCCTCTACAGAAACGCGACTGAACGGCGACACTGGAGTCTCCTTGCGATGCGATTAGCTCATGCTAGGCGCGCACGCCAGCGGTCGCCATTAGACTTTGGTCCTACGGAACGGCGACGCGAGGTTCACGAACCTGGGGATTTACCGGGCGTCTCGCTGGGTAGGGCGGAATCGGAAATCGGCTCCGGGTCTTTCGCGCGGTGCCGGTGTATCCAGGTCCAGATGGCGATGATGGCGGACACGGCGACGATGGTCTCGGCCCACAGATAGGAAACGTAATCGCTGAACGCGCCCAGCGGCGGGACGCCGGGTTGCGTATCGCGCAGCGCGGGCAAGCCGAAAATCAGCGTCGCCGAAATCGACAAGGACGCGAGCGCGGATTCTTTTCCCTGAATCGTTCCGTACAAGACCATGGCGAGCATGCTCAATGCCAGGATTAGCATCATCAGTTGAATGCCCAGCGAAGTGACGATCACGTTGTCCGCGCGCCTGAGTTTCAACTGGATTCGCGTCACCTGGTCGCGATCGTCCTTGGCAACTTCGCCGTTGAATTTCATGCCGGGAATGGAGGCCGACAAATCGAAGGAGATTGGCACCGGCGTATAGCTCGCCAGCTCGGATTTCCCAACCAGCTTGTCGGGGCTTGCCGGCTTCGCGTCGGCCTCCTTGTCGCCGCCTTGCGTCAGCCGCTCAATAAAGGATTTGGATTTGGCCGGCGCGGGGGCCGCGGGCGGAGGTTTTGCGGGCTGACCCGGTTTGGTGGCCAGAAAAGCCAGCGTGGCCTGGTAGGCATCGAAGGGATACCAGTTCTGTTCGCCGTTGAGGGCAAATATCACTTCGACCGGGGTCACGCGTTCGCCGCGTGGAAACTCGAACCGCTGCTGGCCGCTGACCGCGTTGACCAGAAAGCGCAGATTCACGTCCGGCGTGAAGGCGTCCTTTGCGATCTTTCCCGCCAGCCCGATCTGCATGCGCGCGATGATTTCGGAACGGGCGACATCCACGCTCACGACCCGGAGGCTCACGTGCACCTTGTCGGCCGCCTCGCTCTCGTACTTCATCAGCAGCGAGCGGCGATCGCTTTCGCTCAGGTTGTGAAACAGGATGGCGATGTAGAACACGATCACCAGCGGGATAACGAGGATGCGAACCGAGGTTGCGAGTTTTTTCATGTGTCTTCTCCATGCGTCGCCGGACTGGGGCGTGAATCCATGGCACGTCTCCCCAATTTATTGCCGGACGCGCCGCTTGAGCGCGGCCACCAAGGGTATCGCGCTCAGACCGTGAATCACGATGCTCAGGACGATGGTGCAGACGACGGTGGCCGCCAGCGTCACCCCGCCGGGCAGATGCTCGTCGAACACGATGACGCCGAACACGATGCTGGCCAGGCCGCGTGGCCCGAACCAGCCGATGAACAGTTTCTCCGGCGCGCGCAGGCCCAGACCGGCAAGCGCCAGAAACACCGGCAGCATCCGGATGAGGGTCAGGCTGAGCAAGGCATAGAGCACCATCTGCCATTCGATGTGGCCGACCACGCGGCCGATCACGACCGCACCGAAAACCACCCAGGTGATCAGGGCCAGCGTGTCGCCGGTGCCTTCGGCTGCGAGCAGGAGCGCGTGCTTGTGCTCCTTCGCCAGCCAGCCGAACAGCAGCCCGCCGGTGAAGGCGGCGATGAATCCGCTGCCGCCCAGCCACTGCGCCATCGCGAAACAGGCCACCGCCAGCGCCGGAACAGGCAACTGCCGCCAGCTTTCGCTGATCCATCCCATGCGCGCAAAAAATTTGAACAGCCAGGCGGCGAGCAAGGTCAGGACGGCGCCGATGACAACGCCCAGACCAATTTGTCCGGCGACCAGATTCAGCGCCAGCATCGAAACGCCACCTTGGGCGGGGTGTGTGGCCATGGCGAGGAACAGGAGCAGAACCGGCACGCAGATGCCGTCGTTCAGACCGCTTTCCACGTTCAGGCCCTCGCGAATAGTGGGCGGGACGGACTCGTCCGTCACCACCGCCTTGCCTAGCGCCGCGTCGGTCGGCGCCAGCATGGTTGCCAGCAGCGCAATCTCCAGCAGGGACAGCTTGTCGAACAGGAGTACGCCAACGCCGAAGCCAAGCAGGATGGTCAATGGCAGCCCGATCAGCAGCAGCCGGCCGGGAACGCGGAAACTGTGCTTGAGCACGTCCAGGTTGGAATTGGCGGCGTCGGTGAACAGCACCAGGGAAAGGGTCAGCTCGGCGAGCAGGCGGATTTGCTCCGTGCCCGCGCTCAACTGGAGGAAACCGAATCCGGGCGGGCCGAGAAGCACGCCGAATGCGGTAAACACGATCGCCCCGTTGACCGGCGTTTTTGCCAGCCCGCCGCTGGCGATGCTGTAGACGAAGACGAATGCGGCGAGGATGGTCATGTTTTCATACATGGCGATTACCTTATTAGTTCGCTTGCGGAATTCATCCAATAAAAAGCAGTTCGCCACAGAGATCACAGAGAACACAGAGATTCAAGGGGTTTTACGAGATACGCACGCGCACCCGCTGGGTGCGTTCGATCCGCACGTTAACCCCTTGGCTTTTCTCTGTGAACTCTGTGTTCTCTGTGGCTGCATTTGATTTGCTTTTTCTAGGTTCATTTGCCGCCGCACCGGCTATTTGCTTCGAGCAATGCGCGTGACCAGCCCGCGCAGGATCAGGTAGGGCACGATCGCCAGCGCCAACGCGACGATGATCGCCTCGCCTGGATACACGAAATGCAATACATAAATCTGGTACGCGACGTCGAGCACCAGCGCGAGAACGAATACCTTGCCGACGCTTTTCCAGCCGTCCTTGAGCATGTCGGCACGGGACGCAGGATCGGTAACGAGTGACCAGAAATAAGGCGGTTTGCCCGTCCGCGCATCTTTTAACCCCGACATGATGGCAAATATTGCAGCCATGACCGGCTGCAATATGAATCGGAATTTCAGCGGCCCGCTGACCCGGTCAGTCATGTTCTCCATAACGCGCATCCAGATGTCGTCCATATCGCTTCTCCTTGATTTCAACCCAATGGCAATAGAATCAGCCCATACCCGATACCGCCCGCCATGAATGCCAGGAAGCGGCCATCTTTTTCGGAGGGCAGTTCCATGATGAGACTGTTCATGATGATGGCGCCGGATATGAATGCCACCAGCAGCGCCAGAACGCAGTGCGGCATGGCAAACAATTGCCCCATCCCCCAGCCGAGCAGGGACGCTGCGGCAAGGACGAATCGACCGGCCTGCTCGTATCGCGCGCCATGTTCGCGACGCAAGGAGTGGTCCACCGATAAAAAGTGAAAACAGATGGCCGCCGTGTACAGGGCGGTGGAGACCTGCGTTTCTTCCAGGTTATTCACCAGCAAATACGCCACCAGCCAGACGTAAGCCGCGAATCCGCCGATATGCAGCCTGAAGTTCAGCCCGGATTGTTCTGCTTCGGGAGATGACCGCAGATGGGCACGCAAATGATCCAGGCCATAGAAGACGAGGAACCCCACCAGCGCGAGAAAATAGATCACCATGCCTTTAAATTGCAGAGGCGCGCCGACCTCGTCCACAAAACTGCTGCGCACGCCATGCAGTTCCGGGATCAAGTGCACGAACACATAGGCAGCGGACATGCCGGCGCCGAATGAGATGATGCTGCGGCGATCTCGAATCAGCGAACGGAACGGATGCACCCGGCCACCCGCCAGGAAGGTAAGCGCAAAAAGCAGCGCCGCCGCGCCCGTCTCGATAATCGTGATCGAATCCAAGGCCATGTTCACAGCAGTTTGGTGATGATGCTCAGAAACAGGAACAAGCCGGTGACCGACATGATCAAGGCCATGATGAACGTGGGCCGCCAGGTCTTGATGACATGGTACTCGCGCAACATTTTTATCCTCTGCCAGTACTCGATGGTGCCCGCCACCATCGAGGCCGTGCCCAGGCCGGTCAGGAACAATCCGATGGTCCGGGGGCTGTAGTCGTGCACCAGGGGCCCGCCGCTTTGCTGGAGGCCATCGAGTATCTTGTAGATGGTGAAGCCAAAACTGATCATGGAAAGGGCGGTTCGAATCCACGCCATCAAGGAGCGGTCCACCGCCATCACCGTGCGCCCTGTCGCGAGATCCGTTCGATCTTCCGCCAATTCGTTGGATGACTTGCTTGCTTGATCCGTCACGTCGGCCTCCTTTCCGTTTTCTTCAATCTTTGCGTTGAGCCATCGAACAGTTTGCGGGCCATGCGCCGTACCTGACTCACAAACCGACCAGCCGCGTAAAAAACTTTTCTGCCAGCTCCGTGACGGGAAACTTGAGCACCAGTAGCGGCAACATCGGCAGCAGCGCAGCAATCACGATGTCCCTGGTCAGACGCAGGCTCATCGGAACCCAGCGCATATTGCGCACGACCTCGATGCTGTTGCCCAAGTCCGCCAGGGATTGCAAATCCGGCGTGCCCAACAACTCCGTTTCCGGCGGAGCCGTTGCGCCCATCCATTTCCGGTCGAAGCGCCTGACGTAGCTTGAGCCCAACACCGTGTAGTCGCTCAGCCCCTTCAACCGGCAGGCCCACAGCTTGGGGGCGAAAATGAACAGCGGTCCGAGAAAGAGTACGGCGTTCACGATCAGGAGAAAGGCCATGGACGGATATATCGCTTCGAAAGCCAATGAGCCGGAGGAAATTTCCCCCGCCAACGATGCGGATTGAACCACTGAGAGCGCGAGAACCAATGGCACGAATTGCGTCTGCACGACCTCCAGGCTTCCGAGCCCAGCGGCATAGTCGGGGTGCGTGGGCACGAGATCGAGTTGCAGTTTCGATATGCGCCAGAGGAAAAAACACCACAGGCCCAGCCGCCAGAGCCAGCGAAACATCAGGAAGCGAAACAACGTCAGGCAGACACCCCAATACCACCACGCAGTCCACGTCAGGTCGGACAGGGTGTGGCCTGCATCGAGTGCCGACGTGGCGCCTGACAAGTGCACCTGCACGCCGGTCAGCGAAAACAACACGGCCGCCAACAGGCATATCGTTTCCGGCAGCCAGGCATCTTTCCAACGCATGATGCGCGATGCTTCGGCTTCCAGAACCGGGAGTGCAGACTCGGGCACGACGCCCGAACGCACGAGCGTCTGCACGAACGCTGCCGTCCGCGGATCGAATACGGATTCGCACAGGAAGAGCAGCGGAATGGCCGCCAGCAGGCGAGCATGTCCGCCAATCACCGTGAGGGAGAACAACTGATGGCTGATCCCCTCGATGAATGCCAGCACTACCATGATGCCCCACAAAAACCCCGCGACTGCCAATCCCAGGGCGACCGTATTTGCTCCGCCACGAACGAGGCCCACGCGACGCCCTACCCGGTGCAGCGGGCCGCCAAGCAGCGAGAAGTTTTCAAGCTCGAACGTGTTCTTTTGCATTTGGCCTCTATCCGGCTCAGCCTTTCCGGTGACTTCGGACGCAGTGCCTGCCGATATCGCGCTTCATCCCGTCGCGCATGCACTCGTTCATGGGGATTCAGGCTAGCTACAGGGGGGCCGCTCGGCTATTAGACTTTGGTCCTAGGCCGTTGGGACTGGAGATGGTCCTGCGAATATGGAACGAACTGCCACTGCAGGAGAAACCGCCGGTCACTTCCAGGGTCAGCACATCGACAGGCGATGACGAAACTGGCCGTAGCATTCGCGATATTGAACCTGCGCTCACCTCCGACGCTGCCAAGAATGCATCGATACCGGCGATGGGGGTATTTCTGGGGGTAGTAACAAGAATCGTACTTGCCTGAGATGCCCGTCTATCTCGGTACTGCCAAGGAAGTAGACGGACAGGTTCGATCCCCCCCGCCCCACCAAAAACGAAAACGCCGTCCCAACTGGGGCGGCGTTTTTTATTTCCGCGCTTACAACTTCAGTGGCCAGTTCAACTCATAGCTGGTGCTGCGCCCACCCGCTGCAGATTTTCTTAACACGCCAATGGCTAGCAGCTCGGTGATATCGCGCAGCGCGGTATCCATCGAACACTTTGCAATCGTTGCCCACTTGCTACTGGTGAGCTTGCCTTCAAATCCATCGAGCAGCCGATTGAGCATCTTCACTTGTCGCTCGTTCAACGGCGTCATGGCCCAGCGCTGCCAGAACTGCGCCTTGGACTTCACCCGCTTCAGTAGACACATGTTAAGGTCGAAACTGAACGGGAGGGA
>JADMJT010000012.1 GCA_018781585.1 Burkholderiales bacterium
GCTTCTTAAGGGGTCGTCCTTAAAGAATTCGGTTTTATTTTTAAGTAAATGGGTTTAACCAGCTAAAAGGGTAGCCAATGCTAAGTAAGTTGAAGGGACTGGGAATGGGGGCGCTCGCGGCCCTGATGTCCATGGCCGCGTGGGCGGAGGAATCGAAATACAATCTTCCCACGCCGCAAAGTGAGGTCGCGCAGCAGATATTTGATCTTCACATCCTGATCATGTGGGTGTGTGTGGGTATATTCATCGTGGTTTTTAGCGCGATGTTCTATTCGATTTGGAAACACCGCAAATCGGTCGGACACAAAGCCGCGCATTTCCACGAAAACACCACCGTCGAAGTCATTTGGACGATTATTCCCTTCATCATTCTGACCGCCATGGCGATCCCGTCCACAAAAGTCATCCTCAATATGCGCGATGCTGCCAATCCGGATATGACCATCAAAGTCACCGGCTATCAGTGGAAGTGGGAATATGACTATCGCACCGAGGGTATAAAGTTCCTCTCAACGCTTTCTACACCACGTGACCAAATCGACGGCAGCGCCAAAAAAGGCGAAAACTATCTGCTGGAAGTGGATAACGCGATGGTGGTACCGGTCGGCAAGAAAATCCGTCTGCTGCTAACAGCGAATGACGTGATCCACGCATGGTGGGTTCCGGCCTTCGGCATTAAACAAGACGCGATTCCGGGCTATATCAAAGATGCTTGGTTCGTAGCGAAAACCCCCGGCACTTACCGCGGCCAGTGCGCTGAATTGTGCGGTAAGGATCACGGCTTCATGCCGATCGTGGTGGAAGTAAAGTCTGCGGACGACTACGCCAAGTGGGTAGCGGATCAAAAAGCCAAATCGGCCGCCGTGACCATGGACCCGAACAAGACCTACAGTGCGGGTGAGCTGAAAGCGCAGGGCGAAAAAGTGTATGCCGCCAACTGCGCCGCCTGCCATCAAGCCAATGGCGCCGGGCTTCCGCCTGCTTTCCCCGCGATCACGGGTTCCAAGATCGCGACGGGCGACAAAGCCGCGCACATTGCTATCGTGATGGACGGCAAGCCGGGCACCGCGATGGCTGCATTCGGCAAACAACTTAACGATGTGGATCTGGCTGCGGTCGTCACTTACGAGCGCAATGGCCTGGGCAACAAGACCGGTGATCTGGTCCAGCCCGCCGACATCAAAGCATTACGTAAATAAGGAGGCCGACAATGGAAGCCACACACGCACTCGATCACGGCCACGACCACGGTCCTACGACCGGTCTGATGCGCTGGGTTAAATCTACCAACCACAAAGATATCGGCACGATGTACTTGTGGTTCGCATTCATTATGCTGTTTGCCGGCGGCTGTTTAGCGCTGCTGATTCGTGCTGAGCTATTTCAGCCGGGTTTGCAGATTGTGCAGCCGGAGTTCTTTAACCAGCTAACGACGCTGCATGGCCTGATCATGGTGTTCGGCGCGATCATGCCGGCCTTCGTCGGCTTCGCCAACTGGCAAGTACCGATGATGATCGGCGCGCCTGATATGGCTTTCCCACGCATGAACAACTGGAGCTTCTGGTTGCTGCCGGTAGCTGGCGGCATGCTGATCGCCTCGTTCTTTGTGCCGGGCGGCGCATCGGCGGGTGGTTGGACCATGTATCCGCCGCTGTTCCTGCAAGGCGGCATCTCCAACGATATGACCATTTTTGCGGTGCATATCCTGGGCGTGTCCTCCATCATGGGCGCGATCAACATTGTCACCACCATCCTCAATATGCGCGCGCCTGGTATGACGTTGATGAAGATGCCGCTGTTCGTGTGGACCTGGCTGATCACCGCTTACTTGCTGATCGCGGTAATGCCGGTGTTGGCAGGCGCGGTGACCATGCTGCTGACCGACCGTCATTTCGGTACCCACTTCTTCAATGCAGCGGGCGGTGGCGATCCGGTGATGTTCCAGCACATTTTCTGGTTCTTCGGTCATCCCGAGGTGTACATCATGATCCTGCCGGCGTTCGGCATCGTGTCGCAGATCATTCCGGCCTTTGCACGTAAACCGCTGTTCGGCTATGCCTCCATGGTGTATGCGACGGCCTCGATTGCGATCTTGTCGTTCATCGTGTGGGCGCACCATATGTTCACCACCGGCATGCCGACCTCGGCGCAGTTGTTCTTTATGTACGCGACCATGTTGATCGCCGTGCCCACCGGCGTGAAAGTGTTCAACTGGGTGGCCACCATGTGGCGCGGTTCGATGACCTTTGAGACCCCGATGTTGTTTGCGATCGGTTTCGTGTGCTTGTTCACCATTGGCGGCTTTACCGGCCTCGTGCTGGCGATTACCCCGGTGGATATTCAATTACAGGATACCTACTATGTCGTAGCGCATTTCCACTACGTGCTAGTGTCGGGCGCGCTGTATGCGATCTTCGCCGGCGTGTATTTCTGGTTGCCGAAGTGGACAGGCCATATGTATGACGAGAAGCTTGGCAAGTGGCATTTCTGGCTGTCTACTATCTTCTTTAATATCTTGTTCTTCCCGATGCACTTCCTGGGGCTGGCGGGCATGCCACGCCGGATTCCGGACTATGCCTTGCAGTTCGCCGACTTCAACGCGATGGCAACGGTTGGTGCATTCGGCTTCGGTCTCAGCCAATTGATCTTGTTGGTGGTCGTGCTCAAATGCATCAAGGGTGGCGAGAAAGCGGCCGGCCATACATGGGAAGGCGCAGAATCGTTGGAGTGGACGCACTTGTCTTCCCCGCCGCCCTACCATTCGTTTGTGATACCACCAAACGTTAAGTAATCGGTTTAGGAGCGGTCAAGTGATCGCTCCGAAATCCGGGCTGAGTGTATATGCAACCGAATGAGCGAAATAAATATCTCACCGCAGCCATTCTGGTGGCGATTGTGTTTGCGATTTTGCTCTGGACGTTCACCAAGAAGTGGTAAGTCATGGCTGACGCACAGCAACAGAATACGACCGTACTCAAGAAATTAATCATCGTCACGGTCTTGATGTTTGGCTTTGGTTTCTTGTTGGTGCCGTTTTACAAGAAAATTTGTGAAGTGACCGGCATCTCGAAAGACAAGATTACGGTATCGAATACGCAGATGGATCCGGCACGCTGGGTCAGCATTGAGTTCGATGCGAATGTGGGCAAAGATTTACCGTGGAAGTTCGAGCCGATGACCGCTCGCTTGCGCGTTCACCCAGGTGAATTAAAGCAAGTGATGTACCGGGTGGTGAATACGACCAACCGCACGATTGTTGGTCAGGCCATTCCCAGTTATGGACCGATGCGCGCAGGCGGTTTTTTTAAGAAGATAGAGTGCTTCTGTTTTTCGGAGCAGACGCTCAAGCCAGGCGAAGAAAAATTCATGCCGGTGCAGTTTGTCATACAAAACGATTTACCCAAAGACGTGCATACGATCACCTTGTCGTACACGTTTTACGAACAAGTAAAAGCGGGCAACGCTTCATAGGACAATATGGAACAAGCGCCGCGTAAAACCAGTTTTCTGCAAGCCGCGCGCGCCGTGTTCTGGAGCTTTTTCGGTGTGCGCAAGCGCACCGATTATGATTCGGATGCGGTAAAGCTTACGCTCGGTCAGGTAATCGCGGCTGGCTTGATCGGCGCGGCATTGTTTATCGCGGTATTGTTAGGGGTGGTGTATCTGGTCACCCACTTGGCCGCCAAATAAAGCTTTTGAAGCAAGCAATTTTAAATCGATATTAACGATTCGACTCTTAAGGAGGAGCAGAAATGAGTGAACATCAAGCAGGGGGCTACTATGTTCCGGAGCCATCGGGTTGGCCCATCGTCGGTTCGACCGCGCTGGCACTGCTGACCAGCGGGCTGGTGATGTGGGCAAACCACATCGCGCCAGGCGGCTGGTTCATGTTGGCAGGATTGCTGGTGCTGTTTTACATGATGTTTGGCTGGTTCAGCACGGTGATCGCAGAATCCCAATCCGGCAAATACAACCCACAGGTGGATTTGTCATACCGTTGGGGTATGAGCTGGTTTATTTTTTCAGAAGTGATGTTCTTCGCTGCTTTCTTCGGTGCGCTATTTTATATGCGCGTGTTGTCGGTGCCCTGGTTGGGCGAGGGCGACACCAATGCATTGTTGTGGGAAGGCTTTAAAGCAACGTGGCCTACCGCAGGCCCAATGGGCGCTGAAAATATTGGTTTCGGGAAGGAAGTTGCCGCAGGTGCGAACCAATTCTCTCCAATGGAGGCCCTGGGTATCCCCGCGATTAATACCCTGATTTTGTTGACTTCTGGTGTCACGTTGACCATCGCGCATTGGGGCTTGAAAAAAGGCAATCGTAGCCAGCTCAACTTATGGCTAGCCCTGACCGTGATCTTGGGCGTCGTGTTCCTAGGTTTGCAAGCGTATGAATACCATCATGCTTACGAAAAGATGGGGCTGACGCTGGGTGCCGGCGCCTATGGCGCGACCTTCTTCATGCTTACCGGCTTTCATGGCTTCCACGTGACCATCGGTACCATCATGCTGGCGGTGATTTTAGTGCGCTGTTTGAAAGGGCACTTCAAACCCGAATCCCACTTCGCATTTGAAGCCGTGTCATGGTATTGGCACTTTGTGGACGTGGTCTGGCTTGGCCTGTTTGTGTTCGTGTACTGGCTCTAAGCACCCGATAAGCGGTGGAGGAGAACACTCCTAGTAACTAAAAATAAAAAAGGGGATTTGGCGTCGCGGCAGTATCGCGACGCCATTTTTGTTTTTAGGGCGGAGGTAAGTACGAATGCATAGGGTGCTTGCCCTTACAATCGATACCTGGGCGTGGCTCAGTGCCGAGCGGGAATGATCCCGAAATAGAAGCCTGCCAACAACAACAAGAATAGGGTGACGGAGAGCGTGACGCGCACCGTGAGCGCTTTTACGGTGCGGTCAGAGCTGCCTTTATCCTTAACCAGATAGTAGAGTGCAGAAGCCAGGCTGCCGACGATGAGCAACAGAAAAACGATGATAATGATGCGGGAAACGATGGGCGACATGTTGGCTCCAGGCTTAGATATTGGCAGATGGAATCGATCCAGTGTAGCGGAAAGCCGTACTGCTCGCCATGCACGCGATGACTAAACGGCGGCGACCGTTCTGGCTCCCCACCGTGGCGGCAATCGTCGTGCTTGCGCTCGCCACATCCGCCGGAATTTGGCAGACGAATCGCGCGCAATTTAAGCGTGACTTGCAAGCGCGCTACGACGCGCAGGAAAAATCCGCGCCAGTCGTTTTGCCGGGATCCTTAGTCGATGCCGAAGCGTTTCGTTATCGGCGGGTGAGCGTGGTAGGACAATTCGATCCGGCGCATGAGATATTGCTGGATAATCGTGTGCTGAATGGCAAGCCGGGGTATCGCGTGGTCACGCCCCTAAAGGTGAATAACGCTGCCTTGTATGTGCTCGTCGATCGCGGCTGGGTGGCACGGGGTGTGGATCGTACGCTGTTGCCGGAGATACGCACCCCCTTGGGCGTGATCGTGATCGAAGGTATTGCCGTGCCGCCGAGCAGTAAATATTTGGAACTCTCGACGCAAACCGTTGAGGGTAAGGTCTGGCAAAATCTGAATATGCAGCGCATGGCGGGACTATTACGCTACCCGGTGCAACCGGTGGTGGTCACGCAGTTGAACGAGAATGGAGATGGTCTGATGCGGCATTGGGACCGTCCTGATGTCGGGATCGAGAAGCATGTGGGCTATGCTTTCCAGTGGTTCGCGCTTGCCGTCGCGACAATCGTAATTTACGTGGTGATATATGCAAAACGACGCAAGCAAAAATAAACGAAGATTGCTCTTGGTGTTAGCCGTATTCGCTATTCCGCTGATTGCCTCTTATCTGTCTTATTTTGTCTGGCAGCCGCAGGGCGCCGCGCGCAATTATGGCGAACTGATCCAGCCCGAGCCGTTGCCGGAAACATTAACCCTTGCCAAGCTGGAGGGCGGGCAGATCACCTTGAAAGCATTGCGCGGCAAGTGGCTGATGGTACAGGTGGATGCAGGGGGCTGCGACGCTGCATGCGAGCAAAAACTGTATGCCATGCGCCAAGTGCGGCTGATGCAAGGCCGCGAGCAAGAGCGCTTGGTGCGGCTGTGGCTGGTGACGGACAATGCCGTGCCGAGCCCGGTATTAAAGCAAAAGATCGATAGCATGCTGTTACTGAAAGACGCTACGGGCACGCTGATCGCCAAGCTTCCCGCGAAGGAAAACGTGAAGCAGCATATTTACTTAATCGACCCCTTGGGTAACTTGATGCTGCGTTGGCCGGCGAACCCGGATATGAAGCGCATGCATAAAGACTTGGAGCGCTTGCTCAAATATTCTCAAATTGGATAAGTCATGTTTAAAAAACTGATTATCGCGGCTACGTTATTGGCGTTAGGGGTCATCGTGCTGGGCGCGTATGTGCGCCTGTCCGATGCGGGCCTCGGCTGCCCCGATTGGCCCGGTTGCTACGGCAAGCTCTCGCCCGCACATGCCGCCGAGCCTATCGCGCAAGCGGAAACGGCGCAGCCCGGCGGCCCGGTATCGGCGCACAAGGCCTGGAAAGAAATGGTGCACCGCTATTTCGCCAGCACACTGGGTTTGCTCATTGTCGTCATCGGCGTCATGGCCTGGGTGAAGCGAGAGCAACTGATGCAAGGCATTGGCTTGCCCCTAGTGCTGATCGTGCTGGTGATCTTGCAGGGGCTGCTCGGCATGTGGACGGTGACCTTACTGCTCAAGCCGGTGATCGTCACCCTGCATTTACTTGGCGGGGTGAGCACGCTGGCGCTGCTGGTGTGGTTGGGTCAGCGTCAAAGCCGCGATATTCCCGAAATGCGCATCCAAGACGCAGCGCGCATGAAAAGTTGGGCGCTGGCGGGGCTGGTGGTCGTGTTTTTACAGATCGCTTTGGGCGGCTGGGTCAGCTCCAACTACGCCGCGCTGGCCTGCGCTGATTTCCCCACCTGCAAGGGGGCTTGGGTGCCGGCCATGGATTTCAATCATGCCTTTCATTTCACGCGCGAGTTGGGCAAAACCGCACAAGGCGAATTGCTGTCGCTGGACTCGCTCACCGCGATTCATTGGATGCATCGAGTGGGGGCGCTGATTACTTTTCTGTTCTTGGCTGTGCTCGTGTTTAAGATGCTGCGCATACCCTCCCTCGCCAAGCTAGGTGCTGTGATCGGGCTCGTGTTGTTGCTGCAGATCGGCCTGGGAATTTCCAACGTGCTGTTCAGCCTACCGCTGTCGGTAGCTGTAGCGCACAACGGCGTGGCGGCGCTGCTGCTCGTTAGCCTGATAATATTAAATTTTAGACTGACAAAAGCGCTGAAGAGGAGTTAATGCACAGGGTTTATTGATCTTTACATAATTCATGGCATAGCACCTTGGTCACGTAAATCCCTCCTAGCCTCCCTTTTCCAAAGGGAGGAAGTTGTTCTAGGCAGAGTCCTATGGGTGCCCCCTTTGTAAAAGGGGATAGGGGGGATTTGAAGCGTGTCATGATTTATGAAAAGCTCAATCATTGAGGTATTTGAATATGGACACCCTGCTACAAAATCAATGGCTCATCCGCTGCCAGCAGTTCTTGCAGCTCACCAAGCCGCGCGTCGTATCGCTGATCGTGTTCACCGCAGTGATCGGCATGTTCTTGGCCACACCGGGCATGGTGCCGCTCAGGATCCTGCTTGCCGCCACCATCGGCATCGCGCTCGTGGCAGGCGCTGCGGCTGCGGTGAATTGCCTGATCGAGCAAAAACTCGACGCCCTCATGGCTCGCACCCGCGCCCGCCCGCTACCGCAAGGCGAAGTGACCTCGCCGCAAACCTTGCTCTTCGCCTGTGTGGTCGGCGGCGCCGGCTTGGTGCTGCTCAATACCTGGGTCAACCCGCTCACCATGTGGCTTACGCTCGGCACCTTCGTCGGCTATGCGGTGATTTACACCGTGATCTTGAAGCCGCGCACCCCGCAAAACATCGTCATCGGCGGCGCCTCCGGCGCCATGCCCCCCGTGCTGGGCTGGGCCGCCGTGACCGGCGAAGTGAGCGCCGATGCGCTGCTGCTGTTCCTGATTATTTTTACCTGGACCCCGCCGCACTTTTGGGCTTTGGCCTTGTATCGCAAGAATGAATACGCCAAGGCCGGCATGCCCATGCTGCCCGTGACCCACGGCGAACAATTTACTCAATTGCATGTGATGCTCTACACCGTGATTCTCACCGCCGCGACGTTACTGCCGGTGGCGACCGGCATGGGCGGGCTGGTGTATTTAGCATCGGCCTTGGTATTGGACGGCGTCTTCCTGTACTACGCCTACCTGATTTGGAAGCATTATACGGATGCGATTGCTAAGCGGACTTTTGCTTATTCCATTTTGTATTTGAGTCTGTTGTTTGCGGCTTTGTTGGTGGATCATTATTTCAAGATACCGCTGGGTGAGGTGGTGGGGTGGCTGGGATAGGGTCGTGGTATTTTGCACTGCGCGAGTTGCTTGAAGTTGTGGAGCAAAACGTTGAACTGATCGAAAGGAGTTGGAATGAACACTTCTGCTAAATCCGTACGCTTTGACGACAACAGTATGTGGGTCGATCTATCTGATGGGCGGGTACTCGCTGTGCCCTTGGCATGGTTTCCACGACTTTTGCATGCCACCGCCGAACAGCGTCAACTTGTAGAGATCAGTTCAAAAGGTCTGCATTGGGATGCGCTTGACGAGGATATTTCTATAGCGGGCTTGCTCCTCGGTGTGGGCGATTTATCGCGCCAGACTTCGGCGGCGGCTTGATTGTTATTGATTTTGATTGGGCGTCGCACCCTCGTGAATTAATCGAGTCTGACCCTATTTCTCTCTATTTCACTCGCGATCTTTGAACCGCTGAGCTCCGATGAAGAACGAAGAACAGTCAAGCACATCTCCACATCCTTTTTCGTTCGCGATGCCTCCGTTTGATCCAAGCCGTGCAAGGCTCCCCTCATCATTCGTAGGTATCCCTGAGGAATTTTTACTTCTTATCGGACATATCATTGGTGCGTGGAGCAAGTTCGACATGTCTTTCAATCGGCTCCTGGAGAAGCTTCTTATCGCAGCTGGCGACGTATCCGATCGATGGGAGATGGAATCATTTAAGAGACGGAGCAAACGGCTTCGGCAAGCATGCCAACCCCGCTTTAAAGATCATCACGCAATACTTAGGTCGGTAGATCAACTCGTAGCTGACGCGAAAAGCCTCCAGACGGACCGGAACCTTATTGCGCACGGACACATCCTGATCAAGATGCAGACATTAGGCGTCGTGGACAATCAAATTCAGGGAAAGCTGTCCCTCTACTGTATAGGTCAAGAGGGCGGAACACGCTTGGAGCGTGAGTATTCATTGCATGAACTCGAGCTCGTGCGATACGAGTTCGCCTATCTTTGTGGACGTATGAGTGCGCTTGTCACAGGAGAGAATCTCCATCATCTTCAGTTCTCATCTGCCGACATGGACGCTCTGCGCTCTTTCTTGTCTGAGCACGACGACAGTTCTCCTGATAAACATGAGGCATAACCCGCCGCTCCAGTGGGACGCTAACCTTCCCCCCGAAATAATTGACACCTCCATCTAACCGATTGGAGGTGCAACATGGCCAAGCTGGTCCCAGAAAGACCAACCAACAGCCAGCATCAAAAAATCAAAATAACATGCCTGAGCCAGGGTCATGAGCCAGTCAGAGCCAGGGTCACATCTTGCAGTCAGAGCCAGCAAGAGCCAGGGTCACCAAGAGCCAGGGTCACATCTTGTGTTATCAAGAGCCAGGGTCACAAGAGCCAGGGTCACATCTTGTGTTATGACGTTTCTTTAGTAAGTCATAACACACGTAAATAGGGGACAGACCACGTTTATTCCTTCCCAGCCACACAACTCACTGGCCACCCCGTCTTCCCCTTGGATACTCTGGGCATGGCTGCGCTACTCGGCGGTGCAGAGGGGTCCCACAGTCAACACCAGTGCAGCTCAATGCTTTGCGACTGAAGCTTTGTGTATGGAGTTGTGGTTAGCGCATCCTTTTCTCACTGAACGTATCTTGAATATGATCCTCGAAAAAACTGGCGACTGAGCCTGCGCCCATCATGCGCCGATGCAAATCGGCTGATACGCGCGAATACTGCATGACGCTGCCGTTGTTGAATTCCACTTCCA
>JADMJT010000051.1:0-10909 GCA_018781585.1 Burkholderiales bacterium
GCTAACTCAGCGGGCAATTCACCCAAGGCGACCAGCGTGTTGCCTAAACCCGCTGGCCCATACAGCGGCGCATTGTGCTGCTTGGCCAGCGCCGGGCCATCGCCCACGTGATCGCCGTGCGCGTGCGTGACCAGTATCAGGTCTATCTTGCCCAGCTTGGTCAGATCTTTTTGTTCGGCAGAGAGCTTGGGGTTCTTGGTGATGAACGGATCGATCAAGATCACCTTGCCGGATAAAGAGGTGAGCTTGAAAGCTGCGTGGCCCAACCACTGCACTGTCACTTGGCCTGCTACCTTGTCTGCCGCCAGCGAGAGCGCCGGTATCAAACATAAAAGCAAGCTAAAGCAAGACAACATTCGACGAATCTGAAAAACGTTCATAGCACGCTCCCGAGACGATGGATGAATTGCCATTATCCAGCCATTGCGGCGTCGATGTCAGCAGCCTGCCTCCGGTCATTACATAACTCATGACATACCACCTTGGTCACGAAAATCCCTCCTAGCCTCCCTTTGCTAAAGGGAGGAAGTGGTGCGTGCCTGTCCTTGCGCTATAGCAAGCATCTTGGCCAATTTTCTCAGCTAAAGCTGACCGGCTAAAGCCGGTTGTTTAGACCCTATGATGGAAACTATAGTCAGGCATAGCCAAGCAGCAAGCTTTGTGCTAAATTCTGGCCAGACTGGACAGAATTAGCGGAGGGCATTATGGACAGCGAATGGCAATTGCAAGAAGCAAAGGGTAACTTCAGCCAGCTCATCAAACGGGCGGCGGGCGGTGATGCCCAGGTGGTCACGGTGCATGGCAAGCCGACGGCGGTGGTGGTTTCGGCGGAAGAATATGCCCGGCTCACGCGGCGCCGGGGCAAGCTCTCTACCGCGCTGCTGCGCCCCGACCTCGCTGTCGAAGATATGGATTTTCCCCGCAGCCGCGACACCGGACGCAACGTCGATTTATGAGCTGGCTGCTCGATACTTGCGCGCTTTCCGAATACGCCAAAAAAGCCCCCGCGCCGGAAGTAATCGTCTGGCTGGACGAGCAGGACGAAGCCAGCCTGTTCATCAGCGTCATCACCCTGGGGGAAATCGAAAAAGGCATCCTCAAACTGCGCAAAGCCGACCCGCGCCGCAACCAGAAACTCACCGCCTGGCTGGGCAAGGTGGAGCAGCGCTTTGCCGGGCGCATCCTGCCGCTCGACGCCGCCGCGCTCCACGTCTGGGCGCAAATTGCCGCCCACGCCGAGCTCGCCGGGCAGCCCCTGCCGGTGATGGATGGCCTGCTAATGGCCACCGCCCAATGCCACGGCCTCACCGTGGTCACCCGCAACGTGCAAGATTTCGCGCCGTACCCGCAAGTGTTCAACCCTTGGGCGCTGTAGATTAGCGGTTTCAAACCGTAGGGGCGAGGCATGCCCGACCCCTACAATTCGCCAAGTTTTTTCAGGTTGAAGCACTAAAGGACAAAAAGGATCCAGACCCATGAGCGATAAAATCTCCAAGACCAAGCAAGAGTGGCAAGCCGAATTAAGCCCTGAGCAATACCGGGTTTGCCGGGAAAAAGGCACTGAGCGCGCGTTTACCGGACAATACTGGGATAACAAAGAGAAAGGACTATATCGTTGCGCCTGCTGCGGTGAGCCCTTGTTCAGCTCAGACACCAAATTTGATTCGGGCACCGGCTGGCCGAGTTTTTGGGCGCCGATCACAGCTGAAAATGTCGCCACCGAAACCGATAAAAGTTTGCTGATGGCCCGCACTGAAGTCTTATGCCGCAAATGCGACGCGCATTTAGGTCATGTGTTCGATGATGGCCCCAACCCGACCGGGCTGCGCTATTGCATCAATTCCGCTTCGCTCAAATTTGATCAGGACAAATGAAAACCCCCAAAAGAATTGAACCGCTGGTCGAAGACGGACTGGTCGATGAAGTGCTGCGCCAGTTGATGAGCGGTAAGGAAGCCATGGTCTATGTGGTGCGTTGCGGCGAAGAGATCCGCTGCGCCAAGGTTTACAAAGAAGCCAACAAGCGCGCCTTTCGCCAGAGCACGGATTACACCGAAGGCCGCAAAACCAAAAACAGCCGTCGCGCCCGCGCCATGGAAAAAGGCAGCAAGTATGGCCGCCAGGCAACGGAAGAAGCCTGGCAGAGCGCTGAAGTCGATGCCCTGTATCGACTCGCCGCCGCCGGGGTGCGCGTACCGCAGCCGTATAACTTTCACGAAGGTGTGTTGCTGATGGAGTTGATCACTGACGCCAACGGCGATGCCGCTCCCCGGCTCAACGATATCCAATTACCGCCAGAAGTCGCGCGTGAATATCATCGCAGCTTGATTACGCAAGTCGTGCGCATGTTGTGTGCGGGCATCGTGCATGGCGATTTATCCGAATACAACGTGCTGGTCGATAGCCACGGCCCGGTCATCATCGATCTGCCGCAAGCCGTCGACGCCGCTGGCAACAACAACGCCTTCAGCATGCTCGAACGTGATGTGCGCAATTTGGCTACCTATTTTGGTCAGTTTGCGCCCGAGCTGTTGGCTACCGACTACGGTATGGAAATCTGGTCGCTCTACAAAAGCGGCAAGCTACTGCCTGAGAGCGAACTAACGGGGCGCTTCGAGCGCGACGAAAAACCGGCCGATGTGCGCGGTGTGATGCGAGAAGTCGCCGACGCGCGCAAAGAAGAAGCGGCGCGGCAGCGCTATAAACTGGAAATGGGGAAGTAGGCTACCCCACTTCCAACTCAGCGTTACCGTGGCACCACCCGGGCGTTCTCGCCGCTGCCATCCACGCGTACCAGCATGCCGTCCCTGAGGCGACTATCCGACGGCTGCAGTATCGTCACACTCCCACCGGTATTCATCCTCACCGTCACTTTCTGAGCGTCCTGCTTTTTATATTTGCTTTCTGCATACGTCCCGGCTAGGCCGCCCAATACCGCGCCCGCCACCGTGGCAGTCGTGCTGTCGCCCACCCCGGAGCCAAGAATGCCGCCTGCAACGGCGCCCACGGCTGTGCCGACCCCTAGCTTGTACTTGTCATCGACCTGCACGTTTTCCAATCGGGTAATGGTTCCATTGCGATCTGATTGGCCGGCTGTCGTGCCGCTCGATTCGCCATACTTCGTGCCACCTAGACTACCCATCTCCGCACAGCCGCCAACCAGGGCCACTAAGAAAAATAGAGATGCTGCCATTCGCATGTTCATGATCAAGCTCCTTGTTTGTTTTGGAGCTTCCAGTATAGGAAAAAATAAAGCGGATTTTTGGCCAACATTAACTACAGACAATGCATTACATCAGAGAATCATCAGCGCGGCAGCGCGACACGCTGGAAAGGGGGAAATAGGATACTCAGCTACTCTTGATCACTAGCGTACGGGTATCGCGCCCAGAACGCGCAGCACAGGCTGTGTCCATGGCTTGCTGCCGTAATGAAACAAGTTCATAGCGATCCGCCTCCGCGTAGTCGCTACGGCCCCTCAACGGGCCGGCACGAAGATGCTCATAACGTAGCGCGAAATTAATCCCCGGTGAGATCCAATAGCGGCGGGATATTTGAAACTTGTTATTGAACCATCCATGGCCTTCGATTCTGAATGCATCAAATTCGCCAGCGGCGATTCGCAGTTTTTCAAAAGCAACGATGCTCATGTCGAGTTCTACTTTCCGAGTTCCGTCACCAGGGCCTTGTTCCAGCCATGTCGCGATCCACTTCTTGCCAAGCTGCAGCTCGGCAGGAACAATCTGCTGGGGTGAATCTTGCAGGTCAGATTGCGGCGTTCTGACAATATTGCCCATCAAGTCCATCACCCATTCACCCTCATTCAGCTCTACACGACCCGCATCGACGTCGACGCGGGTCACTTTGAGGGTCAGCGTGCCGGTTTCAACGTTACTGAATATATCGGTAATGCGCATGACCGCTTCATCGCCCACGGAAAATTTCCGCCCAAGCAGGTAGCGTCCCGCCGAGCAAGGGCTCACTGATGTTTGCAATAGTTGCGACGCTTGTCCGCCCGGGTTGAGTTCGATGGCTTGCGCCAGTCCCGATGCTGACACATTCAAAGCATTATTAGCGGCCCAGCTTTCCCCGATGCACAAGACGGGAGGAATCGCCGCAAGGGCCTTGATGAAATCTCTACGCGTCGTCATAGCAGCGTACTTTCAGTGTCGCAATTCCTTTGGAACAACGTTGTTGTCCTAAGGTAGCGGGAGGGAAACATTCTGGATGAATTATGCCTTACAACGCCTGTCCACAATACTCCCTATCTTTTGACCCAAACGCCTGATTGGCATGCATAACGTGGAAAGCCGCCCGCTAATAATGCGGGGGCCGCTCGTTGCCTGTGCCGCCTTCGCGTGCCGACTCGGACAGTTCCCGCACATGCGCAACCAGGGAGTCGCACACAGCGTGCAGTTGGTCGATCATTTTCTGTTGCTGGTAAATCGTGTTGTTCAACTCCTGCACCGTGTCTTCCAGGTAGGTGATTTTAGATTCGATATCGATCAGACGCGCTTCGGTCATAGCGTTGATTCCTTCTGTGATTGCAATCGCTTTAAATAAAGCAGCCAAAATACTAGCAGCAATCACCCCGCGCGGCCCAAGCAATGCTGGCGGCAGCTTCTCAGAAGGTTTATTGACGCCTGTGTTTAAATAGCCGGCCACTCTTTGGAGGATTGATGAATGTTGCTGCTGTTTTCTGAAACGGTTCTCGGATCGCTGCCTTTGCAAAATCGTCTGGTCATGGCGCCGTTGACGCGCAACCGTGCCACCGACAACATTCCCAACGCGCTGATGGTGGAGTACTACTCACAGCGCGCTTGCGCCGGGCTCATCATCACGGAGGGCACTTCGCCCTCACCCAATGGATTAGGTTACCCGCGCATTCCGGGGATATTCTCCCCCGCCCAGACCGAAGGGTGGAAGCACATTACCGACGCGGTTCACCCCCAGGGCGCGAAGCTGTTCATGCAGCTCATGCACACCGGGCGCATCGGCCACCCGCTTAATCTGCCCGCAGGCGCACGCTTACTGGCGCCTTCGGCCGTGGCAGCCGCCGGCGAGATGTACACCGATGCCGAGGGGTTGCAGCCCCACCCCGTACCCCAAGCGATGAGTGAAGCAGACATCCAGGCCGCCATCGCAGAATATGTCCAAGCCGCGAAAAACGCCATCGCAGCGGGGATGGATGGCATCGAACTGCACAGCGCCAATGGTTATCTGCTGGAACAATTCATCCGTCCGAACTCGAATCTGCGCACGGATCGTTACGGCGGTGCGATCGAAAACCGCGCGCGCTTTGTGCTCGAAGTGGCCGATGCGGTGATCGCCGCCATTGGCAAAGACAAAGTCGGCATCCGTCTCTCGCCGTTTGGCGTGTTCAACGACATGCCCTTGTACGATGCGATGGAAGCGGAGTACACCTATCTGGCGCAACAACTCAACGCGCGCGAGTTGGTCTATATTCACCTGGTGGATCATTCGCCGATGGGTGCACCGCCGGTGCCCGATTCAATCAAGGCAACCTTCCGCACGACGTTTAAGCGCACGCTGATTCTCTCCGGCGGCTACGATGCTGCACGCGCGGAGCGCGACCTAGCCGCAGACAAATGCGATCTCATCGCCGTGGGGCGCCCCATCCTGGCCAATCCCGACTTGGTGGCCCGATGGCAAACCGGCGCAGCGGAAAACGCGCCGGATATGGCCACGTTTTATACGCCTGGCGCTAAGGGGTATATCGATTACCCGACTTTGGGCTAGTCGAGAAGGTTGGTGTTTTGCATTTTCCCCAAATTAAAAATTTCCTCCTCCTGGAATAAAACAGACTGGGCGGCTGTTTACTCCACTGTAAGACCTCAAACATTAATTTCAGGAGATAGAAAATGAATCGCATTGCAAAATATCTAATCGCCACACTGCTCGCCCTGTTCTTGGTTGCTTGCGCTAGCTACCCACCCGCAAAGATGGCGGGGGGCGTGCTGGTCGATAGCGCCGGCATGACGCTGTATACCTTTGACAAAGACACCGCCAACAGCGGCAAAAGCACTTGTAATGGCCCCTGCGCCGCCTTGTGGCCACCAGCCACCCCAGTCGGTGATGTAAGCGGTGATTACTCTGTCGTCACCCGCGATGATGGCAGCAAGCAGTTGGCTTACAAAGGCAAGCCTGTCTATCTGTTCGCTAAGGATCAAAAGGCAGGCGACAAGCTGGGTGATAACGTCAAAGATGTCTGGCACGTGATTAAGTAATTGCGCTGCATTCCCGCTTGCTTACTTGCGCTTTGGGTGAGCAAGCGGGGGTTTACTTTGCCCGAATCCATGCTGCGATTTTGGTCACCACCTCTTTTTCCAATCCATTAAAGCCGTGATACGCATAGGCTTCGCATGGATCGCCGCGACTCTCGCCACCCTTAAACGTCAACAACTCCTTCCTCTGCGTCGCGCTTAATTTTTCCATCAGGCGTGGGATTTCCCGATAATCGCAATGCTTGCAACCATCTTGCTCGTGATGCACGACTAAAACCGGCAGCGCAATATTTTGTAACGGCATCGCGGGTACCGGACGTCCCGTTTTATCAGATAGCATCGTGGAAGTCAGCACCAGCCCATCCGGCCCGCCATCGCTCACGCCCCATTGGGTCGCAATGTAGGCGGCCGACTGCGTTCCTCTACTGGTTCCAACTAACCAAACGGGGATATTGGCTTGCTGCTTAAGCCAAGCAATAACTGCCTTGATGTCCGCCATATGCTCCGGTGTTTGGCGAAAACCACTGAGAAAGGGTGATGCTTGACGATCAGAGGGCGCGTCAATGACCGCTACGGCCAATCCATTTTCCGCAAATAGCTGGCGCGTGCGCACCAGAAAATTACCTTCGCCCCACTTGAAGCTGCCGTTCGAAAGAATCTGAAGACCGCCATGTCCACCGGCAAACAGGATGACCGCGGCTTTAGCCTCTATCGGTGCAAGGTAAACAAAGCGCTGTGTCACGCCTGGGCGGGTAGGAATATCCACCACCTTTTGCGAGACTTGCGCAAAACTGCTCTGGCTGAGGCCGATCAATGCAATAAAACACCAGAACGCAAGTAAACGATTCATAGCAGCCTCTTTAAATACCTATTTCCAGCATAGCAAGCGTTTGCCGCGAACCTGGCAATAATTGCCGGGGCTAAAGTCCATCGCAAGCGAAAAATTGCCGCTGCGGATGAAACAGATACTAGCCGGCAAGGATGCCGGCGCTACACAAGCACATACGACCCTAGGCACGATGTTTGCTTTTCTAGCACTACCCCCTCCTGGGAAAATGCCTCATTAGCCAAGGATTCAACCTTATGGATATGTCACCCATCTCAATCCTACAAAACATCGCGAATTTTAAATCGCTGATGATCGGTTCGCTTTTTGGATCAAGCGATGATCCCAAGGGGGATTTTCTCTCGGCACTGATGGCGCAAAAGCGTGCTTCAAGTAGCACGCCGAACGACGCCATCTCTTTGCTCGCTCAAGCAAAGGGTTCTCCCTCGACCGGTCGCAACCTGGCGTTATTCGACCCAGCGTCGGCGAATAAAATGATGACCACGATTAACAACCGCGACATCCTGCACAAAGCCGAGTACTCGGAAATGAGCAAAATGAGCGGCTACGTCGAGCACATTGAGGCCGTTGGCCAGCACTTGAGCGGCATCACCGCATCCACGCCCAATAGCGACATCCAAACGCAGCTTCAAGGCTTTGCGGCCGAATACAACAGCTTGGTTCAGCGCTTCAAACCTAGCGTACAGAATGGGGGAATGCTCGAGGGCGTCCAGGCAGCAGAAGTTTCCCTCTATGAATTGGAGCAAAGCGTTAAATATAAATTCTTTGGCGCCAAGGATGGCTTGCATGGCCTGAGCGATCTGGGCATCACGATCGACCCCCACACCAAACAGGCAACGCTCGACACCGGCAAACTAGACGCAGTGTTAGCGCGCGACAAACAAGCGGCCGTGAACACGGTACAAGAATTCAGCGCAAATTTTGCCAAGTCGGCAGACTTACTTAACGCCGAGGGTAATTTCATCCCGAACCGGCTCGGCAATCTAAACCGCGCCATTCACTACATCGCCGACCACAAAGCATCATTACAAGCCGAGTTCGGCCTCGGCGATCCAGCCAAACCGAATAAGCAAGTGGCTCAAGCCCTGGCTGCTTACAATCAGATCTACGGAATTTGAGTCTCTACCTGCAATATTAGCCCTGCTAAACAAAAGCGCTATTTACCAATAGTGCCACTGCCCGGTTGCCAGCACCCAAACGCCGAGCGCGCCGTTGGTGACGGCATGCGCGAAGATCGCGTAGTGAAGTTGCCCGGTGCGGCGATATAGCCCGGCGTAAACAACACCGGCGAAAATCCCCGCCAGCCATTGATGATGCTCGATGCCGAACACCACACTCGAAATCAATACCGCGCGCCAAGTGACAGCAGCGGGACTCACGGATAGAAAATCACGCTTATCCACCCAACGCATCACGAAGGAGCGCCAGAACAACTCTTCCATCAGCGGCACGACCAAAGCCGCTCCGGCGAGGCGGATCCCGGCCAACAGCCAATCCACCTGCCCTGCAGTGCGCGGATCATAGCCCGCGCCCGGCTCACCGATCACCGCCCAAGAAATATCCAGCCCGACCCACACCACCAACACGAGCAAGCCCAAGCCGAAGGACAAAATCGCATCGCCCAGCGAAAATTTAAACTCGCGCAGCTCTGTGTAAAACTGCCGGAACGCGACGAGCAGGCTCACTACCAGCAGAATTTTCAGCGGATACAACCAACGCACGTCGAATCCGGAGAAGAGATGTTGCGCTTGCGCCTCCAGCGCGAGTACCAAGAGATAGCCTACGAAGGGAGCGATGCGATAAAAGGCGGGCGAGTAATTTATGCGCATGAGCATGTAAATCGTTTTTTTCTTAAAAATGCTCTATTCATTCTCAACATCAACTTTTGATTTTCTTGCCCTTTCATCGTTGCGCTACGCTCCCAATAGACATCTGCAACACTGCCTCCCGCTCAGCCGTAGGCAGCGAACTCATCTCCTTGACCATCGCGTAAAACCGCCCCATATCCCCCTGCTGCTGCATGAGCAGTGCCCGAAATGCGGGCACCAGTTGAGTGTAAGTGGAGAACGAAGCCAGGTGTGCGTTGTTGAGTTGCTGCGCTAGCCATTGGTCCAGGGCGCTCTTTCCGGTAGTCGCCGTTTTTAGCTGGGAAAGCTCGGCGCGCAGTTCGGCAAAGATGCGCGCCTTGCCTGTGCGCTTTTCCACATCACTCATGCTTGAGGCAAACAGCGTCTCCAACTGCTGGCGCTTGGTGCGCACGGCCTCGGTGAACGCCGTGCGCCGACTCTGTGCCGCGTCAAATGCGGCGCGCTGTTCGGCAGTACCGTGGTTTGCCAGCCAGCGCCCTACCCCCTCCAACTCGACCGCAGTGGCAAAGGATTCATTGAAGGTCGTGTCATCGTGCACATACACCACCTGATGCGCGAGCTCGTGAAAAATCAGCCGCGCGAGTTCGGTTTCGGGATAACGCACGAAAGTATTCAACACCGGATCGTTGAACCAGCCCAGCGTGGAATAAGCGGGTACCCCGCCCACGTAGACATCGTAGCCCTCCTCCTTCAACGTCTGCGCGTAGCCTTCCGCCTCGGCCTGCGAGAAAAAGCCGCGATAAGTCACACAACCCGCGCCCACAAAGCACGATTGTTTAGGCTCGATCGACAGCTCCGGCGTGGCGAATACATTCCACACCACATAGGGACGCTCCAGATCGGCGTAGCTCAGGTAACTTGGGTTATCCGGCAGCTGCAATTCGCGGCTGGCGAATTCACGCAGCTGCACGATTTTGGCCAGCGTGCGTTTTAATTTTTGATCGGCATTTGGGTCGGCCGTGATCTCGCTGATCGGCTGGGTTCGACGCAGGATGTCTAGCTGCCCACCCACCGCTTGAACGTAATAGGAAAAATTGGCGCAGCCGCCAAGCCAGGCGGCAAGACCCAGCATCAGGGCAAGCTTGAGTGTGCGCAAGATTGGTAACATCAGCTTAATTCCGTATCTTGTAAAAAATGGCCCTGGCGCAAAAACGCGCAGGCCTGCCGCGCGACTTGATCAGACAACAGCATGCCGGAGTGGCACACATTGAGCACGATCTGATCGCTTGCCCTTGGCAACGCCGTTTCCTCTACCGCTACCACGCCATCATTGGGCTGCGGCACCCCGCCTATCAGCCGGCCGGCGCCCAAGGGGTTGCAACCGGCGATCACGCCCACCTCGTAGCGATCGCAGCACGCCGGCGCTGGTTGGTCCAAGGACTGCAACACGCTACGCCCGATCAGCCATCGCCCCAGTGCTTTGCGCGCGAGTTTGCAAGCCGCGAAACTGGCGCGGTACGGGCACCCCGCCAGCACCACGCGGCCGATGCGCGGATCAGGGTGCGTGGCCAGCATTTGCAGCAGCACCAGACCACCCAGGCTATGGCCCATAAAATGAATGCGCGGTGCATCGAGCCCCGCAACAAAGCGCGACAGGTGCAGCGCGTTTTGCGACAGGGTGTTGCGCACGGAGGGATAAGAAAAAGCGACGGTACGAAAACCGCAGCGTCGCAGCCGCCACCCCAACCAAGCCATCACCCAGCCACGCATCCAGAGGCCATGCACTAACACGACTGTCTCTTGGATGGCTTTATCGGCTGGCAATTCAACTCCTGAAATTGATTTCACAGCGTAAGGGTAGAGAAAAGCCAACTGTTCACCTCTCCCACCGCTTCATATACCATACCCCACTCTGACAACCCAATGCGATCACCGGTCTATTATCGATCTTTTCATAAATCATGACGTACCAGCTTGGTCATGCAAATCCCTCCCCCCTCCCTTTGCAAA
>JADMJT010000051.1:11009-28400 GCA_018781585.1 Burkholderiales bacterium
CCTCCCTTTGCAAAAGGGGGTTAGGGGGATTTGATAACGTGACATGAATTATGGAATGTTAAATAACCATTGATCGCACCATAAAAAACATTTCGAGGTATAGCGCACATGCAGTCCGGCCCAAGAGAGATTGTCACCCCATTTCGTCCGATACCGCTCGATGTGCCGGAGGGCATGAAACCGAACGAATTTTTCAACAGCACCGAGAATCTCAACGACCTGTCGCACAACAACGGGCTGCTGCAAAACTCGGAAGGGCTGCTGCTGTATCGTAAGGCGCTCGGTCACAGCAACGAATTCGACGCCTCGATCATCTACAACACTTCGCAGCGCATCCTCGACCCGCTTGGCCGTCCGGTACGCCGGACCCAGGTGCCGGATCAGGTAAAGAACGTGTGGAACCGGATGAATCAGATCATCTTCGACTACATGTTGGAGTGTTACCCCGATCCGGACGAAACCCTGGTGTTGACCGGAGAGGCGAGCCTGGATGCGACCTGGCCGCTCACCTCGCCCGGCGTGCCGAGCATTCGCATGCTGCACAATCACTTCATCGTCTTCAATAAAGCGACGCTACGCGATGCACCGCTCGCCGACTTGAACAACCCCAATCTCACCGATGGCGGCCAGCACTCGTTGTTTCAAGCGCATATGCGCGATGTATACCGCGATTTCTTCGACGAACTCGATCTGCAAATACTGCGACCGTGCCAAGATGGCAGCTGCAAAATCGCCCTCACCGGCTATCCGCAAGGCTTGCCCAGCTGGGAGGTGCAAGGCGGCGTCGAAGCGTTGAAAGAGATTCGCTTCTGGAAAGAATACGACACGATTCTCAAGGGCTTTATCGACTTTTATCGCACTTTTTTCACCCAAGTCTCGACCCGCAACGCCGCGTTGCCGCGCGATATCTACTTCTCCGAGCTGGTGGAAAATAAACTGCAATTCAACAACGATTTTTTAAAGACGGCGAAAATGGTGCGCGACCGCTGCATCAAAGATGCCAAGTACGCCAACGCCATCCGCTGGCAGCCCGCCTTCAAGCAACTGATCTACCGCAACGACAAAGGCAAGTTGATCGTCACCATCAGCCAAAACTCCATCGGCAATGCCATCACCGAGCTACTCGGCGTAGTGGTCAAGCGCACCCCGGACGCCGACGCCTACGCGCGCGATGAACCGGCGCTGATTGAGAAATTGTTAACCGTGCGGCAGCGCTTGATAGAGGCTGATCTGGGCGAGGGAATTGCGACGCCGTATTGGGGAGCGTAGTAACCCCCCTTACCTGCCCATCATCAGCAAACGCGAGCGGCCCAGCGTAAGGCTTGCGTATCTCGCGTTTGGATTCCGCCTCCCGCCCCAGCGTGCGCTTCATGCGGTGGGTTCGACGGCTTCTCCATAACAAGCGACATTGACACTTGAAGACCTAATATCGGGTCAACCAGATAGATAAGCGCGCGTTAATGCCAAAGTAAGACCAAAGTCATATTCTTTTACGTATCGTTATCTTAGGGGGAATCTTTCATGAGCAAATTGTTATCTGTACTGATCGCTTCAGTTTTTGCAGCCGCAGTGAGCTTCAACGTCGCCGCAGCAGACGCCACCAAGGCCGAAGTCAAAGCTGAAGTCAAAGCTGAAGTTAAAACCGAGAAAGCCGCAGCGACCGAAATGAAGAAGGACGCCAAGGCCGAATCCAAGGAAACCAAGACGACAGCCGCCGCAACCGAGAAGAAAACGGACGCCAAGGCTGACTACAAGCTTGCCGAGAAGAATGCCAAGGCAAATTACAAAGCAGCAAGTGCGGATTGCAAGAAGAAGCCGGCTGCCGATCAGAAAGCCTGCGTGAAGGATGCGAAGGCCGCCAAAGATAAGGCGATCGCTGACGCTAAAGCAACAATGGTCAAGGCTCAAGCCGAGGCCAAAGCAGCAAAGAAAGCCGCTGGGGTCGAAGCCAAAGCTACCAAAGAGAAGGCTGGCGCCGAAGCCGCAGCCACGAAGACAAAGGCCAAGGCTGAAGAAAAAGCCGCCAAGTAACATTTGGCAGGTCTGAGTCCGATAAGGCAGTGGCGCTTTCGCCCTGCCTTATTTTTTTCCAGCGCCTTACAATTCCCCTAGACACACGATACAAGGCGCACTCAGCGACCCGGTAGCGTGACCTCAACACTCTTACCGCCATACCCGTACTGCTGATCGCGGGCCTGCACGACCACCGCGCGGACGCCAGGCGCAATTTTCACCTCATACAAATCGCGGGTGAATGGTTGCTCGTCGCATGGTCATGCAGCAGCTTTCTCTCGCCGAAGACCTGGCCGTCTTTTCCCATGACGCGAATCGCGTCCGCGTATCTTTGAGGCGTGTCATAGGGTGAAGACACCGTGACGTCGAAATTAAAGGTATCCGCGCCACTCGGCTTAATCTTTACGTCGACGACATTCGGATATTTTTGAGTGCTAACGCTTGGCTGGGCTGCAACGCTGGTGAGGCCAGCGGAAAAAAACGCGAGCACAAGAATAAAAGTGTTACGAACCATGGCGCGCGCCGTGGTACTGGTATTGTTCCAAGCAGAAGCTGCATGGATCGTTCGCATAGTTGCCCTATCTTTCAAAGTAACCGGCGTCTGAGCGCACAGCATACCGGGAACCCGACAACGCGGCTATTGGGCGCGCCCACTCGCAAACAACGCCGTGATATTGAGCGGAATGCCTTGGTCGGTTTTTAGCGCGGCGATCTCGGCGAGGTGTTCTTGTTTAAATTGGACGAGTTCGGTGTCACTCAGTTGCGCGACCAAGCCGCGAAAGCCCGCATACCAAATCACACGCCACCAGGCTTCGGCATCGTGGAGGGGGTAGCCGATTTCGTGCCGGTGAATTTGCACTTCATCTAAGCCAGCACCGGTATAAAGCGCGTAAAATTTTTCTTCGGTGCAGATGCCCTTCCAGGTGAATTCGGGCGGCGCTATGCCGTAGCGCTGAATGCGCTCCAGAAAAAGATCAACGTTGGGTTCGAACGACCCTTGGTAGAACGAGCAGGCGACCACTTGCCCGCCCGGTTTTACTTTGCTGGCGATGTGTTGCAGCAGGCTTAGCATGTCGGGCAGGAAGAAGATGCCGAACGAGCAATTGGCCGCGTCGAAGTGGGCGTTGTCGAAGCCGATGTTTTGCATATCCATGGGATGCAGCTCGATGTTGTCGAGCGCTTGGCTTTGGGCTCTGGCTCTGGCGCGGGCTTGGGCGAGCATGCCTTCGGATAGGTCGATGCCGGTCACTCTGCCGCGCGGCAGGTGCGGCGCAATGGCAGTGGCGGCAATGCCGGTGCCGGTGGCAACATCGAGCAGGTGCTCGTGGCCTTGCAGCTTGAAGATGCGCGGCAGGTGCGCGGCGGCGTGGTGAAAGAATTCCATGCCCGTGCTGCCATAGCCTTCGGCCACGGTGTCGAAGGTTTTTTTGAGTAGGGCTTTGCGTTGGTTATCGTCCATGGTTGGCTTTCTGGGGTTTTGGTTTGCTCTTAGTTCCCACGCCCGCCGGCCCACTTTCATGCAGAAAGGGAGGCTTTGGCTGGCGCAGAGTACGTTTCCGTACTTTAATGGAACTGCGGCGCAGGCCGGTAGGACTAATATTTAAGGAGTTGAAACCGTAAATAACCTTATGCTGGACTAGATTCAAGTTACTGGAGGCTGGACTTAGACACGTTAACACCCACCAAAATGCGCTTTCCGATCGAACCGCCAGAACCTATTGGCTCCACAGAAGACCTGTATGAGATACAGCCAACGGCCGGTATTAGCCCTTTGCGTCCGTTGGGACCGCACCCTCAGCCCCCGCTGATCGTCCGCCCGCGACGTCCGCCCGCTCCACCGCAACGCGAAGCCGGTGAAGATACCCGCAAAAACGAAGACCGCCGTCAGGGGGATCGCCGCAAGTATGTCCAAATGGTATTGGTCGACACGCGCTTGGGGCGCGATCGACGGCATGAGCGTCGACGGCCAGACGATCCACCCCCACCCAGCATAGACGAAGAGGCTTAACCGGCCGCTCAACCTGAGCGATAGCGTTCCTGCATTCGTTCTACTTGCTCGCTGACCCGCGCACGTAACTTTGGCGGCGCGAGCACCTCGACCGCCGGCCCATGGCGCAGGATATCCATCACCAACTCCCGGTCGTCTGAATACGGGATCTCGAGCAGATAGCTGCCATCGGGCTCAAATTTGCTTTTTTGTTTGGGGTGCCATTTTTCTTGTGCGACCCAGCGCGCCCGCTCAGGGGTGAATTTGAGTTTGGCCCATTGCACTTTTTTACCGGAAAAGATGCCGTAGCCAGTGCCCAGCACTTCGTCGAGGGTTTTTTCTGAGACGGATTTGGCGGGGGTTTCCAGCAAGTCGGCTTTGATGATGGAATCGACGGCAAAGCTACGCAGCTCACGCCGCAAGTGGCACCAGGCATCCAAGTACCAGTTTTCGCGGTAGTGCACCAAGCGCTGCGGCGAAATTTCGCGCTCGGTGATTTCGTTTTTGCCGCGCGCGCGGTAGGTGATGAGCAACCGCTTGCGTTGCAGCAGAGCCGAACCGACTTTTTCAAAATGGTGTAGCTGCATGCGGCGCGCACCCGCGCCGATGATGCGTACGCGCTTGCGAATTTCTTCCCCGGTATTGTCAGCGCTGCCGAGCAGGCCATTCAAGCGCGCCATCATGGGCTGAATATGCGGACCGAGTAAGCCGCTTTGATCAAGCGTGGCGAGCAGGTGCTGCATGGTAAGCAGCGCGTGGATTTCGGACGCATTAAACCACAGACCAGGCAGCTCAAATTGGCTGCCGGCCGGGGCGTTGTCTCTTTCAAAGCGATAGCCGCCCGCATCACGATCCCAGATGATGGGTGCGTTGAGCCGGTCGCGAAGATATTGAATATCGCGCTTGAGCGTGGCGGGGGAAACTTCCAACGCCTCGCGCAGGGTGTCGAAGGAAACCACCTTGCGGTCGGAGATGAGCTGGTCGATTTTATAAAAGCGTTCGGTGCGGTCCAGGGTGAACTCCTTTTGTTATCCCCGTAATCCTATCAAAAACACCTGGCTCACGTCATGAGCTAGTAGCCCCCGTATTGTGGCATCTCAGCAACCAGGAGGTGAACCATGAAACTCGGCAAAATCAGTACCTACGCCATGGCCCGTATGAAGCAGCGCGGGATTTCGCTCGCCACGCTGCGCTATCTGCTCGCCCATGGGCGGGTTGAGCGCAAATGCGATGGCGCACGTTTGGTCTATTTAGCGCACACACCGCCCTGCCCCGCTCGTACCGGCTCACCCGGCCGCACTTTGTACGCGCTGGTGGATCGCGAGGGCGATGTCATCACGGTGGAGCGGCGGGTTCGGCGCGATTTCAATCACGGCGCTTTGCACGCATGATCGCCATGCCGATGCTGACCAACCGGTGCCACCTCATGCAACCGCTTAAAAACTACGTCTGGGAATGGGATTTTTACGATGCGCTGGCCGCCTATTTACGTATCGCCGATTACGCACAACGGCATCGGGCAAGCGCACTTACTCCCTGGCTACCCCGCGCACAGGGGTATTTAAACGTCGCCTTTAAACACATGCCCGGGCTGGGCGAATATGGCTTCCGTGAAGCGGCCACCACGCGCGAGCTGGCGCTACAGTTGCGTTCTGCACATTTACTGCGCAAGACAGCGGTGCTGAGCGGCATGTGGCTCAAAACGCAGCTGGTAGTGGAATGCGCCAAGCTGTTCGAACATGCCGGCTTTGAGAAGATGCGCGAACAATTGCCGGGGGAGATGAAGATTATTGCACTGGTCGCGCAGTCGAGGGTGGCGACGCATTGAGGCGCTTATGGCAATTTACCCGCCAGCAAGCTGGATAGCGGCTGTGGCGCTTTGATCCAATCGCCTTGCACATAATCGACCTGGATGGCTTTGAGGTGCTCGAGTATCTGTTCCGATTCGACGAATTCGGCGATGGTTTTCAGACCCATCACGTGGCCAATGTTGTTGATCGACTCAACCATGGCGCGATCCATGGGATCGGTCTCCATATCCTTGACGAAGGCGCCGTCGATTTTGAGGTAGTCCACCGGTAGATTTTTCAAATAGGTGAAAGACGATAAGCCGCTGCCAAAATCGTCGAGCGAGAATTTGCAGCCTTTCGCTTTCAACACACGGATGAATTCGATCGCCTCGGTCAGGTTAGTGATGGCTGCCGTTTCGGTGATTTCGAAGCAGATTGATGCATAGGGCACTTGGTTGATGGTGAACTGCCGCTCGACGAAATCGAGAAAATGTTCATCGCACAAGGTGTGGCCGGATAAATTGACGGTGCAAATTGATCTAGCCCCACTCGTCACCGCGGAAAATAACTGATGGAAAGTGGAAAACGCGGCGCTGATTACCCAGCGGTCGATCGAGGTCATCAGGTTGTAGCGCTCGGCGGCGGGGATGAAAGCCATCGGCAAGATCAGTTGCCCATCATCGTCGAGCATGCGCAGCAGCATTTCATAGTGCACATCCGCATCCGCGCTGGGGAATAAGGGCACAATCGGCTGCACAAACAGGCGCAGCCGGTTTTCTTCCATGGCGCGGGTAATGCGGCCCACCCACTGCATCTCGCCATGCCGGCGCACCAACTCGATATCTTCTTCCACATACACATGCACACGGTTGCGGCCACGATCTTTCGCGGTGTAGCAAGCGGCATCGGCGCAACTAAACAGCGCGGATAAACTCTCGCTCTCGCCGGTGATCGCCACCAGCCCGATACTGACGCCAATCACGAATGGCTTGTCGTGCCACACAAAGCGGAACTCTTTCACCATCTGCCGCAGCACTTCGGCGATCGGTTGCGCCTGCTCCAAGCTGCAATTTTCCAGCAGCACGCCGAATTCATCACCCCCCAGGCGCGCCAACGTATCGCGGTCGCGCAGCTTGCCTTGCAGCAGCACCGCGAGTTGGCGCAGTAACTCGTCGCCTGCCACATGGCCGCTGGTGTCGTTCACCACTTTGAATTGGTCGAGATCGAGATAGCACAAGGTGTGCGTCTGATGCTGCTCACGCGCGCCGGTCAAAGCGCGCTCCACACGCAACTCGAATTCGCGCCGGTTGGGTAGCCCAGTCAGTGTGTCGTGCGCGGCTTGATAGGACAAGCGCGCGGTTGCTTCGGCGATTTTGTCCTGCAAATTATCACGTGAAAGCTTCAGCGTCGTGGCCATGGTGTTGATGCCCTGCTCCAAAACTTTCAGCTCGCCCGCGGAGTCTTCAGCAACCCGCACATCAAGATTGCCCGCGCCGATCTTCCGTACCGCAGCAGAGAGACGCTGGATCGGACGCGTCACTTCTCGGCTCATGCGAAACGCAAAAAAACCACTCCCCACTAAGCCGAGCAGCATAATCACGAGTCCATTGCGAATGAGTTCATTCTTGCGTTGGCTGGTGCCGGCACGGCTCATTTCCACATACACGCGGCCCACGCTGCGCACCCGCGGCATTTCACTGGCACTGTGCAGGCTCACATCTTCTAATTCGATTTGGCTCAATCGCACCGGCGCGCTGAAATTCAACGCAGATTGCGTTTCGGCCACGGCAAAATCCAATCCGGCGTGGGCATTGGCTACATGCGGCAGCCGACTGGGTTTGCCGCTCGCCGCCAGAATATCGCCATTGATATCGGTGATCACCACCCAGTTGATATCGGCTTCTTTCAGTGCGGCATCGCTCAGGCGTTGCAAAATATCACGATTGCCCGCGAACACGCCGTATTCGCTGGCGGGCGCAAGTTGGCGCGCGATTGCCAAACCACGCTCCCGTAGCGATTGTTCCAGATCGGCGATGCGGCTATTGACGAAATGCAGTACCAACACCGCCGCAATCAAGGTTGCCGGTGCGAGTGCGAGAAACAAAACTTTGCCTTTAATACCCCAGTTTTTCATGCTATTCGCGCTCCGTTCCTGCTTTGATTCGCTGCAATAACGCCGCCTCGTCCTCGATTGCCAGACCGAGCGAGCGAGCTACCTGATAGTTAACGTTAACTGAAAAATATTTCGGATACTGCGGGGGTGGCAGTAACAGCGTCTTGGCTTGTGCCAAGCGCAGCAGCAGTTCCGCCGCTTGCTGCCCGATCTGCGTCGGGGTGGAGTACACGGCTGCCAAAGCACCCGCGCTGACATAGGATTTGGAATACGCAATCAGCGGAATCTGCGCGCGGTAGGATGTGAGCAGTAAACTTTGTGCCGTGCTTTTATTGAATATAAGGGGGTCGGGTAGCGCCAGCAAGACCTCTGCGTTAACGAACAAGCGCTTAAGTGCCGGAAGGATATCTTCTTCCGTTATCACTTGCTCTACTGACACGCCTAACTTTTGCTCGCGTGCCGCTTGCTGCAAGGGTTTGAGGCGATCTTGCGAGGCTGGCCCCAGCAACACCCCCACTGCATCCCGTTTTGGCAGGGCAGCCTTGATCAACTGAAGCTGGCGCGATAGCGGTTGATCCAAGTAAATCGCGGAGTACTGTCGTGAATCATGCTTGGCGCGTAAACGACTGGACTCGTAACGTTGTCGTGGCACGAGGATATTGAGCACGGGCACACGCGCCTCAACTGAGACTTGCTCCATGGCATCCGTACCGATCGCCACGATGAGGTCAGTTTCGGTGGGGTCGACGCGGCCGGCAGAAAACTCAGACGCATGGATGGACCGGACCTCAAATGCGCCATTCTGCCCGGCAAAATGACCGCGCATGGCCGCAACGACTTCGCTGCACGCACCGCCACTATCACTTAGCACCAGCAATATTTGCGTCTGACCATAGGCCATGCCCATGCCCCAACACAAGACAAGCGCCAGCGTCGCCTGCATGAACTTATGCAGACGCTGCCTCACCCCTATATACACGCTGCGCAGTTTAAAACTCCAAGCTTAACGTGCCGAACGTACGTGATTTGAATTCGTTGTCTCGACGAAATTCATAATACGGCGCAAATAAATTTTGCATGACCAAGGCAACTTGCCCATGCTGCGCACCCACCCGAAAGTCATAGGCCAGGCGCGCATCCCAACGGCGATAATGTTTCAGAAATTGCCCATCGCCAATGGGATGCATTTCACTCACTTGGTAATACCCTACGCTGGCCTCGATGCCGGATCCGAAACGGTGAGACACCAAGGCGCTTCCAATGTGGCTGGGATTGGATTTTTGCAAATCTTCCGCCACGTCCGGGTTATAGGCGGATTCAATCACGGTCTTGGTATAAGCGTGCGAGAGCGAGAGCTGGGTCGCCCCCGCACGCCAGCGCGCTTGGGTTTGCACGCCCTTCATGGTGACATCCGCCGCATTGCGGTAGCGGTAGTAGTCGTATGGCACGCCTGCCGTGCTAACCGGCACGATCGTATCTTGTATCCGATCGACGAAGAGCCGCGTATCGGCCGAAAAACCGTGCGTGTTGGATTCAAACAGGTAGGATAGCTCGCGGCTCACGATGCTCTCCGGGCGTAAACCATGGCCGCCCTTAAAATAAGGGATCGTCGCGGTTCCCGGAGGTATGCCAACATTCAGCGTCAGATTGTAGTCGCCGGAATCCTCCAGCACGGTGGGCGTGCGCAGCGCGCGCGATATGCCGCCGCGCACGGTATGACCGGGCGCCATGTGATAGCTGAGTGCTAAGCGCGGCGAAAGATCGGTGCCGGTGATGTCGTTGTGTTCCCACATCGCCCCGCCGTTCACCACCCAATTCGCAGCCGGACGCCATTCACCATTCAGGAACACGCGTTGTAGCTTGGTGGTTTGGGTTGCTATCGTATTCAGATAAAGCGGCGCACGCACACGATCCAAACGGCTGCTCGCGCCCCAAACCACGCGCAGCGCCGGACTCAAACGCTGATTGCGCTGAAATTCGAAGTCGAAGCGTTCGGAGTCAAGATCATTGCGTAAAAAGGTCGCTAGGATCGGTATCCCGCTACTCACGTAGGGCGTGCTGGTAACTGCTTCGTGCCCGCTGTTATAGGTGTGATAAAACTGCAAGGACAGCTCATCGTCCGGCCCATACACTCGATGCCAATGCAATTGCTGGTAACTGCTTTGCACTTGCTGATCGTGCGGCACATCAATATTGCTATCGAAGTATCCTCGCCCGAAAACAGCCCCGGTGTAGCCAGCTTGGACTTGCAGGGTGTTTTTCTCGTCAATTCGATAATCGCCACGCCCTGAAATAAAATCCGTGCGTTGACGATCATTGCGCAACTCGAAACCGTGGTCCTGCTTGTGGCCGATGGTTAGCCGATAGTCCCAGCCGCCCAATTTGCCGCCATGACGCGCCACGGCATCCGCCAGCGCCGGCGCGCCGCCACGCACCGCAAGCAGCGAACCGCGATCCTGGATCGGATCGCGCGTAATAATATTGATGATGCCGAGAAAGGAATTGGCGCCGTACGATGCCGCATTCGGTCCGCGGGTGACTTCAATGCGCTCGATATCTTCCAGCGCGAGCGGTAACGCTGACCAGGGCACTTGGCCAAACATCGGCGTGTACACTGACACACCATCGAGCAGCACTTGCACGCGGCCAAAGTATCGGTTGTTCAGGCCATTACTGACCACTTGCTCGTTGCCGCTGAAGTGGGCAACGTAAAATCCCGGTACCAGACGAAATACATCGGCTAAATCGCGAAAGCCCGAGGTGCGAATCATGTCTCGATCAATCACGGTCACGGCAGCAGGGGCTTCCGAGACGGGCTGCATCAAGCGCGAGACCGATAACACCACCGGTACCTCGCCGAAGAAATCTTGCTCGGACAAGGCCACTTGTACAGGCTCGGCCCCAGCCATGCACGTGCTCGATACTATCCCTCCCACACACAAGCACACGAGCAAGGTGTGTTGCCGTATTTTTCTACTCATCTCTCCGCCTTTACTACTTATTTTTTATACGAATGACACCCTGTCAAGCGTCAATCGTTTTATTCCAAACACACGCACCTTTGCTCTCTTTGTCGATATCAGCGAGCAAAGCGGCGTGCGCCGCCAGCTCTTCCTCGCTCGCGCGCACTACCCGCAGGGGTACTTTGGGCAATGCTGCGCCTGACGCATCCATTATGATTGCTACCGGCTCGTTCATATCGATCAATAAGCTGTCTTGACCCCGCGTCATGGCGATGTACACATCGGCCAATAATTCCGTGTCCAGCAGCGCGCCGTGCAAAGTACGATTTGAATTGTCGACCGCATAGCGTCTGCACAAGGCATCCAGATTATTCTTCTGCCCTGGGTGCAACTCCTTGGCCAGCTTAAGCGTATCGATCACGCTGGCGCACACCGTACCAATTTCCGCTTGGCTGATCAGGGATAACTCATGATTGAGAAACCCCACGTCAAACGGCGCGTTATGAATAATTAATTCACCGCCTTGAACAAAATCGAGAAATTCCTGCGCCACATCGGCGAACTTAGGCTTGTCCTGTAAAAATTCGAGCGTAATGCCGTGCACCTGCTGCGCCCCGGCATCGATCTCGCGCTCCGGATTCAAGTAACAGTGAAAATGATTGCCGGTGAGCCGCCGGTTTACCATCTCCACCGCGGCAACTTCGATAATGCGATGGCCAAGCGCTGGGCTGAGGCCGGTAGTTTCAGTGTCGAGAATGATTTGACGCATGGTTGTTCCGTTATTGGTGAAAATACTTTAACCGCGGGAGTAATAGTTAATTTCCCTGCCGCCCGCAGCCCTTATTCGCCAACGCATCCGCGCGTTCGTTGCCGTCGTGGCCGGCATGGCCTTTGACCCATATCCAATCGATGTCATGTTGCGTGGCGAGTAGATCCAACTCCCGCCACAGATCTTCGTTCTTGACCGGTTTTTTGTCGGCGGTTTTCCAGCCGCGCTTTTTCCAGTTGATGATCCACTCGCTGATGCCTTTTTGCACATATTGCGAGTCGGTATGCAGCTTTACCACACAACGCCGGTTAAGCGACTCCAGTGCGCGGATGACCGCGGTGAGCTCCATACGGTTGTTGGTGGTTGTGTCCTCCCCCCCGCACAGTTCTTTTTCCTTGTCCCCAAAGCGCAGCAGCGCGCCCCATCCGCCGGGGCCAGGGTTACCTTTGCAGGCGCCGTCGGTAAAGATTTCTACAACCACATCAGACAAGCTCGGTTTCCTTTTTTGAATTGCGCTGGGTAAGCTCCTTTTGCGCGGCCGAGGCGATACGTCCCTGTGCCGCTAAGCGCTCTTTCCAACTGGGCATAATCAGCCGCATGCTGTGCACGCGTTTTTTGGCGAGCAGAAAATACACGCCGCCGCCGAGCGGCCACCAACGATCACCGGCAGCTTCCATGAATTGAAACCGTTCCAGCCATTGCGCGCTTTGCAGCGGCGGCGCATAACACGATAAGCGCCCGGCCACGACCTCGAGTCCCAGCAGCGCAAGCCAATCCTTGACACGCGGCAAAGCGATAAAATTGCCGCGCCAAGGATAATCCCCGCAGCGACGCTTGATAAGGTGCCCCACGCCCCACCAGCTCAAGGGGTTGAATCCCGTGAGGATCACATGCCCCTCGGGCATCAATACCCGCTCTACTTCGCGTAAAACCTGATGCGGGTTCGCGGAAAATTCAAGCACATGCGGTATCAGCGCGAGATCAACGCTCTGACTCGCGATGGGCAAATGATTAAAATGGGTAATGAGCCGTGCCGGAGGGTGCGCATCCAGGGTTAGCCGCAGCGGGATGCGACTCGCGCGCAACAAATCATGTTGTGGCAAGCCCAACTGAAGCGCGTTGAAACCGAAGATATCGCTCACGGTTTCATCGAAATAGGCCTGCTCCCGCGCCAGCACATAGCCGCCTAGCGTAGTCTCGAACCATAGTCGCGCATCCCGCCGCCGTTCAATACGATTTGACAAGTTTCCCTTCTCCTTCAACCATACGCTTATGGCAAACCTTCAAGTCGTCCCTATTCCCGCGTTCGAAGACAATTACCTATGGCTGCTGGTGCGCGGCGAAAAGGCGGTTGTCGTGGATCCCGGTGATGCGGCGCCGGTGCTGGATTATTTGGCGCAGCATAGGCTCGAACTGTGCGCCATTCTCTGTACCCACCATCACAGCGATCACGTAGGCGGCATTCTAAGGCTGGTGCAGCATTTCGACGTGCCGGTCTATGGCCCTACGCATGAAGCCATCCCAGGCCGCACCCACCCCGTCGCCGAAGGCGATCAAGTGAAAATACCGGAATTGGGCTTGGAATTCAGCGTCATCGACGTGCCCGGCCACACGGCAGGACACGTTGCGTATTATGGCGCAGAACGCTTATTTTGTGGGGATACGCTATTCGCATGCGGCTGCGGACGGCTGTTTGAAGGTACACCCGCCATGATGTACGCGTCGATCTCCAAGCTCGCCCGTTTGCCTGATGCCACGCTGATGTATTGCGCGCACGAATACACGCTGGACAACATCCGCTTCGCTAAAAAAGTCGAGCCCGACAATGCCGATCTGATACAGCGCGAAGCACATGACCGCGCCACCCGGGCGCAGCATCTGCCTACCGTGCCCACGACAATGGCCTTGGAAAAGCGCACCAACCCGTTTATGCGCAGCCTGGAGCCGACGGTAATCCAAGCCGCCGAGCGCTATGTCGGTCACGCCTTGTCCGACCCGGTAGAAGTGTTCGGCACAGTCCGTGCCTGGAAAGATGATCAGGACTAAGATTACAGGAAATAAATCCTTGACGATTAAGGCCTTACGCCATTAACATCACCTCGACTTTAACTGGGAAAAGTATAATTTGATGCGCATAACACGCACCCCACTGACGATCGCAACCCTGATCGCCAGTCTTTACAGTGGCGCCGCCCTATCAAGTGAAGCGGTACTGATTCCCGTCTCCGCCGTTACATTCTCCAAAGCCCCGGATGAAGCGCGCACCGAAACCGCCCCAGCCGCTTCAATCAACCCACCGGTTGAAGCGCCTGTCACCAGCGCTACCTCGGATCAACCCTCCATCATCAGTATCGAAGCGGCGCCTACCAGCGCCACCCCGCTCTTAAAAGCAGCGGAAAACCTGGGCGATCCACAGCGCGACTTGTGGGCGCGCATTCGCGTCGGCTTCGCACTGTCCGAGCTCGATTCGGCCTTGGTGAAGGAAAACGAAAACTGGTATGCCAGCCGGCCCGACTATGTAGCGCGCATGCTGGATCGCAGCAAGCGCTATATGTTCTATATCGTGGAAGAAGTCGAAAAACGCGGCATGCCGACCGAGATCGCGCTGCTGCCGATGATCGAAAGCGCGTTTAACCCCAAAGCCTATTCGCGCAGCCACGCCGCCGGTATTTGGCAATTCATCCCGTCCACCGGCCGCCACTTTGGCTTGAGTCAAAATTGGTGGGTGGATAGCCGGCGTGATGTGATCGCCGCCACCGACGCCGCGCTCGATTACCTGCAAAAATTGCACAATATGTTCGGCAGTTGGGAACTGGCGCTGGCCGCCTACAACTGGGGCGAAGGCTCGGTATCGCGCGCTATCGCCAAGAACAAGGCACGCGGCGAACCCACCGATTATCTCAGCCTGCGCATGCCGAATGAAACGCGGCAATATGTACCGCGCCTGCTGGCGATTAAAAATCTGATCGCAACGCCGCACAATTTCGGCATTGATCTAGGCGTGGTGCCCAACCAACCCTATTTCGCCCAAATCACCCTCACCCAGCATATCGATGTGGCGCTCGCGGCCAAACTGTCCGACACCACGCTGGATGAATTCACCTCGCTCAACCCGCATTACAACCGGCCGGTGATCCAGGCAAAACAACCCATCACCTTGCTGCTGCCGGTGGATAAAGCGGAAGTCTTCGCCTCTAATCTGGAAAACTATGGCAAACCGCTGGTGTCGTGGCAACCCTATCACGCCAAGCGCGGCGAAAAATTAGAGGCCATCGCCAGCCGCCACGGCATTTCCAGCACCCGGCTGCAAGACGTGAATGGTATCAAACTCAAACGTGGCCGCTTGGCAAGCAATCAAGTGTTACTGGTGCCGGGCCAACGTGGCGCCAAATTGGAAACCGCCGCCTTCACCGAGATCAAAACTGAATCTCTGCCGCTCACTTATGGCCGGGTTTATTCCGTACGCAAAGGCGATACCCTGCTTTCCATTGCCAAGCGCCATAGCGTAAAAGCCGAACAGATCAAAGCTTGGAGCAATCTGAAATCCAACCGCCTCGCGCTCAATCAGAAATTGAATGTCGGCCCGGCCGGAAAAGCTGCGCTTAGCGATAGCGTGGTCAGTTCAAAAGTAGCCGCAAAAGCTTCACCGCGTGTCGCCGCCAAGAAGGCACCGGCGAACAAGCAATACACCGTGCGCCGTGGCGATACCTTGTATTCCATCGCCCAACGCTTTGCCGTCGAACTCGACGACCTGCTACGCTGGAATAAAATCTCTTCTAAAAAGCGCATTCAACCCGGCGACAAAGTCACTATCGTTCTGGCCAAGAACGGCTAACACCCAACAATCAAACAAACACTCCATTCGCCGCCAAGACGCCAAGCGCGCCAAGATTCTTTTTAATACCCCCTTGAGGGGTAAAAAACAAAGGCGGAGAATGGCATTCAAGCCTTGCGCGCTTTTCGCTACTGCAAACTTGATTAGCCACAAAGTTCAGCAGCTCTCTCGCCTTGTGGGAGGACTGAGCCGGGGTTTGTAGCGCAAGCATCCTGCTTGCATGCCGGCTGGAAGCCGGCGCTACACGGACCCGCTGTCCTGATGGGGAATAACACTGTGGGCTACAACTTACTGAGCTTCGTGGCTAATCAGGATTGCAAATGGATTTGCTTGGTTGTCTTGGCGCCTTGGCGGTTCAAAAACCGTTTTAAGATTTTCCGCTATACAAATAACAACGCACCACCTGTGCACCGAACACCGTTTCGTCCGGATAACGCTCGCTGCACACCGGCATGGCGTGCGGGCAGCGCGGATGAAAATGGCAGCCGCTGGGCGGATGGGCGGGCGACGGTAGCTCACCTTGCAGGTGTATCACTTCACGCCCGCTGGCTTTTTCGATCATTGGCACCGCCGACAATAGCGCCTGGGTATAAGGATGCTTCGGTGCGCCCAACACCGCTTCTACCGGGCCGTGCTCGACGATGCGGCCGAGATACATCACCGCCACGTCGTGCGCAAGATATTCCACCACCGAAATGTTGTGCGTGATGAACAGGTAAGAGAGTTGATGCGTTTGTTGCAGGCCGCGCAGCAAATTGAGAATCTGCGCCTGCACCGACACGTCGAGCGCGCTGGTCGGCTCGTCGCACACGATAAGTTTTGGATTCACCGCCAAGGCGCGGGCGATGGCGATACGCTGGCGCTGCCCGCCGGAAAACTCATGCGGGTAGCGATATTTGGTGTCGGCGGCGAGCCCGACTTCCTCCAACAAGCGATCGATGCGCTGCGCACGCACCTGAGCATTTGCACCCACATTCAGCGCGCGCATGCCCTCCTCCAAAATTTCCGCGATCACCATGCGCGGATCGAGCGATGAAAATGGGTCTTGAAAAATAATCTGAAACGCGCCACGTTTGCTACGCAATTGATTCCGATTGAGGCTGGTGAGTTCTTGCCCTTCGAACAGCACGCTGCCACCGGTCACCGGTACGAGTTGCAGAATGCCCTTGCCCACCGTGGTCTTGCCGCAACCAGATTCACCCACCAGCGCCAGCGTGCGCCCGGCGGGTATCGCCAGCGATACCCCATCCACCGCTTTTACCGCCCCCACCACCCGCTGTAAGAAACCCTTGCGAATCGGAAAATGCACTTTCAAATCCCGAACCCGCAACAACTCCCTCCCTGATGCCTGATGCCTGACCTCTGACGCCTGAACTGTGACGCCTGATGCCTGACGCCCGGCGCCTGCTTCCTGTTCCAGCAAATGGCAGCGCGCCCCCACGCCCTGCTCCAACACCGTCCAACGCGGCGTCTCATCCGTGCAGCGCGCCCAGGCAAATTCACAGCGCGCGGCAAAGCGGCAGCCGGTAAAGGTACGATCCAGCTTCGGCACGCTGCCGGGAATCATGGCCAAGGCTGTGCCGCGCTTATCCAGGCGCGGCACGGAATCGAATAGTTTTTGCGAATAGGGGTGACGCGGGTTTTTGAAAAAGGCTTCACGTGCTGCCATTTCCACAATCTCGCCGGCGTACATCACGCCCACCCGGTGCGCCATTTCCGCCACCACGCCCAGGTCGTGGGTGATGAACAGCAACGCCATGCCATTCTTATGCTGCAGCTCACGCAACAACGCCAGCACCTGCGCCTGAATCGTCACATCCAGCGCGGTAGTCGGTTCATCTGCGATGAGCAAGGCCGGCTCGCACGCCAAGGCAATGGCGATCATCACCCGCTGCTTCATGCCGCCGGAGAGTTGATGCGG
>JADMJT010000051.1:28500-31048 GCA_018781585.1 Burkholderiales bacterium
CGCTCATTCCGACCTCGGATCGAAGGCATCACGCACCGCATCGGCGAATAGATTGGCCGCCAGCACCAGCGCGAACATGAAAACGAAGGCGGCGGCCAAGGGCCACCACACGATAGGCTCGCGCGCCAACTCCAAGCGCGCGCTGTTGATCATATTGCCCCAACTGTGCATGGTAGGATCGACCCCGACGCCGACATAGGCCAGCACCGCTTCGGCCAGCACCAGGCTGCTGAATTGCAACGTGACAGTAATCAAAACAATGTGCATCACATTGGGCAGAATATGCCGCGACATGATTTTCCAGTGGCTCACGCCGAAGGCTTGGGCCGCTTGCACATAATCCACCTCGGTCAGCTTCAGCGTCTCGCCGCGCAGCAGGCGGCACAAGCCGGTCCAACTGGTGATGCCGAGGATCAGACACAGAAACAACAAACGAAAATCGGCGCGCTCGGTGATCGAGGCGAAGGCATCCTTATTGATATCCATGTACACCTGCATCATCAGTACTGCGGCGGCGATCAGCAGCACATCGGGAATGGCGTTGAGCGTGGTGTACACGTACTGAATCACATCATCGACCCAGCCCTTGAAATAGCCCGCCATTACCCCCAGCCACAGTGCGAACGGCAACATGATCAGCGTGGTGAGCGTGCCGATCACCAAGCCGGTGCGGATGCTCTTGAGGGAAAGATAAAGCACGTCTTGCCCGACTTTATCCGTGCCCAGCACATGGTATTTCGGCGCCAGCAGCCACAGCACGCAGGCAATCCACAACAAGACGCTAACCGTAAACAAAATTGTGCGCCAGGGCAGCTCAGTCTCGCCGTGCAGCAAGGCGCGCCAGGTGACACGCTGCCCAATCGCGATGAGCAACGCGCACCAGATCAGCAAGGCAATCAGCGTCCCCTGTGCGACGAGCCGCAACACATCGTTGTGGCGGTGCTCACTGTCCTGACCCAAATGCGCACCGCCATGCTTCAAGCGCGGATGGCCGCGCAACGTGCGTCCATCCGGCTGCTCCATGCTTTCCATCGCATACAGTTGGATGGCGAGTGGTGCGGAATAAGTCTTTTCGGTTTGCGTACGCAACGGTTTTAATATTCGATCCAGTGGGCTGATCACTTCGAGCGAATATTCCGTCGCTGCACCCGGCTTTTGATTGGGCAGGGCTTCACGAAAATGTATCGAGTCGAGTAGGCCAATCGCCAGGAACGCGAACAAGACTACGGCGGACGCCATCGCCATGGGTCGCCGCGCCACCTTGCGCCAGGGCGCGGCCAAATGCGCCTTGCTGCGTGCGCGCCAGATATACAGCCCCACTACCAGCAGCAGGCAGTAGATCAGAATATCGGTCCAGAGGAAGGCGAGTTTAATCGGCATGGGGGGTTCCGATGGGTGTGTTTAAATCCCCCCAACCCCCCTTTGTTAAAGGGGGGCTAACGTGCCACAACGGCCGCACTCCCCCCTTTGCAAAAGGGGGGCCGGGGGGGATTTGATCGTGCATCATCACGACAACCTAATCCGTGGATCGACCAGGGTGTAGGCCACATCGGTCATCAGCAAACCCAGGATGTAGAGCACCGAGCCCAAGAACACCATCGCATGCACGATGGCGAAATCCTGGCTGCGAATCGCATCGATGGTGTAGCTGCCCAAGCCGGGAATGCCGAAGAACGACTCCGAAATCAGGCTGCCCATGAACAAGGTAGGAATCACCACGACCGCGCCGGTGAGAATCGGGATCAGCGCATTGCGCAGTACGTGCCGAAACAGCACCACGCGCTCCGCCAAGCCCTTGGCGCGCGCAGTGCGTACATAATCACGGCCCATTTCCTCCAGGAAAATCGTGCGATACCAACGCGTGCCGCTGCCGATACCGCCAATCACGCCGATCGCCACCGGCAGCACCAGAAATTTGAACGCATCCCAGCCGCCCTGATAACCGGAGATCGGTACCAAGTGCAGCAATTTGCTCACCAGGAATTGGCCGCCGATGATGTAGAACAAACCGGAGATCGACATCATCGCCACGCACAACACCACCCCGGCGAAATCGACATAGGTGGCGCGGAAAAACGCCAGAATCAGCGCAAACGTAATATTCACCAGCAGCCCGACCAGGAACACCGGCACCGCCAGCGCCAGGCTTGGCCACATGCGGTTTTTGATGTCGTGCCCGATGTCGCGCCCGTCGTCCGCTGCGCCGAATTGGAAGGCGAACATCGGCACCGATTTGTTGAAGAACACGGTGTCGTTAAGCTTGCCCGCGCCCTGCGCCGCGCCGTGATAGAACAGCGGCTTGTCGTAGCCGTGCTCGCGCTTCCATTTGAGCACGGCTTCCGGGGTCACATGCTTCATGCCCAACTGGATGCGCGCCATGTTATCCGGCGAATTGACGGCGAAGAATAGGGTGAAAATCAGCACGTTGACGCCGATCAGAATCGGAATCGCGTAGAGCAAGCGGCGCAGCAGATAGCCGGTCATTTAGGTGCACCCTCTCCCCCCGCCCCTCTCCCACGCGTGGGAGAGGGGCGATTATTAGTCCGCG
>JADMJT010000051.1:31148-36255 GCA_018781585.1 Burkholderiales bacterium
CCCTCTCCCCCCGCCCCTCTCCCACGCGTGGGAGAGGGGCGATTATTAGTCCGCGCCGGCGCATGCAGCTTGCGCCGCCACACCAGCACTGCCGGCACCAAGGCCAACAGCAGCAGCGCGCCCAGGACAAACAGCGGCCACAGCAGCGGCTTATTCCAAGCTGCGCGTTGCTGCTCGCGCAATGCCGGATCGATGCGCAAATACTTCAAACCATTATTCGCCATCAGGTTCGGCTTGGCGTTGAAATACCAGCCGTGATACAGGCCATACGCCTTGGGAATGAAGCCCCACACCCACGGCGCATCGTGGCGTGCGATTTCGATCATGGCGCCGATCACCTGCTGCCGCGCCGGGCCGTTGTCCATGTTTTTCATTTGTTCGAACAGGCGATTGAATTCCGGGTTGTCGTAATTCGCGGCATTCTCGCCGTTGAGACCGACTTTTTTATTCGGGCCGTGTAACAGGAACAGAAAGTTTTCCGGGTCGGGATAATCCGCGTTCCAGCCCCATTCGAAAAGCTGCGCATCGCCTTTCAGCATTTTGTCTTGGAAGCGGTTGTAGTCGGTGGCGCGAATCACTAATTGCAGATCGATTTTTTTCAATTGTTTGGAGAGCCACTCCAAACGCGCTTTGGCATCCGGGCCGGTGGCGGCGGTATCGAAGTGCAGCAGCAGCGGCTTGCCGGACTGCGCGTCGCGGCCATTGGGGTAGCCCGCTTCCGCCAGCAAGCGCTTCGCCTCATCGATGGATTTGCGCTCTGCGCGGCCATTGGACCAATCGTACACATAGCGATTGACGCCTGCCTCGCCCTCCACATAACCGAAGATGCCGGGCGGAATTGGACCTTGCGCCGCGATGCCACGCCCGTTGCGGAAAATGGAAATAAACTCCTCATAATCCACTGCGATGGAAATCGCCTGGCGCAGGTTGCGGGCGCGCGCCGACAGGCCGCCCACCACTGGGTCTTGCATATTGAAGCCCATGTAGCTGATCGTGGTTTGTACCGTCGTCGCCAAACGGATATTTTTTTCCTGCAAGTCGGGCGTGAGCGAGGCTTCGCCTTGTGCGCCGAATTTCACCGCTTGATCGAAAGTGTCGGAATTGATGCCGGATGAATCGTAATAGCCTTGTAGAAATTTATTCCAATACGGAATGTCTTCTTTCTCCAAGCTATACACCGCACGATCGATGAAGGGGATGGGCTTGCCCGCATCGGCCAACAAGCCGTCCGCATGGTCGCCCGCCTCGCCCTGATGCGGATAGCGCTCGCCGCGATAATTCGGGTTCTTCACCATCACCATTTGCTTGTTCGGATCGTTGAGGCTCAACATATACGGCCCGGTGCCGACCGGATACCAATCCAGCAGCAGATTCTTCGCCTTCATTCCTGGCTGGGAATAGAAGCGCTCCGCCTCCCACGGCACCGGCGCGAAAAACGGCATCGCCAGCCAGTACACGAACTGCGGATATTTCCCTTTGAGTTTGACCCGGTAGGTGTAGCGATCAACTACCTCGGCGCCGGCCAGCGGATAGCGATTCAGATCGAGATACGCCGCACCATTGTCGCGTTTGAGTTGCTTATCCGCTTGCGCCAATACCTCGCCGTATTCTTTCAAACCGATGATGTAATCGGCCATCAGCCCAAAAATCGGTGAATTCAGCCGGGGATGCGCCAGGCGCTTGATCTGGTATACGTAATCGTCCGCCGTCAGCTCGCGTGTGCCGCTGATTTTAAAATCGCTCAGGGTTTCGATTTTGTCCAACGCCGCCGGACTCAATGCATGGTAGAGCAAGCCCCCTCGCGCATCCTGCGCAAAGGCCGGATGCGGTTGATAGCGAATGCCGGGCAAGATGTGAATTTCATATTCGCTCACCGCGACTTGCGAGGCTGGCGCATCAGTTGCCAAGGGCTTGCCCTGGGCATCGAAATAGCGCGCCTGCGGCAGCTCGCGCACAGTCAACGGCTCCAGCTGGTAGGGGCGCTTCAAATAGTGGTATTGCAGCGGCGGCTCGTAGATCTGACCGGTGAACACGACTTCATTGGAGGAGTACGAACGTGCCGGATCGAGGTGCTTGGGGCGCTCGGAGAAAACGCTATACAGCGTATTTTGTGCGCGCTCGGCCTCGGGGTAGGGATCGTTCCATGGCGCCTTACCGCAGCTGACCACCAAGGAAAGCAGTAACACAGCGGCTAATGCGCGGGAAAATCGAATCATGGAGCGAGAGTTTAGCTTAAATCCTGCACGACGACGCCCTACCCGCTTGATTTATAATGCCGGATTCGCTACACACCATAAGGAACAAGCCATGGGCTTTCTCGCAGGCAAAAAAATTCTCATCACCGGTCTTCTCAGCAACCGCTCCATCGCCTATGGCATTGCCAAAGCCGCAAAACGCGAAGGCGCCGAGCTCGCTTTTACTTATCAAGGCGAGCGCACGCAGGAGCGCGTAGCGGGCTTAGCCCAAGACTTCGATTCAAAGCTATTGTTTAACTGTGATGTGTCGAGCGACGAAGAGATCGATCAGGTTTTCAAAGATCTCAAACAACATTGGGATGGGCTCGATGGCATTGTGCATTCGGTGGCCTTTGTGCCGAAGCAAGCCTTGTCCGGCGACTATCTCAGTGCCGTCAATCGCGAATACTTCCGCATTGCCCACGACATCAGCTCGTATAGTTTCACCGCCTTGGCCAAAGCCGCACTGCCGATGATGGAAGGCCGCAATGGCGCCCTGCTCACCCTCTCCTACCTCGGTGCGATTCGTTCTTTGGCCAACTACAACGTCATGGGCCTGGCGAAAGCCAGTCTCGAATCCAGCGTGTACTACCTGGCGCAAAGCCTGGGTCCAAAAGGCATCCGGGTCAACGGTATCTCCGCCGGACCGATCAAAACCCTGGCCGCTTCGGGCATCGCCGATTTCGGCAAAGTGCTCGATTTTGTAGAAAAATCCGCCCCCCTGCGGCGCAATGTCACCATCGAAGAGGTCGGCAATGTCGCCGCATTCCTGCTGAGCGATCTCGCCTCGGGCATGACCGGCGAAATCAGCTATGTGGATAGCGGCTTCAACACGACCGTGGGTGGTCTTTGGGCCTAAACTTAGCTTGAAATACGCCGATATGCCATTTGTCCCGATCGACATATAAGGAACGACAACATGGCATCGACTGTTTCCAACCATATTAACGATAACAAGGCCTCGCTCACCATCAGTGGGCGTTTCGACTTTTCGATCCACCGAGATTTCCGCACGAATTACGAGCAAATCCTCGGCGCCAGCGGCGTGCGCGAGTTGGATGTCGATTTGAAAGGTGTCGATTATGTCGACAGTTCAGCGCTCGGCATGCTGCTTCTGCTACGTGAAAAAGCCATGGCGAAGAATGTCCAAATGAAGTTGGTTGGCACGCAAAATTCAGTACGGCAGGTGCTGGAAGTCGCCAACTTCGGACGGCTATTCAGCATCTCCTGAAGTTCCCAAAACCTTCCGTACCAGCGCGCGACTGCCGTGCACCGCTGAGAGCCTGTCGATGAAAATCCTGTTAGCCGACGACGCGCCGGAAAATCTTTTTCTGCTGGGCCATCACCTTAAAGGCCAGGGGCATACGATCGTAACGGCCAACAATGGCGAAGAAGCCGTTGCCGCCTACCACGCCGAGCATCCTGATCTCGTCATCATGGACGTGATGATGCCGGTATTGGACGGCTATGAAGCGACCGCCGACATCCGCCGCATCGACTCGGCGCATTGGGTGCCAATTATTTTCTTGAGCACACACACTGACGATGGCGAACGCACCAAAGGCTTGGAGGCCGGCGGCGACGATTACCTCGCCAAACCCGTCAACCTCACCATCCTGAGCAATAAAATTCGCGCGCTGCGCCGCATCGCAGACATGCAAGAACAAGTCTCGCACTACGCACAACAATTGCAGGCCAACCTCGAGCAACACCGCGAAGAGCGGCAATTGGCGCGCCACCTGCTCGATCACATCGTGCGCCAGGATAAGGCGGAGCAGGATCTGGTCAACGCTTGGGTCTCGCCTGCGCAACATTTCAGCGGCGATGTGGCCATTACCGCGCGCTCGCCTGCGCATGAGTTGAATGTATTGCTGGCGGATGCCACCGGCCATGGCTTGGCCGCCGCGATCAGCGTGCTGCCGGTGATCGAATCGTTCTACAGCATGACGGAAAAAGGATTCTCGATCTCGAGCATCGTGCGCGAATTGAACCGCAAAGTGAAATATCTATTGCCAATCGACCGCTTCATCGCCACGGTGTTGATCTCGATCGACTACACCAATCGCACCGTGCGGGTCTGGAACGGCGGCTCCCCGGAAGTGATCTTTGTCACTGACCACGGAGCGGTGCAACGCATCTGGAAATCCGTTCATCCCGCGCTCGGTATTCTGCCGGATACCGAATTCGACAGCACCCCGCAGGTCTATCGCTGGGAAGAGCCGGGCGAAATCATCCTCTGCTCTGACGGCTTGCCTGAAGCTGAAGACAGCGCCGGCATTCCTTTCAGCATGACGCGCTTCATGAGCTTGCTGTCCCGTCCCTATGGCTCGGGGCGCTTTAAAGTGCTCGCTGACGCGGTACAGAGCCACATTCGCGGCGCGCAACAACGCGACGACATCTCCCTGCTCGCGATACGCTGCGCAGCCGAGTTGGATTGGCCGCCAGTGAGCGAAGCCATGAGCGCTGCACCGCCAAACCTTGCAACCGGCCATTCGCGTTGGCGCTTTTCGCTCTCCCTCGGCGCAGAAGAAATCAAGCATTTGGACGCCCTGCCCTTGATCATGAATTGGCTCGACCAACTGCAAATCAATCCGGAGCATCGCAGTCAAGCCTTTCTGATCCTGGGCGAGCTCTTCAACAATGCGCTCGACCACGGTTTGCTCCATCTCGACTCCCAACTCAAGCAAGACCCGGATGGCTTCGAACAATACATCACTATGCGTGAAGCGCGGCTCGCACAGTTGACCGACGCCACCATAGAAGTCGATTTGGAACGCTATTTTGTCGCAGGCAGCGACCGGCTGCGTTTGCGCGTGAAAGACAGCGGCCCCGGCTTCGATCATGCCGCCCTGCTCAAAATGCGCGAAGCCGCC
>JADMJT010000051.1:36355-91508 GCA_018781585.1 Burkholderiales bacterium
AGACAGCGGCCCCGGCTTCGATCATGCCGCCCTGCTCAAAATGCGCGAAGCCGCCGCCGGCCAATTGAGCGGCCGCGGCATCATGCTGGTGAAACAACTCTGCCTATCTTTGGCCTATGCAGAAAAAGGCAATGACGTAACGGCGGTGTATTGCCTAGCGTAGATTCTGGCTATTAAAACGGGCTCAAAGCCTAAAAAACCGCAGATGATTCTCGCATGCTTTGGATCCGCCAATGCGATGCCTATCGCATAAAAAGCAGCCTCCGGTGCAACTCAAGCATCCCCCAATTAAAGTAAGGTTATTGCCTGCCGTTAACGGGTAAGGGACGGCTAGTACTCCAAATCGAAGGTACTGATTCGATTAAATTTTCAGCAAGGCTTGAACAGATAGCCAAAACCTAGGCTCACAGGGCGCGGCATCATGATGATCCGCTCGCAGTGCGAATCTGATTAAAGAATCACTCTCCCCCCGCTTATGGTGAGGAGGAGGTCATAGGGTAAATGAACTGCGGTACTTTAAGTTAAAAGGGGATCGTTATGTCACTCGCACTACAAACAAGCGTCGAGCCGCTGCATCAAGTGGGCAGCGGGGAATTTCTCACCTTCACCCTGGGGGAGGAGGAGTATGGCGTGGATATCCTGAAAGTGCAGGAAATCCGCGGTTACGAGAACGTGACCAAGATCGCCAATACGCCCGAGCACATCAAGGGCGTGATCAATCTGCGCGGCGTGATCGTGCCCATCATTGATCTACGGCTGAAGTTCCATTTAAGCAAGATCGAATACGACCTGTTCACCGTCGTCATCATCCTCAGCATCGGCAGCCGGGTGGTCGGCATCGTGGTGGATGGCGTATCCGATGTGATTCAACTCAATCCCGATCAGGTGAAACCCGCCCCGCAATTGGGTGGCGTGACCGATACGGATTACATCCTGGGTCTGGGATCGACCGATGGCCGCATGATTATTCTGGCCGATGTCGAAAAGCTACTCGAAGTCGAAGATCTTAACTTACAACAAGCTGCTTGAATATTTAGGAGTCCACACCATGCGCACCAATATGCCTGTCACCAATGTCGAGTATCAACTCAAACCCGGCGAGAGCATCGTCTCCAAAACCGACTCCAAGGGACTCATTACTTATATCAATGAGGACTTCGTTCGAATCAGCGGCTTTACGCCAAAAGAACTTCTTGGCCAGCCGCACAATATTGTGCGCCATCCGGATATGCCGGAAGAGGCGTTTGCCGATTTGTGGAATTCACTAAGAGCGGGACGGCCGTGGACGGGTTACGTCAAAAACCGTTGCAAGAATGGTGATTATTATTGGGTGTTGGCAAACGCCACCCCGATCCGGGAAAACGGACAGGTTACCGGCTATATGTCGGTGCGCTCAGCACCCGCGCGCTCCACTGTAGCGGAAGTCGAGCGCATCTATCGACTGTTCAAGGAAGGCAAGGCGGGCAATTTGCGCATCCAGGATGGCGGGGTCGTCAAAGCCAGCCATCTGGATAAATTCAACCTATTTAAGAAAATGAATATCAAAGGGCGCCTGACTTTTATCATGGGCTTGTTGTCGGCCTTGCTGTTGCTGGTCGGCGGCCTCGGCCTGTTCGGGATGAGTGCAACCAATGAAGGGCTGCGCACGGTGTATGAGGATCGCACGGTGCCCTTGAGCCAGCTTGATCAGATCGTGCGCCTGCTCGACCAAAACCGCACCAACCTGGTGGAAAGTATCATCAACCCCAGCCCATCGGTGATCGCTAACCGTACCGAGACGATTGCCAAGAACGCAGATGAAATCACCAAAATCTGGGGCGCATATATGGCGACCTATTTGACGCCCGAGGAAAAGAAACTGGCCGATCAATTCGAAGCCGATCGTAGCCGCTTCGTGGCCGAGGGCATCAAACCGGTAGTGGCCGCGCTCAAGGCAAATAAGATCGCCGAGGCCAAGGAGCTATACGAAAGACAGTCGGCGCCGTTGTTTAGCCCGGTGCATCAAGGGGTAGATGCGCTCATCAAACTCCAGCTGGATGAAGCCAAGAAAGAGTATGGGCACGCCACTAGCCGATACAGCATGATTCGTAATGTGGCGATGGTGGTGATTGTGCTAGGTCTGCTGATGGCGGCTTGGACCGGAATGGTGCTGATCCGCGCCATCGTGCGTCCCTTGAGCCGGGCGAGCGGGGTGTTCGAGAATATCGCCAGCGGCAATTACCAGAACGATATCAGCGTCGAAACGCAAGACGAAATCGGCAAGGTGTTGGAATCGCTGAAATCCATGCAGATCAAGCTGGGCTTCGATGTGGCCGAGGCCAATCGCGTCGCCAACGAGAGCTTGCGCATCAAGAACGCGCTGGACAACGTGGCCACCAATGTCATGATCGCGGACAACAACCGCACTATTATTTACATGAATAAATCCATCGTGCCCATGCTCACCACGGCACAGGATGATATCCGCAAGGATCTGCCGAACTTCAATGTCGCGAATCTGATGGGTGGTTCCATTGATGGGTTTCATAAAAATCCGGAGCACCAGAAGCAGCTACTGGCGACGTTTACCTCAACCTTTAAGTCTGAAGTCAAGATCGGTGGACGTACCTTTGCTTTGGTGGCCAACCCGATCATCAATGAGCGTGGCGATCGCCTCGGCTCGGTGGTGGAATGGACCGATCGCACGGCAGAGGTGGCGGTGGAGCAAGAAGTCGCCAGCATCGTCGATGGCGCAGTCAATGGCGATTTCACCCGCCGTATCGACATGAACGGCAAGACCGGTTTCTTCCGCCAATTAGGCGAAGGCATGAACCGCCTGATGGAAACGTCCGCCACCGGGCTGGATGAGGTGGTGCGGGTGTTAGGTGCGCTGGCGAAAGGCGATCTCACCGAGAAAATTACAACAGACTACAACGGCACCTTCGGTCAATTGAAGGACGATTCGAATACAACGGTCGAGCGCTTGAAGGAAATCGTGTCGCAAATCAAGAGTGCGACGGAAACCATCAATACGGCGTCGAAAGAAATTGCGGCCGGCAACAGCGATCTCTCGCAGCGTACTGAGGAACAAGCGTCTTCGCTGGAAGAAACCGCTTCCAGCATCGAGGAGTTGACCTCCACGGTGAAACAAAACGCGGAGAACGCCAAGCAAGCGAATCAGCTCGCCAAGGGGGCATCCGAAGTCGCGGTCAAAGGCGGCAACGTGGTGGGCCAAGTGGTCGGCACCATGGCGGCGATCAACGAAAGCTCGCGCAAGATCGTGGATATTATTTCCGTCATCGATGGCATCGCGTTCCAAACCAACATCCTGGCGCTCAATGCCGCAGTGGAAGCGGCGCGTGCAGGCGAGCAAGGTCGCGGCTTCGCGGTCGTGGCGGGTGAAGTGCGCAACTTGGCGCAACGCTCAGCCGCAGCGGCGAAAGAGATCAAAACCCTGATTGGCGACTCGGTAGAGAAAGTGGAAGGCGGCACCAAGCTGGTGGAAGAAGCGGGCCGCACCATGGATGAAATCGTCAGCTCGGTCAAACGCGTGACCGACATCATGAGCGAAATCAGCGCGGCCTCGATGGAGCAAAGCGCCGGTATCGAACAAGTGAACCAAGCCATCTCGCAAATGGACCAAGTCACCCAGCAAAATGCCGCCCTGGTGGAGGAAGCCGCCGCCGCTGCCGAATCCATGGAGGAGCAGGCGCAGTCGCTGGCCACCACGGTCGCGATTTTCAAAGTGGATGGCAGCCATCAAGTGGCGCAGGCCAAATCGGCGCCTGCCAGCGCGGCGCTGTCTAAGCCGCGCTCGGCAGGCGTGCCGGTGAAGAATGATCGCCGTGGCCTACCGCAGCCCAAACCTGCGGCGGCTGAGGATGATTGGAACGAGTTCTGATGCATCATCCTAAAAATGACTTTTAATCACGGATTGACACGGATTAACACAGATAAAACAACGTGCGGCTGGAAACTCACGACCTCACCAAATAGGTGAGGTCGGGGGCAAGGACAACGCATCTGTAATCCGTGGCCGAACTGCTTTTTATAGGATGAAGGCGCCCAGGCTTTAGCATTAGGCGACGAACACGCTCTGCCTTTTGCGCTACGCGACATCTACATGCCGAAAGCGGATGGTTGGGAAGCAGTTAAATCCTGACCGGGATCACTCCCTGTTTAAAACTTGATCACAAAAGCGTGCCTTTGCGGTAAAACGCATTTATCTTGATTTTCTTCAAAAACGATGCGCTAGACTAGACAGACTCAACGCTTACTCAAATCACATGAGCCAAGACAAGCTTCCGCCGACAATCCCCTCGCCCGACTTGGCCAAAGAGCTGGCGCGTTTGCGCAAGAACTTTCTATCCCAACTCGGCACGCGCATCGAAGCGATCGAATCTGAAGCTAACCGCCTCACGCGCGGTAACTGGAATACCGATGCCGCGCACGAACTGCACGCCTTGGCGTATAAGCTGGCGAGCATCGCGGGCACCTTCGGCGGCCGCTCCTTGGGCCAGGCGGCCAACCGCCTAGTGCTGCTGCTGCTGCCCTACCTCGGGGAGGCGCCACAAGATAAATCCCTACGCGTCGTCATCAGCCGTACCGTCATGGAAGTCATCTATTTAGCCCAAGCCATGCAGCGCGGCCGACGACTCGACGATGCGCCTAGCAAGCGCACCGCCCAACCGATCAACGCCTTGGTGTATCTGGTCGAGGATGACCGAGAACTCGCCGCAGCCATTACCGCCCGGCTGATGGTGGCTGGCTACACGGTGCGCGAATTCCATGACATCGCCGAATTCACCGCCACCTGCAAGAACGCAGTGGCGCCCGCCGCCGTGATTATGGACATCATCTTTCCCTGTAGCGCGGATGCTGGCATGCAAGCCATCGCCGAGTGTCGCTTGCATGCCCTCAAAAATGTACCCGTGATCTTCGTCTCGATGCGCAATGACATCGAAGCCCGGCTCGGCGCTATGCGCGCCGGCGGCGTGCGTTATTTAACCAAGCCACTGGATCTGGATCGGCTGACGCGGGTACTCGACGAGCTCAGCGGGATACGCCTGCACGAGCCTTATCGTGTGCTGCTGGTGGACGACGATGCTGACCTGCTCGCACAAACTTCTGCCGTGCTGCGCAGCGCCGGCATGACGGTGAGCGAAGTCTCACGCTCGCTCGATGCACTGGAAGTGGCGCACACCTTCCAGCCCGATGTCATCGTGCTTGATGTGTACATGCCGGAAGTCACCGGACTGGAACTCGCCGCGCTGCTACGTGAAGAAGATCGCTTCACGCAAACACCCATCTTGTTTCTGTCGAGCGAAACCGATTTGCACCTGCAATTAATCGCGCTGGATCTCAGCGCGGAAGCATTCCTGGTGAAACCGATCGACCCGGTACATCTCACCACCGCTGTACGCGTTCACGCCAAACGCGCTCGGAAAGCACAAGCCTTGTCGGAGCACCTAACGCATGCGATGCGCGAAAACGAATACCAAAAATTCGCCCTCGATCAACACGCCATTGTCAGCGTTGCCGACCCTACCGGCGTCATCCTTTATGTAAACGACAAATTCTGCCAAATCAGCGGTTATAGCTTCTCGGAACTGATCGGCCAAAACCATCGCATCGTCAAATCCGATCAGCATCCGGCAGCCTTCTACGAGGAGATGTGGCTCACCATTTCGTCCGGCAAAGTTTGGCAGGGCGTGGTGTGCAACCGGCGCAAGAACGGCGATCATTACTGGGTGGAATCGACCATCGTACCCTTCCTGGACGAGCACGGCCTGCCCTATCAATACGTATCGATCCGCACCGACGTCACCGATATCATGCAAATCGAAGCCGCGCTGCGTAAAGAACGCGATTTCTCCGACGCCGCCATCAATGCTTTGCCCGGCATATTTTATGTCCTATCGCAAGACGGGCGCTTTCTACGCTTTAACGACAATCTGGTGCAGATATCCGGCTACACGCCGCAAGAAATTGAACAGATGTCACCGCTGGATTTTTTTTGCCCACAAGACAAGGAAAGGATGGCGGCGCGCATTGCCCGAGTATTCACCGACGGCCATGCCAGCGCCGAGGCCGATCTTGTCACAAAGTCCGGTGTTGGCATTCCCTTTTATTTGCAAGGCGCGTCAGTCGATTTTAAGGGCCAGCACTGCCTGATCGGCAGCGGCATTGATCTCTCCACCATCAAACATACCTTAGTCGCGCTGCAAACCAGCGAAGAACGGCTGCGCCGCAGCCAGAACTACGCCAACATCGGCACCTGGGATTGGAATATCCAAACCGGCGAACTTATCTGGTCGGAGCGCATCGCACCCCTGTTCGGTTACCCCGAGGGCAATCTGGAAACTACCTACGCCAACTTTCTCGCGGCCGTGCATGCCGACGACCGGCAAGCGGTGATCGACGCTGTCAATGCGTGCATCGAGCGGCGGGCCGAATACCACATCGAACACCGTTGCGTATGGCCCGATGGTACGGTGCGCTGGCTGATGGAGCGCGGCGATGTGACGCGCGCGGAAGATGGCACGCCGCTGCATATGCTGGGCGTGGTGCAAGATATTACCTCGCGCAAAAATGCCCAATTGGCGTTGGCGGAGAGCCGTGCACGCTTGGAGGAAGCGCAGAACCTGGCACACCTCGGCAACTGGGAAGCCGATATGGTGACGGGCGAATTGCGCTGGTCGGAGGAGATATTCCGAATTTTTGGACAGGATCCCGCGATATTCAAGCCCAGCGTCCAGGCGTTTTTTCAGGCGGTGCATCCTGACGATGTAGTCTTGGTGCGGGAAAGCGAACTGTGCGCTGAAAAAACCGGGATACACGATGTGGTGCATCGCATCATCCGTCCGGATGGCGCGGTGCGCTATGTGCATGAATTAGCCCACAGCCAACTCAATCGGGAGAGCCAAGTCGCACGCCTGATGGGCACGGTGCAAGATGTGAGCGATCTGAAGCAGGCCGAACTCGCGCTGATCGCCGCGCGCGACGAAGCCGAGCGCGCCAACCGCGCTAAATCGGAATTCCTCTCCAGCATGTCGCACGAACTGCGTACGCCGATGAATGCGATCCTCGGTTTCGCGCAATTGCTGGAAGTGGATGACGCCCTCAATGCCGACCAGGCAGACAGCGTCAAAGAAATTCTAAAAGGCGGCCGTCATCTATTAGTGCTTATCAACGAAGTGCTCGATCTTGCTAAGATCGAGGCGGGTCGCATCGATCTCTCGAGCGAACCCGTGCCATGCGAGAGCGTGGTCAAGGAAGCAATCAACCTGGTCAAGCCGATCGCGGATAATCAAGGCATCACCCTCGAGTGGGACGCATGTGCGGACATCATGCTGCTTGCCGACCCCAGGCGGGTAAAGCAAGTGCTCATCAATCTGCTGTCGAATGCGGTGAAATACAACAAGCCCCATGGCGCCGTACGCCTGGAAGCTTTTGCGTTGGACAGCGGTCACGCGCGCCTGCAAGTGACGGACACCGGCCCGGGGATTCCAGCGACGCAATTGGCCGATCTGTTCCAACCTTTTCAGCGCTTGGGCGCGGAGCAGAGCGACGTAGAAGGAACCGGCATCGGGCTGGTGATCAGCAAGCGCCTGATCGAAATGATGGGTGGCGCCATCGGCGTGGAAAGCCACGTGGGCCAAGGCAGCACCTTCTGGATCGAATTGCCGCTCGACAACTCGCTGGAAGATACCTATTTCGAGACGCCGGCCATGGACACCGTCGACACCCAATCGCTGCACCCGTTGCGCACTATTTTGTATATCGAGGACAATCCCTCTAACCTCAAATTGATCGCGCAAGTATTGCGCAAACGGCCCTCCTTCCATTTGCTTACGGCGCCTACACCGGCAATCGGCCTCGAGCTCGCCGCAACCAAGAACCCTGACTTAATTCTGCTCGACATCAATATGCCGGGCATGGGCGGCTACGAAGTGCTGACACGCCTGCGCGCGCAAGACAGGGCGCAGTATTTGCCGATTATCGCAGTCACCGCCAACGCCATGCCGAGCGACATCGCACGCGGCCTGGCGGCGGGGTTCGACGACTACCTGGCCAAGCCAATCGTGGTCCCCCTATTCCTGGCCACGATAGACCGGTTTTTATCCAAACACCCCCGATCAAACCCCACCCGGAGCCGCGAGGGATCAAGCGAAGAAATCTAGGGCCTAAACCGAGTGTGAACCCCATTGTTTTCACCGCCCCGCTCGCCAATTGGGGTACACTTTAAATAAACCACTTTAATAGGATGGGATTAAAATTGCAGGTGCGCCCGCTCAATGCAGAAGACCGCAGCGTCTATGCAAACACTCTTTTTTCGTCATTCAACACTTGGTACTGGAAACGCGGCTGGGGGAAAAACTACTTCAACTGCCAGCCGGAAGAGACGTCCATTTTTTATGATATTTACAACGATCTAAGCCCGGGATGCAGTGTCGCCGTGTTTTCCAAGAATAGCGGCCGCCTGATGGGCGCCTGTTTTTATCACCCGCGCGAACACCATGTTTCGCTCGGCATCATGAGCGTGCATCCGGATCACTTTGGGCAAGGCGTGGGGCGCACACTGGTAAACCATATCCTGGATTACACCCGGCAGCACGATTACAAGTCCTGCCGCCTGGTGGGCAGCGCGATCAATATGGATTCTTTCTCTCTCTACAACCGCGCCGGATTTATCCCGCGCGCGGCCTATCACGATATGGTTATCGCAGTACCGCAAGCTGGCTTGGGCAAGCTCGCTGCGGGAGAAAATCGCGTGCGCGATGCGACGCTGGCCGACGTCGCCGCCATGGGAGATTTGGAATTCGAGGTGAGCGGCATCCGGCGTGCAATCGACTACTGCTATGCCATTGAAAATCCGCGCGGCGTTTTGCACGCGGCCGTGTATGCAAACGACCAGAGGGGGATCGACGGTTTCATGATTTCGGCCAAGCATCCGGCCTTGAATATGCTGGGGCCCTGCGTGGCGCGCAACGAAGAGATTGCGGTTGCGCTCATCAATCAAGAACTGAAACGCTTCGCAGGGACGTGGGCGCTGTTGGTCGTACCCATGGATAAACGCAAAATCGTTGAGCAAATGTATCGCTGGGGCGCAAGCAACGTCGAGACGCATCTCAAACAGGTCTGGGGTGAATTTCAGGATTTCAGAGGGGTTAACATGCCGAGTTTTTTGCCTGAAACCGGCTAATGGCTTATGAAACTATTTTTGACTATGCGTGCTCTTAATTAGTAGATTTTATTGCCGATAATTGAATTCTATTACACCAGACAATAACCCCATGCAGTCTGAGCCCATCAATATCGTGGATCATACCAGCGCCCATATTATGATCGTGGACGATGAGCCGGCGAACCTGAAACTGCTGGAAAAAATGCTGAACCGCCAGGGTTACGACAATCTCACGCTGATCGAAGATCCGCGTGAAGTGATGCAGGCCTACGAGCGGGGGGTGCCCGACATCGTTCTACTGGATTTAAATATGCCGCATTTGGACGGCTTTGCCGTGCTTGAGTTGCTCAAGGAAAAATCCGGTAAGGCGTTGCCGCCGGTGCTGGTGCTGACCGCACAGCAAGGGTATGCGCATCGACTGCGCGCGCTGGAAAATGGGGCTCGTGATTACCTGTGCAAACCATTCGATCGCGCTGAGTTGCTGGCGCGCGTGCGCAATCTGGTCGAGGCGCAACTTTTCCAAAAATACATGCGCGACCAAAACGACGTACTGGAGCAAATGGTACGCGAACGCATGCGCGAATTGCGTCACACGCGTTTACAGATCGTGCGAAGACTGGGCCGCGCGGCGGAATTTCGCGACAACGAAACCGGTTTTCATATCCTGCGCATGAGCCATACCTCGGTGCTGTTGGCGCGCGCGCTGGGCTGGGCCGATGAACAATGCGAATTGCTGTTGCATGCGAGCCCGATGCATGACGTGGGTAAAATCGGCATCCCTGATCGAATTTTGCTCAAGCCCGATAAGCTCGATCCGGAGGAATGGGAAATCATGAAATCCCATGTCACCATCGGCGCGCATATCCTGGATGGGGACGATTCTGCGTTGCTCACGCTGGCGCGCGAGATTGCGCTCTCTCATCACGAGAAATGGGATGGGTCGGGGTATCCGCACGGCTTGGCAGGCGAAGCGATTCCGCTTTCCTGCCGTATTGTCGCGTTGGCCGATGTATTCGATGCACTCACCTCGGAACGGCCCTATAAACGCGCCTGGACGGTGGAAGCGAGCCTGGAGTACCTCCACGAGCAAAGCGGTCAACATTTCGACCCAGTATTGGTCGGACATTTTATGCAATTGTTGCCTCAGGTTCTCGCTATTCGCACCCGCTTCGCAGAGCCGTGATGCAGGGCGCGGTGCGCCTCCCCTCCCCCTCTTTTTTTCAAAGATTTCATATCGTTATAAAAACCGGTCTGGACTAAAGTTATGTCGCTGGTTTGCCGTTAAGACTATCAAGCAACTATGGTCATTCCGGCATTCCTATGGCGCGGCGGTATTTTTTGATTGTGACAGAGCCATCACCATGAATAAAAACGATATGAAATCGGCAAATCAAACTTCGGCCCACTTTAAACCCGCACTGATACTGCTGGGTAGCGGCTTGTTCGCTGGCACATTGGCGGCCGGCCTGGCTTGGCTGTTAGAGGCTTCGCTACAAGCAAGCATCGGCGCTTGGATTGTATTCGGTGTGACTTGTGCCGCGATGCTCGCGACCAGCCTGGTGCTGATCAGTCAAGCGCATGCACAATCTTCGACCCTCTCCACCTATGCTGGCACTGAGTTAGCAGAGGTACGGCAGGAATTTGATCGCTTGCTGAGCGAACTGACTGAGGGGTTCGGTACGCAGCATGCGCAAGCCGGCCTGGAGTTAGAGCAAGTGCGCATCCTGCTGAGCGATGCAGGGGAGAAGTTGGTGTCGAGCTTCACCCGCTTGGAAAGCCATACCCGTCAACAGCAGAACCTGGCACTTGATCTGGCCGATAGCAATCCGGGCGCAGCGGACGCGAGCGACACACAGACAGTTAGCATCGAAGCCTTCGTGCTGGAAATTTCCAACACGCTCTCGATGTTTGTCGATACCACGGTCGATACCAGCCGTGTCGGGATGGAACTGGTGGGGATGATGGATGACATCATTTCTCGCGTGAAAACCATTCTGGGCGTACTGGGCGAGATCGATTCGATTTCCAAGCAAACCAATTTGCTGGCGCTCAATGCGGCGATCGAAGCGGCGCGCGCGGGTGAGTCCGGCCGCGGTTTCGCGGTGGTGGCGGACGAGGTGCGTAATCTGTCGATGCGCTCTGGGCATTTCTCCGAGCAAATACGCGGTTATATGAGCGGCGTGCATGGCTCCGTGCAAGCCGCCGAGCATGCGATCAACGGCATGGCTTCAAAAGACATGCAATTTGCGCTCAACTCGAAGCAGCGCGTAGAAGGCATGCTGGAGCGGGTGCAGCACATGAATCACAAGATGACTGGCACGATGGATCAAATGTCTGACATCGCCAGGGAAGTAGACGGCGAAGTACGTGCGACAGTCACCTCGCTGCAATTTCAGGATTTAACGACACAATTGATTGCGCGGGTAAACGATCGTATCTCAGCCATGTCGCATACGCTGCAAGAAATGGAGCGGGTCCGCAATACAACAGCGGCGATTCAAGCATTACCGGATTTGAGTCGATATCTTCAACAGTACCAAGCGGCGCTGGCACAAACCAGCTTGCTTGGCCCTTCTGGTACCGGCCCAGTCTCTCAAGGCACGATGGCGTCGGGAGACGTCGATCTGTTTTAACCGCGCGGCAAAGAAAAGGGAAATCCGATGGCAAAAACAATTTTAGCGGTGGATGATTCCGCGTCCATCCGACAAATGGTGGCGTTTACCCTTAAGGGTGCAGGCTACGAGGTAGTGGAAGCGGTGGACGGCGAGGATGGCTTGAACAAGGCTAAGTCCAAACCCTTCAATCTGGTGCTCACCGATCAAAATATGCCGAAGATGGATGGCATTACGCTGATCAAATCGCTGCGCGCAATACCGCAATACAAGAGCACACCGATTCTGGTGCTGACCACCGAGGCCGGCGATGCGATGAAATCGCAAGGTAAAGCGGCCGGGGCAACCGGTTGGCTGGTGAAACCGTTCGACCCGCAAAAATTGATGGATGTGGTAAAAAAAGTCATCGGCTAAATGTCGTGACGATCAATCTCCCTCTTTAAAAAAAACGAATCAATAGGCGCGCCATGACTGTCGACATGAGTCAGTTTTATGAGGTGTTTTTCGAGGAAGCCGCAGAGCACCTCGCCTCCATGGAAAGCCTGCTACTCAAGCTCGATATCAACGCACCTGATGCTGATGAACTGAATGCGATTTTTCGCGCCGCGCACTCGATCAAAGGCGGCAGCGGCACTTTCGGTTTCACCGATATGACCGGGGTGACGCATATCCTCGAAAATCTTCTGGATAAGATTCGCAAAGGCGAAATAGCACTGCGCCAGGAAATGATCGATGTCTTTCTGGAAACCGGCGATGTGTTGAAAGCCCAGCTGGATGTGCATCGGAGCGGCGGCGCCAGTGTAGATGAGGCGACGGTGGCGAGTGTCTGCGATGTGCTCGCCAAAATGACCAGCGAAGAAAGCGCGCCTGCGGCTTCTTCCGCACCCACGCGCAGTACAGCACCTGTGGGTGGGAAAACCCGGTTTCACCTTGCTTTCAAACGCGTGGCCAAAGCCAAGTTGGAAAATTTGCTGCGAGAGCTATCCGAGAACGGCGATCTGAAAGTTCAAGAAGAATCGGGGAATGAAAATTTATCGATTATGCTCGATACGACCCTGTCTGAGACCGAGCTGTTGGAGCTCATCCAATTTGTAGTGAGCCTCAAGCAGGTGGTCCTGGCGACGGGCGAAATCGATCCAACCGAATTTGCACGCGAGGCCTTCGGTTTCTTCGCAGGCAACCCCGGCGCGCCGGAAGCGCCGCTGGTGGCGGAGGAAGACGACGGCTTCGGGTTATTCATCTCCCCCGCGGAATTAAAATCGCAGCAGGAAGCCGATGCGGGTTTTGGCCTGTTCGAGGATGCACCAGGAATGGAACAGATCAAGCAAGGAGAAGCTGCGGCCGCCGCTCCCAGCAAACCCACTGTCGTGGCACCCGCTAAACCTACGGCTCCTGCGACAGCCAATGCGGAAGGCGCTTCGATCCGCGTCAGTGTGGAAAAAGTCGATCAACTCATTAACTTGGTAGGTGAGTTGGTGATTACCCAAGCCATGCTGGCTCAAACCACCGCCAATGTTGATCCCACCTTGTATGAGGTGCTGCTGAATAGCGTGGCACAACTGGAACGCAATACCCGCGATCTGCAAGAGTCGGTGATGTCGATTCGCATGATGCCGATCAGTTTCGTATTCAGTCGCTTTCCGCGCGTGGTGCGCGATGTGGCGACTAAACTTGGCAAGCAAGTCGAGTTGCGCACCATCGGCGAAGGCACGGAACTGGACAAGGGCTTGATCGAGAAGATCGCCGACCCCCTCACCCACTTGGTGCGCAATAGTCTCGACCATGGCATTGAAATGCCCGAGACGCGCATCGCTGCAGGCAAGGATCCAAAAGGCACACTAACCCTGCGCGCCTCGCATCAAGGCGGCAATATCGTGATCGAGGTTTCTGATGATGGCGGCGGTTTGAGTCGCGAGCGCATCATAGCCAAGGCAAAAGAAAAAGGCATTCCGGTCAGCGATAGCATGACCGATCAAGAAGTGTGGCTGCTGATTTTCGCGCCGGGCTTCTCCACCGCTGAGGTGGTGACAGATGTTTCAGGCCGCGGCGTGGGTATGGATGTGGTGAAACGGAATATCGAAGGGATGGGTGGTCGGGTCGAACTAGATTCTAAAACCGGAGTAGGCACCACTGTGACGATTCGCCTGCCGCTGACACTGGCCATTCTGGACGGCATGTCGGTCGCGGTGGGCGATGAGATTTTTATTATTCCGCTTAATTACATCATCGAGTCGCTGCAACCAGCCGAACAAGATGTCAAAACCGTGGCGAGCGAAGGGCGTGTGGTGAATGTGCGCGGCGAATACCTGCCGCTGATGGCCATGCATAGTTTATTCAATATCAAACCCAAGACGCGTGATCCGAGCAAGGGCATTCTGGTCATCATCGAATCAGATGGCAACAAGGCCGCACTGCTGGTGGATGGTCTGGTGGGCCAGCACCAGGTGGTGATCAAGAGCTTGGAAACGAATTTCCGCAAGGTACGCGGAATATCCGCAGCCACCATCATGGGCGATGGCAAAGTGGCGCTGATCTTGGATATGGTGGCGCTGGTGCGCATGGCTCGCAACTGAAATTAATCAGAGATCCTCATGAGCGAAACCTCCCCTTCATCCAATTCAGCGGATAACGACGCTACCCGTGAATTTTTAACCTTCACGCTGGGTACGGAAGAATACGGCATCGACATCCTCAAGGTGCAGGAAATCCGTGGCTATGACGCAGTAACGCATATCGCGAACACGCCGGAATTCATCAAGGGCGTCATCAATTTGCGCGGGGTGATCGTGCCGATCGTGGACTTGCGCATCAAGTTCAATCTGGGCACGGCGGGATATAACCCATTTACGGTAGTGATCATTTTGAATGTGGCCGGACGCGTGATCGGCATTGTGGTCGACGGGGTCTCGGATGTCACGATTCTCGATTCAGCTCAAATCAAACCACCGCCAGAACTGGCTTCTACCCTGGATACGCATTTCATTCAGGGGCTCGGCACCAAGGATGATCGGATGATTATTCTGATTGATATTGAAGCGCTATTGACGAGTCCGGCTATGGAGTTGATTGATGCATAAAACAACCGCAAGATCGCCCGTCAACTCCCAACCGCAGCAGGCAACGGTGGTTTCTGCCTCAGGTGTGGCAGGCGATGACCGCGAGTTTTTGTTTACCGACCAGGATTTCGAACGTATTCGCAAGCTGATTTATGAACGGGCCGGCATTTCGCTCTCGCCGATCAAGCGCGATATGGTGTATAGCCGGGTGGCGCGCCGGCTGCGTGCAACGGGCTTGCGTTCGTTTACGGCTTACCTCAGTTTGCTGGAGCAAGGCGATCCGGTCGAAATGGAAGCGTTTACCAATTCGTTGACGACCAACCTGACTTCCTTCTTCCGCGAGGAGCATCACTTTCCGATGTTGAAAGAGCACTTGCGGCCTCGCATGAAAAAAGGCGCGGTAACGATTTGGTGCTCCGCTTCGTCCACCGGTGAGGAACCTTACTCGATCGCGATGACCGTGGCGGAACTGTATGGCGGCATCCCGAACAATGTAAAAATTCTCGCCTCCGACCTCGATACCAATGTGCTCGATAAAGCGCGCCAAGGGGTGTATCCGCTCGACCGCGTTTCAAAAATCCCCGAAGACATGCTGCGTAAGTATTTTATGCGCGGCAGCGGTGCGCAAGATGGATTCGTACGGGTGCGCCCCGAGCTGCAAGCCATGCTGAGCTTCCGCCAGATCAATCTACTCGATACCAGCTGGCCCATGCGCGGGCCATTCGATGCAATTTTCTGCCGCAATGTGATGATCTATTTCGACAAGCCGACGCAGCACGGCATTCTCGAAAAGTTTGTCCCCTTACTGACAGAGGATGGCGTACTTTTCGCAGGGCATTCCGAGAGTTTTCATCACGCGGCCGATCTATTCAAATTGCGTAACAAAACCGTGTATGAACTGGCCGAGCCGGCCAAGAAGCGGGCACATCGCTCCGAGGGGCGTTGATGGCTGGCGAGTCCCGCAATCGGGCTTCCTCGGAAAGTTTTGGCGAGGCGAGCATCGATGTGCCGGGGGTGCCCAATGTCTATTACGACCGACAATTCAACATCCAAGCGGCGAAGATATTGCCGGGCGAATACTATGTCACCCAGCGTGACATGATGATTGTCACCGTCTTGGGTTCTTGCGTCTCGGCTTGTATTCGCGACCGTGAGACCGGCATTGGTGGCATGAACCATTTCATGTTGCCGCACAGCGATGCCGATCCGAACAATCCCCTCAGCACCTCAACGCGCTATGGCACTTATGCCATGGAAATGTTGATCAACCATTTGCTTAAGCTGGGCGCGCGACGACAGTTTCTGGAAGCCAAGCTATTCGGTGGCGGCAACGTGATGCAAGGTTTTACCGTGCATAAAGTCGGCACGCGCAATGCGGAATTCGCGCGGAGCTATCTGGAAGTCGAGAAAATTCCAGTCGTCTCGCAAGACCTGCTGGATATTCATCCACGCAAGGTTTATTACTTCCCCAAGACGGGACGGGTATTGGTTAAGAAATTGCGCAATCTACACAACGAAACCATTTCCGAGCGCGAGCAGCAATACCAGCAGCGCATCGTAGTCGAAAAATCGAGCGGCGACGTGGAACTCTTCACATGAGTAAAACCTTGGGCGCAAAAATCAAGGTAGTCATTGTCGATGATTCTGCGCTGATCCGCAGCGTATTGAAGGAAATATTGGCGCAAGCGCCGGATATCGAGGTAGTAGGCGTGGCGCCCGATCCTTTGGTGGCGCGTGAAATTATCCGCGCGACTAACCCAGACGTCATCACGCTTGATGTGGAAATGCCCAAGATGGACGGGCTGGAATTTCTGGATAAGCTTATGCGCCTGCGGCCCACGCCGGTCATCATGATTTCATCGCTTACCGAACGTAGTTCGGATGTGACGTTCAAGGCGCTGGAACTCGGCGCAGTGGATTTTGTGACCAAACCCAAGCTCGATATCGCGAGCGGCATGCAGGAATATGGTGAAATGATCGTGGATAAAATTCGCGCCGCGGCCAAGGCTAAACTTAAAAAACCCTCGCCGCTGCATGTGGCCGAGCGCTTATCGGCGGATGCCGTGCTGCCCGCCGTGTCCAACCGTATCACCTCGACTGAGAAGCTCATTATCATCGGCGCCTCGACCGGCGGCACGGAAGCGATTAAGGAGGTGTTGATCAGAATGCCGGCGGATTGCCCGGGGATTCTTGTCACGCAACACATGCCTGAATCCTTTACCCGATCATTCGCACATCGACTGGATAGCCTATGCAAAATTTCGGTTAAGGAAGCGGAGCAAGGCGATCGTATCCTGCCAGGTCATGCTTATATCGCGCCGGGACATTCACATCTTTTATTAGCGCGTTCCGGTGCGAACTATATCTGCGAGCTAAGTGACGGACCGCCGGTGAATCGGCATCGACCCTCCGTGGATGTGCTATTCCGCTCCGCTGCGAATTGCGCCGGCGCAAATGCAATTGGGGTGATCCTCACGGGCATGGGCAAGGATGGCGCAATAGGGATGCTAGAAATGAAACACGCCGGCGCCTACAACCTCTCACAAGACGAAGCGAGCTGTGTCGTTTATGGCATGCCCAAAGAAGCGGTGGCAATGGGCGGCGTAGATGAGACGGTTCCCCTGCTGAATGTGGCGCAACGCATCCTGGCGCATTTGTCGACGATGGGCGTCAGGGCAATTCGGGTCTAGCGATATGGAAGGCTGCGCCCATCTACCTCATCAGTTCCGCTCGCCCACTTTATCCAACACGGCCTGCTTGATACTGACCTTACCCTGCGTTCTGAGGCTGTCTAAATAAGCGCTGGTGGTTTGCTCAGCAAGGATTTGCCGCAATGAAAGCGGCGCAATCTGCGCGACTTGTCGCTTTACGTTCTCATCGCTGGTGATGCTACTGATTTTATATACCGCGAAACTGCCATCGGAAAGTACTTTGCCGGTGTAACTTGGCAAAGTTTTGGCGCCCGCACGGAATATCGTTTGGATTTCATCTAGCCCAAAGCCTTCTCGTTGCGCTTGGTCGCGACCGATTTTTTTTGCGGCACCGAACTTGAGGGTTGACACAGTCCGGCCTTGCTTCAGTTCAGCCAATAAGCTTTCCCCTTGTTTGGTCGCCAATACAGCTGCTTCATCCTTGCGCAATCGGGCTTCAATCTCAGCTTTCACAGCTTCCATCGGCTTGTTGCCGGCCGCTTTATACGCCACGATGCGCGCGGCTACGAGCGTATTGGGCGCAACTTCCATCGCTTCCGTGTTACGTTTTCCTTGGATCGCGTCGCTACTAAAAATCGCGTTCATCAGACGTTCATTTTTCAGCAGGCCTTGCGCCGGCCCCTGACGTTCGAACCAATCGCTGGTTTGAACCGTCAATTGATACTTGTCCGCCGCCGGTTTAAGGCTATCGGACTTGGCATACACCATATCGCCGAATTGCTCCACTTCCTCATTGAATTTTCGTAGCGCCATGTCCCGCTTGGCCGCTTCCATCACCGTATCCTGCACCTCAGCAAAACTGCGCTGGCCGCCGCCGGTGATCGCCTTCACTTGGAGGATGTGAAGCCCGGCCGGGGATTCCACCAACCCCTTCACCTCCCCCGCCGCCATGCCAAACACGGCTTGCTCTACTTGCGGGAAAATAGTGCCGCGTTGGATGGCGCCCAACGCCCCGCCTTTTGCGGCGGTCAGCGGATCTTGCGAATGCTGCTTCGCCAGCTCTGCGAACTGTTTAGGATTCTGCTGCAACTGCGTCAGGAGTTGTTGCGCCTTCTCCCGTGCAGCTTGCTTGTCTTCGGGCTTTGCATCGGGGGTAACCCGGATGAGGAGATGCGCCACCTCGCGACGCTCGGGCAGGGCAAATTGATCAGCGTGCTTATCGTAATAAGCTTTGGCGTCGGCCTCGGTAACTTGCAACTGCGCCAACACTGCTTCGGGTGTGAACACGATATATTCCACCCGCGCTTGCTCCGGCACCCGCGATAATTCGGGATGCTTTTCGTAAAAATTTTGGATTTGCTGTGCATCGAGTTTGACTTGCGGTGCAAATTCTTCGATCCGTAACACCGCTTTGGAGACTTCGCGCTGCTCCGCCATCACCTGCGCCAAGCGTTCACTCATCACACGCGGCGCAATACCGGTGTCAGCCTGGAACGCGACCAACTCGCGACTCAAGGTATCTTGTGCGATAGAAGCCATGTATTTCTTGAGATTGAGACGGTTATTTTCCAAAATCCGCTGCAGCAGCGTCTCAGAGAATTTGCCGTTTTCCTGGAACATGGGTTCATTCCGGATTGCAGCGAGAATACTCGCTTCATTCGCGCTGTAACCTAATTTTGCCGCTTGTTGAATTAACAGTTGCTCGCGCACCATGCGCTCAAGCACGGCCATTCTGAGTTCTGCGCTATTCAAAACAGCGGGGTTTTTCTCACCCGCCTCACGCAAGCGACTCTGCTCTTTTTTGAGTGCTTCCTCAAATACGGGCAGGGCGATTTCACGCTCGCCTACTTTGGCGACCTTCTGTGCCAAGCCATCCGCTTTGTTGTAGGTATCAATGCCCGTCCAAGCAAATGCGATGATCAGTATTACCAGCACAATTCGCGCTGCCGGGCCTTTCATCTTCTCGTGAATAGTATCCGCAAACATGGCACACCCTATTTGTTAAAGCACAAATGAAAAAGGCGAGCCTAATAGGCTCGCCCGGTTTGGCGGAGTGGACGGGACTCGAACCCGCGACCCCCGGCGTGACAGGCCGGTATTCTAACCAACTGAACTACCACTCCATAACTCGCTCAAGTTGAAACTTGCGCTGGTGGGTGCTGACGGGTTCGAACCGCCGACATTCGCCTTGTAAGGGCGACGCTCTACCAGCTGAGCTAAGCACCCAAAAAATTGGTTCCCGATCATGACCTACCCTGTCACGTCGAGAACGTTGCTTTGGCGGGCCTCGTCTATACCAACCCGAGCTCACCAAAAGCCCGCTAGTTTAGCGCATCTTTGAGCGATTTTCCAGCGCGGAATTTAGGAACTTTAGCCGCTTTGATTTTGATGGTGGCGCCGGTTTGCGGGTTGCGTCCATTGCGTGCTGCACGCTTGCCGACATAGAAAGTGCCGAAACCGACGAGTGTGACCATATTGCCTTTTTTCAATGCTTGTTGCACCGCTGCGACGGCCGCATCCAACGCGCGGCCTGCTGCTGCCTTGGATAGATCTGCGTTTTTGGCGATGGCGTCGATCAATTCAGTTTTATTCACGTGGTGCCCCCTTTTCGATTTGTATGTAGTGCGGCTTTAGATGCTGCACTGCGCTTTATAGCAGTCCGAAAAACACAGTGTCAAGCACTGCGCGCGCAATCACCTGGTTAATCATTTTTTAAGCGCAAGCAAGAAAAATATTTTCCGTTGTGCGACACAATTGGCATGAAAAAAGCCGGATAAGCGGCCGCTTATCCGGCTTGCATCTCAATCACTTGAGGTCAGTGTTTCACGAAAGGGGTGGGTTTCTCCTCTACTTTCGTCGGCAGCGCCGACGCATCGTCTTCAGGGAGCGGCTTCGGTTTGCGCTCTAGCGCCATTTCAAATACTTGATCGATCCAGCGCACTGGATGAATATCCAATTTGTTCTTGATGTTGTCCGGGATGTCGACGAGATCCTTCGTGTTTTCTTGCGGTATCAACACGGTCTTGATGCCGCCGCGATGGGCTGCCAGCAGCTTCTCTTTCAAACCGCCGATCGGCAATACTTCACCCCGTAGCGTGATTTCACCCGTCATCGCCACATCCGCGCGCACCGGAATATCCGTTAACACCGACACCATGGCAGTACAAAGCGCAATACCTGCGCTGGGCCCGTCTTTCGGGGTTGCCCCTTCCGGCAGATGAATATGGATGTCGTTGTTCTGGTAGAAATCCGCCGGAATGCCCAGCCGCTTGGAGCGGCTACGAACCACCGATAGCGCGGCCTGAATCGACTCTTGCATCACATCGCCCAGTTTTCCGGTAGTGATGGTTTTACCCTTCCCGGGGAGTTTGACCGCTTCGATCGTCAGCAACTCGCCGCCCACTTCGGTCCATGCCAAGCCGGTGACTTGTCCCACCTGATTGGCTTTTTCCGCCATGCCATAGCTGAAGCGACGCACGCCCAAGTATTTATCGAGATTGCGCGCACTGACAGTTACTTTGTGGGCTTTCTTTTCGACCAGCAACGTTTTCACGACCTTGCGGCAAATTTTGGCGATTTCGCGTTCCAAGCTACGCACCCCAGCTTCGCGTGTGTAGTAGCGCACGATGTCGCGTAGTGCACTTTGGGTGACATTGATCTCGCTCGTCTTTAAACCATGTGTTTTGATCTGTTTCGCCAGGAGGTAATTCAGAGCAATGTTGATTTTTTCGTCCTCGGTATAGCCCGCCAAGCGAATTACTTCCATCCGGTCAAGCAGTGCAGGGGGAATATTGAGCGAGTTCGCGGTTGCGACGAACATCACTTCCGACAGGTCGAATTCCACTTCAACGTAATGATCGACGAAGGTATGGTTCTGCTCTGGATCGAGCACTTCAAGTAGCGCCGATGAAGGATCGCCGCGGAAATCCATCCCCATCTTGTCTACTTCATCGAGCAGAAACAACGGGTTTCTCACCGCGACCTTGGTCATGCTTTGCAATATCTTGCCGGGCATGGAGCCGATGTAAGTGCGGCGATGACCGCGAATTTCGGATTCATCACGCACACCACCCAGTGCCATGCGCACGAACTTGCGGTTGGTGGCCTTGGCGATCGATTGGCCGAGGGAAGTCTTGCCCACGCCGGGTGGCCCGACCAAGCACAGAATCGGCGCCTTGAGCTTGTCCACTCGCTGCTGCACGGCGAGATATTCAATGATGCGCTCTTTCACCTTGTCGAGGCCGTAATGATCTTCATCCAAAATCGCTTCGGCATGGGTCAGATCCTTGCTGATCTTGGTCTTCTTGCGCCAAGGCAAATTCACAATAGTTTCGATGAAGTTGCGCACCACGGTGGCTTCCGCGGACATCGGCGACATCATCTTGAGTTTTTTCAGCTCGGCCATCGCCTTGGTATTGGCTTCTTTCGACATGCGCGCATCCACGATGCGTTTTTCCAAATCATCGTTATCCGCGCCCTCTTCCAAGTCGCCGAGCTCTTTTTGAATCGCTTTGACTTGCTCGTTTAGATAATACTCACGCTGGCTCTTTTCCATCTGGCGCTTCACACGGCCACGGATGCGCTTCTCCACTTGCAGGATGTCGATCTCGGCATTGAGCAAGCCGAAAAGATGTTCGAGCCGGGCATGCACGGCGAACATTTCAAGTATTTCCTGCTTCTGTTCAAGCTTGATGGGCAGATGCGCGGCGATGGTATCGGCGAGCCGGCCCGCATCGTCAATGCTGGCCAGGGACGTCAAAATTTCGGGTGGAATTTTTTTATTAAGTTTGACGTATTGGTCAAACTCAGTGAATACGCTGCGCATCAACGCCAGGGTTTCTTTGTCGGTCGGCGGTTCGATCTCAGCGATCTCCGCTTCGGCCGAAAAATGTGTTTTGGCGTCGATAAATTCTTTGATGTGCGCGCGCTGATTGCCTTCAACGAGTACTTTCACGGTGCCATCGGGCAATTTCAACATTTGCAAAATGCTCGCCACACTGCCGACATGATAAAGATCGTCGGTGGAGGGCTCGTCCTTTGAGGCAGATTTCTGCGCCACCAAAAGAATGTGCTTGCCCGCCTCCATCGCGACTTCTAGCGCCTTAATGGATTTTGGCCGGCCCACGAACAGTGGAATCACAATATGCGGATACACCACCACATCGCGTAGGGGAAGCAAGGGAAGGGTTACACGATCGCCCTGGGTCTCTTGAGGTAAGCTCATGATTTATCTGCCTAAGTAAGAAGCTTGTTGATAAGAGATGGGGCCCTACCCGGTAATATCAAGTGCCAAGGGTAGGAAAACCCGAGAAGCACCCGGGTTGGCGACGCCCGGTCCTTAAAATGGATAGCGGTTCGAGAGGGGATTACTTGAATCAAGTAATCCCGGGGAATCATGCGACGCGCGGCTGGTCGGCGTAAATGAGGAGCGGCTTGGATTTACCCTTGACCACTTCCTCGTCAACCACCACCTTCGTCACGTCTTTGAGCGAAGGTAACTCGAACATGATATCGAGTAAGGCATGTTCCATGATCGAACGCAGGCCACGCGCGCCGGTTTTGCGTTGCAGCGCCTTCTTCGCAATCTCATCGATCGCGCCTTCGCGGAATTCCAATTCGACGCCTTCCATCGCGAAAAGTTTTTGATATTGCCGTATCAGCGCGTTCTTGGGTTCGGTGAGAATTTGCACCAACGCCTTTTCATCCAACTCTTCCAAGGTCGCGACCACCGGCAAGCGGCCGACAAACTCGGGTATCAAGCCGTATTTGATCAAATCCTCGGGCTCGACTTCGCGCAGCACTTCGCCGATCGCCTTGCGGTCGTCTTTGCTTTTCACTTGCGCACCGAAGCCAATGCCGCCCTTTTCGGAGCGGGCGCGAATCACTTTTACCAAACCATCGAATGCGCCACCGCAAACGAACAGGATATTGCCGGTATCGACCTGCACGAATTCCTGGTTCGGGTGCTTGCGCCCACCTTGCGGCGGCACCGAGGCAATGGTGCCTTCGATCAACTTCAGTAATGCTTGTTGCACGCCCTCGCCCGACACATCGCGAGTAATCGAGGGGTTATCCGACTTGCGTGAAATTTTATCGATCTCGTCAATATAAACGATGCCTTGCTGCGCCTTCTCTACGTTGTAGTCGCACTTTTGCAGCAGCTTCTGAATGATGTTCTCGACGTCTTCGCCCACATAGCCAGCTTCGGTCAGGGTAGTCGCATCGGCGATCACGAAAGGCACATTCAGGAGGCGCGCCAAGGTTTGCGCGAGCAGCGTCTTGCCCGAACCGGTGGGACCGATTAATAGGATATTGCTCTTCGAGAGCTCGACCTCATCGGCCTTGGGTTGGGTTTTGAGGCGCTTGTAGTGGTTATACACAGCGACCGACAAAATCTTTTTCGCCACGCTTTGGCCGATTACATATTGATCGAGGATTTGGCAAATCTCGGCCGGAGTCGGCAACTCGGTACCCGCGCCCTTCCCGCCTTGGTCGCCTTGAATCTCTTCGCGAATGATGTCATTGCATAAATCGACGCATTCGTCACAAATAAAGACCGATGGACCGGCGATGAGCTTGCGCACTTCATGCTGGCTTTTGCCGCAGAAGGAGCAGTAGAGAAGCTTGTCGGTGCTAACGGTTTTGTCGTTCATAGCCTTGCCCTTAAATGACGGTTTAGTGACATTAAACCGAAGTTTCGCCTCGATTGACAAGCACTTTGTCCACTAGGCCATAATTTACGGATTGATCGCCACTCATGAAAAAATCGCGATCGGTGTCGCGCTCGATCACTTCGATCGACTGTCCGGTATTCTTGGATAGAATTTCATTCAGCTGCGCACGCAAATAGAGAATTTCCTTGGCGTGAATCTCGATGTCCGACGCCTGACCTTGGAACCCCCCCATGGGCTGATGAATCATCACACGTGAGTTGGGCAGGCAGAAACGTTTGCCTTTGGCGCCCGCCGAGAGCAGGAAGGCGCCCATGCTGGCTGCTTGGCCTACGCACAGGGTGGACACGTCGGGCTTGATGAATTGCATGGTGTCGTAAATCGACATCCCCGCCGATACCGACCCGCCGGGCGAGTTGATATAGAACGAGATGTCTTTGTCCGGGTTCTCGGATTCGAGGAACAGCATTTGCGCCAATACCAGATTGGCGCTCATGTCGTTGACCACGCCAACTAGAAACACCACGCGCTCTTTCAACAGGCGCGAGTAAATATCATAAGCGCGCTCGCCACGACCGCTCTGCTCGATCACCATCGGGATGTACCCGAGCATCTTCGGATCGAAGCCGTTGCGGTCAGTAAAATCCATGAAACGATCGATCATTTATTGATTCCCATCAGGTCGTCGAATGCAGTTGGTTTATCTTCCACCTGCGCTTGATTCAGGGCCCAGCTTACCACATTCTGTTCTAGCACCAAGGACTCCACTTCCGCGAGCCGAGTAGGGTTTTCGTAGTACCAAGCCACGACTTGCTCAGGCTTTTCGTAGCTCTCGGCATACTCATCCACGAGCTTGCGCACTTGTTCCGGTTGCGCCTTGAGATCGTGCGTCTTAACCACTTCGGCCAAGATCAATCCCAAGGTCACGCGGCGTTGCGCTTGCGCTTCAAATAAATCTGCTGGCATCGGCATATTGTCAGCTTTGATACCACGCACCTCCATATCTTGGCGTGCGCGTTGTTGCAAACGCTCCACTTCTCCATCAATCAAGGCGCGCGGCACCGACAAGGGCGTGGCTTCGGTTAACGCCTGCATCACCTGCTCCTTTACCTTGTTTTCGACCCGCTTACTCACTTCACGTTCAATGTTGGCGCGGACTTCAGCGCGCATTTTAGTCACATCACCATCCTCTACACCCAATGCTTGAGCAAGTTCCGGGCCAATCTCCGGCAAACGGGCGGCCAGGACACGATTCACCTTCACCTTAAACTGCGCGGATTTACCCGCCACTTCCTTGCCGTGGTAATCGGCGGGGAAAGTCAGATCGAAGGTCTTTTCCTCACCGGCTTTCATACCCTGGAGCGGACGATCGAAGTCGGCCAACGTCCGTCCTTCGCCAAGGGTGACGATATAACCTTGGGTCGCGCCGCCCGCAAACGGCTGGCCATCAATACTACCAATATAGTCGATATCTACTTGGTCGCCCTGCTGCGCGGCCCCCTCGCTCAGCTCGAAGCTCGCCCGTTGCTTACGCAAGATATCAATAGTTTTATCGACATCCGCATCCGACACTTGAACCGTTGGGCGCTCTATTTTGGCGCTGGCGATACTGCCCACCACCACTTCTGGATACACTTCGAAGATCGCGGTAAATTCCAATTGCTCGCCATTCACCGCATCGGCCGCCGCTTCGAAGCGCGGCATGCCGGCGATTTTTATTTTTTGTTCATACAAGGCGTCGCTGATACCGCGGCTACCGGCTTCTGAAATCACTTCCTGACGCACTTGGCCACCATATTGCTGGGCGACCAGCTTCATGGGCACCTTGCCGGGGCGAAAGCCATGAATCTTCGCGGTGCGCGCGATACGCTTGAGACGGTTTTCAATTTCCGCATCGATTTGCGCACGCGGAACGGAAATACGAATACGCCGTTCCAACTGCCCGATATTCTCAACCTGTGCTTGCATGATTTAATGTGTCCTTAAAAATTACGACTGGTATCTGGTGCGAAAGGGGGGACTCGAACCCCCACGGGGGTTACCCGCTGGAACCTAAATCCAGTGCGTCTACCAATTCCGCCACTTTCGCTAAACTCGACGTGAAAAATGGTGTATTTTATTCGATTCGAGGGTTTCAGTCATTTCTCTCTATTTTCCCTGTACTTACAACACTTTGCTGAGAATCTGTGGACTATCCGATCACCCATTACGAGAATTTTCCGGTCGCGTCCGTCCTGCTGCCACGCCATCTGCGCCGCCCAATTCAGGTCATATATGCCTTTGCGCGCCAGGCCGATGATTTTGCCGATGAGGGCAATGACCCGCCTGAAGCGCGCTTGGCCAAGCTAAATCAGTTTCGCACTGAATTAGATCGGATAGAACGGGGCGAACTCGTCGAACAGCCGCTGTTCCACGATTTAGCGTTGATTATTCGTGAGCATCAGTTGCCTATTCAGTATTTCCGCGACCTGCTCGATGCGTTCAGTCAAGATGTGACCCAGACTCGATATCAGCACTTTGGTGAAGTCATGGATTATTGTCGCCGCTCCGCCAACCCAATAGGCCGGCTACTACTACACCTGTACCACGAGACCGATGCGCGCGCTTTGGCCTATTCCGACGGTATCTGTTCCGCACTCCAACTCATCAACTTTTTGCAGGACATTGCCATCGATTATCAGAAGGGGCGCATTTACCTGCCGCAAGATGAACTGGCACAATACGGCATCACCGAACAACAACTCGCAAACGGTGAGCCAAGCGGGCGATGGTGGCCATTCATGCAATTTCAAATTGAGCGCACGCGCAAACTGCTCCAAGCGGGCGCACCCTTGGGCAAACAACTCAAGGGGCGCATCGGATTTGAAATGCGTCTGATCATCATGGGGGGAGACAGAATTCTTAAAAAACTACATGACGTGCAAGGCGATGTATTTCACGCGCGCCCGGTGTTAAAGCCCGCCGATTGGGCCTACATGATCTATCGCGCCGTAAGGGCCAAATGACGCCCGCCGAATACTGCCAAGAAAAAGCCGCACAAAGCGGTTCCAGCTTCTATTACAGCTTTTTATTCTTGCCGAAACCACGGCGTGAAGCGATTACCGCCTTGTACGCTTTCTGCCGTGAAGTAGACGACATCGCCGATGAATGTGCCGATGCGAGCGTCGCCCGCACCAAACTCGAATGGTGGCGTACTGAGCTAGCCAAGACCTTCGCCGGTCAACCCAGTCATCCCGTCAGTCAGGCGCTGTTGCCCGCTATTCGTGCCTATGATCTGGCGCAGGAGCAATTCGAGGAAATCATCGACGGCATGGAGATGGATCTGCAATACGTACGCTATGCCGATTTCAAAGCGCTGCAACTCTACTGCTACCGCGTCGCCTCGGTGGTGGGCCAACTCGCCGCCGCCATCTTTGGCTACAGTGATCGCAAGACGCTGAAATACGCGCACGATCTGGGTATGGCGTTTCAATTGACCAACATCATTCGCGACGTGGGTGAAGACGCGCGCCGCAACCGCATCTACTTGCCGCAAGACGAACTCGCGCAATTCGGCGTCACTGAAAATGAGTTGCTGCAGGGTATTACGAGTGAAGGATTTCGTGCCTTGATGGCGCATCAAGTGGCGCGCGCACGCGCTTTCTATCAACAAGCGCTGCAAGCCTTACCCCTGCAAGATCGGAAGAGCCAACGGCCGGGGTTGGTGATGGCGGCGATTTACCAGAAGTTGCTCAATGAAATCGAACGCGACGATTTCCGCGTACTCCACCAGCGCATCACGCTGACCCCGCTGCGCAAGTTGTGGATCGCCTGGCACACTTGGGTGTTTAGTTAACGCTATGTCCGTCGCAGTCATTGGCGGCGGTTGGGCCGGGCTCGCCGCCGCTGTTTCCCTTGCCGAACAAGATATCCCAGTCACGCTGTTTGAGAGCGCCGCCCAACTCGGCGGCCGTGCGCGGCGGGTGGCGATCAACGGCTTAACACTCGATAACGGCCAGCACATTCTGATCGGCGCTTATCGCGAAACTCTGCGCTTGCTCGCCATCGTGGGCGTCGATGTGCACGCGGTTTGCTATGCGCCGTCGCTGACACTGCAAGTCGCACCGGCGTTTTATCTTAGCGCTGCGGCCTTGCCTGCACCTTGGCACCTTGGGTTCGGCTTGCTAAAAAGTCGTGGCATCCCATTGCGTGACAAGCTTTCCGCGATACGCTTTCTCGCTGCACTCAAGCGTGGTGTCTTTCGTGTCACGCCGGATTTTTCCGTTTCCACCCTGCTCGCCCAGCACCGACAAAGCCCGGCTTTGAACGATTATCTGTGGCATCCCTTATGCCTTGCCGCACTGAACACGCCACCGCACTTGGCATCGGCCCAAGTCTTCGTCAACGTTTTGCGCGATGCTTTCTTTAGCGCGCGCGACGCGAGCCGGTTACTGCTGCCGCGCGTCGATCTCGGCCAACTTTTGCCGGATCCGGCGGCACATTTTATTACTGCACACGGCGGAAATATCCGCCTCAACCAACGCATTCAGCGAGTAGCGTTGACCGATAACGGATTCGCCCTGCATAGCGATCAAGGGATGGCGCAATTCGCGCAGGTAATCTGCGCCGTACCGCCGTTCCGCGTCCGCGATCTGCTCGGACAGCTCCCGCCTCTACAGCCGGTATTGGATCGAATTAGTGCGTTGCAGTATCAACCCATTTATACGGTGTATCTGCAATACGCTGCATCGATGCGCCTGCCCTTCCCAATGCTGGGCCTTTCCAAGACACTCAGCCAATGGGTGTTCGATCGTGGCGCCTTGTCCGGCCAGGCGGGTTTGATGGCTGTGATCATCAGCGCCGAAGGCGCACATGAAGCGCTGCCGCATGCGGCGCTGGCCGAGCAAGCAGCGCGTGAACTGCATGAACAACTCGGTTTCCCCGTACAAGCAAACTGGACACAAGTGATCGCGGAAAAACGCGCGACATTCGCCTGCCTGCCGTCACTCGCACGGCCGGACAATCTCACCCCCATCCCGGGGCTGTTTCTCGCCGGCGACTACACCGCTTGCGATTACCCCGCCACACTCGAATCCGCGGTGCGAAGCGGGCTACAATGCGCGCTCGCGTTACAGAAAGCTATGCCATGAATTATTCACCCACCCCTGATTTGCTCAAAGATCGCGTGATATTGGTCACCGGCGCAGGCCTGGGCATCGGTAAAACCGCTGCGCTTGCCTATGCCCAGCATGGCGCCACGGTGATCCTACTCGGCCGCAATCAAAAGCGGCTCGATGCGGTCTACGACGAGATCGTCAACCACGGCTACCCCGAACCAATGGCGCTCAAGCTCGATTTGGCACTGGCCAACGATGAAGACTTTCAGGCGATGGCGCAGGCGATTTTCGAACAACTCGGACGGCTCGACGGGATTTTGCACAATGCAGCCCGCTTCGATGGCTTGAGCCCGCTCGAATACCAATCGCTGGATCTGTGGTTGAGCACGCTGCGGATTAATCTGGCGGCGCCGGCGGCGTTGACCCGTGCTTGTCTGCCTTTGCTGACGCGCGCGCCGGATAGCGCAGTACTGTTGACTTCGGAAACCCATGGCCACCAGCCAGCGGCGTTCTGGGGCGCGTTCGCGGTATCGAAATGGGCGTTAGAAGCTTTAGTCACGATATGGGCGCAAGAACTGGCGGTGCACCCGAATTTACGCATGAACGTAGTGATTCCCGGTCCGGTGCGCGCGCCGCAACGCTTGATCAGTCATCCAGCGGAAGAACGAAATCAATTACCGGAGCTCACGCGGCTGATGCCGCTTTATTTATATTTGATGGGCCCGGATAGCCGGGAGCACAGTGGGAAGATTTTCGAAGCGCAGCTAAGTTAAATCGGCGCTTACTTCAAATAGAACTGCAGTTTGTCCGCCCCGACTTCGATTTGATCTAAGTTATCGAGCGGGAAAGGATCATCGCCGATGGCTTTGCCGTTCACGATCGGATGCTTCTTGCCCACCACGTGGGTGATGAAATAGCCAGCCGGGCGGCGCGTGATGATGGCCGAATTGTCCGACTTGCCGAACGCCGTAATCGCCCGCGACAATTCGATCTCTTGACCCGTATTTTCACCGCTGATGCCGCGTACTGCGGCGAACGGGAAAATGGTTTTCACGTTGCGTGCATTCGCGACCGCAGTGGCGATGCTCTGCGTATCCGCCTCATCCTTGACGGCGCCTTCTTGTTTGAGTTTGGTGCGGTCAAAAGCGGGGATCATTAAAGTCTTGTCGAAGTCCATGTCCGGCATGGCTTTGGCATTGACAAATCTCAGCTTGTAGCGCCCAACCTCGATCACATCGCCGTTTTGCAAGATGTGGCGCTGTACTTTTTCCCCGTTTACCAGGGTGCCATTGGTGGATCCCAGGTCTTCCAATATCTGATCGTTGCCCACGGTGAGAATCACCGCATGTTCCTTGGAGACGCCCTGGTCGTTGATTTGGATATCGCAGGTCGCCTTGCGGCCGAACGAGAAACGTTCTTTCTCCAGAAAATAATTGCCGAGCACCGAGCCATTCATGCTTAAAACCAATTTAGCCATGGTTATCCTCTTGCTTAAACGTGCGCGCCAAACCAGCGCGAGAAAAACCCGGAACGCAACGGAAAGGGTTTTTCGACTTTGATTGCCGCCACCGAGATATTGTCGTGACCGCCGTTGTCGTTTGCCATCATCACCAATTGCCGCACCAGCAGGGGAATATTTTCCCTGATTGAGCGCATCGCCAACTCAATGTCGGCATCGTCAACCATATCGTTCAACCCATCTGAACACAGCAAATAAATATCGCCCACCTGCGCCCGCTCTTGGCGCACATCCACCGCAATCGCCTGAGTGACCCCGAGTGCGCGCGTCACCAGATTGCGATTATGCGAAACGCGCGCATCCTCAGCCGAAATCAAACCGAGTTGCACTTGTTCCTGCAACAAAGAATGGTCCACCGTAAGCTGATCAAATTTTTCGCCGCGCAAGCGGTACAGGCGTGAGTCACCCGCATGCGCGATCGTGACCACATTGTCACGAAACAAAGTCGCCACCACGGTCGTGCCCATGCCTTGAAATTGGGTTTTATTATGCGCTGCGTGGTAGATCGCCTGATTGGCGCGGGTAATGGCAGTACGTAGCATTTCAGTTTCCAGATCCACGCCGTTGGATTTGCCTATGCCCTTACCGAGTTGTTCTCTGAGCTCGTTGCCGATAATCATGGTCGCCATGCCACTTGCCACGTCCCCGGCCTTGTAGCCGCCCATGCCATCGGCCAGCACAACGAGCCCTAATTCCTCGTTAGCTGCTACGCTGTCTTCATTGAAGTTGCGCACCAAGCCCGCATCGGTGGCGCTGGCTATCGTTAGCGCATTTTTCAGCTTCATTAAACACTCTCTTCCGCCACTCTGAGTTTGGCGATCTTTATATATTTTCGTGGAATTATGATTAAAATTAACGGCTCGTGCCGATATCCTAATTTAACTTTTGTTCATCTGGCGTCATTCCGGCGTATCCCAAACTAATTTTACTTAAAATAGCGGTTTCTGTACTGATCTTAACGATCGGCATGCGGCTCACCTTGGGATATCGGGCGGCTTCCGGCCAAACTTGAGGTTAAGCCAATCGCATGCCCCGCTTGACACGGTTCCCGATAAAAACTACTTTAGCCATCCCTACTTGCCGAAATATTCCCTAAATTATCAGATGGTAATCGAGAAACTCGGCCGCTACGTAATCGTCGAGGAAATCGGCCAGGGCGCCATGGGCGTCGTTTACAAGGCCGTGGACCCCCTCATTGATCGCACGGTCGCGATCAAGACGATCAATCTCGACCTTTCCAAGGAAGAGCTGGCGAATTTCGAAAAGCGCTTTCAGCGCGAAGTCCAGTCTGCCGGCAAACTCAATCACCCCAACATCGTAACCGTTTATGACGTGGGCCGCACCGAGGGTGTGGCCTACATGGCGATGGAATTCCTCGAAGGCAAAGAGCTGCGCGAGATTCTTGATTCCGGCGTGGTACTGCCGATTGAAAAAGTGGTGCACATCGCTACTCAAGTTGCAGAAGGCTTAGGCTTCGCCCACGAGCACGGTATTGTGCATCGCGATGTGAAACCCTCCAACGTCATGGTCCTCAAGAATGGTTTGGTGAAAATCACCGATTTCGGCATTGCGCAGATGTCCTCCGCCACGCGCACCATTTCCGGCATGGTGATGGGCTCTCCTAAATACATGTCCCCGGAGCAAGTCGTCGGCCAAGCAGTGGATGGACGCTCGGACATTTTCTCGCTCGGGGTGATGCTCTATGAAATGCTCACGGGCAAGACACCGTTCGCGGGCGACAATATCAGCGCCATCATGTACCAAATCCTCAATGATGAGCCGATCCCGCCCAAAACGTTCAATCAAGGCATTCCCGAGGCGGTCAATTTCATCGTACTCAAGGCGCTCGCCAAGCATCCGGACAAACGCTACCAAAACGCAAAGGAAATGGCGCGCGATCTCAAGCGCTACAAATCGCTAGAACTGCCAGTGCCGGGCGAGGAACCCAAGCAACCCGAACCCATGGAACGGCGTAGGCTTGCCCGCGAGAATTTGGGCGACGCTACCCAGATCATCCCCAGCCTGGTCTTAACCGAGCAGTCCACGTTGCCGGCCAACGGCGCTGCGTCACAGGCATCTTGGTGGGCTGGCATGACGTTTCACCGTTTTTTGCTTTACGCGGCGATCCCGGCCATGATTATCACCTTCGCCGTGGTCGTCAGTTTGAGCAAGATTCGGCAAGCGAAGTCGGTTCCCGACCCTATCGTATCCACCGTGGCCAGCCCGCCCGCGACGCCTGACGCCGCGACGCAAGCGCAACATGCTCAGCCCAATCCGCCCCAGGCGCCGCAAGCCCAACTAGCGCCGCCCAAAGTCGTGGAGAACCCCATCCCTGACAAGGCCACGGATAAAATCAAAGTAATAAGTGAAAAGATCAAGAGCGCCAGCGCCGACTCGGCCAAAAAAGGAGATGAGCTCAAACCGGCCGCTACTGGCGAATCTCATGTCACTTTTGCCGTCAGCCCGTGGGGTGAAGTCTTTGTGGACGGCAAGCGCCAAGGCGTGAGCCCGCCGCTACGCGATCTGAAACTCAGTGCCGGCAAACACACGATTCTGATCGTGAATGAAACCTTCAAGCCCTATTCGCAGACAATCGAATTAGCGCCGAACAGCACCCATAAAATAAAATATAAATTCCAAAATTAATGGAGCAGACCATGAACGCATCCCGCTGGCTTGTCTTAGCCACCTTCTTCCTACTAGCCGCCGGCTGCGCCTCACAAACTTCGCGCGATACCGGGATCGACAAACTCTCACCGCGCAAAGCGGAACAAGCACTCAATACGGGCATTCAGCGATATGAGGATGGGGAACTGAAAGCGGCGCAAAAAAGTCTGCAAGACGCACTTAGCCTTGGCCTCACTTTCGATTCCGACAAAGTCGCCGCGCACAAACACTTAGCCTTTATTTACTGTTCGTCGAATCAAGAGCGGCAATGCCGAGACGAATTCCGTCGCGCATTTGAGATCGATCCCGGCTTCAAGTTGGAACGCGCCGAAATCGGCCACCCTTTGTGGGGGCCGGTCTATACCGGGGTACGCGCTGAATTGTTGTCGCGAGGAAAGATAAAACCGTGATGAATATTGGCGTGTGCCAGTTAACGCTGAGCAATCACTTATAAAAAAACTCTAGCCGCGTTCCCGCCACTTCGATAATGTCGTGATCTTGCAAGTGATAGGGCGTCGCCCCTATTTCTACACCGTTCACCAGCGGATAGCTGACCCCCTCAACATAAGTCAGGAAATACCCCACTGATTTTTTGCCGATGACGGCGGTTTGAATACCCGGTTTGCCCAAGGTCAACACCGGCTTATCGAGTTCCAGTTGCTTGCCGGCACCGTGCCCGCCCATTAAGCGCAAAACGCCTGAGCCTAAATCTATCACCGTCGCATCACTCTCCCCAGCCAAGGTATCAGGCGCCATACGATGAGAGAGCAATTCGCGCGTAAGCCCCAAACCGTCGTCGTGACCGATTTCGAACAGGGTGTCCTCTGAGCGCGTCGACGTTTGAATCGCCGTGTGATGGGGTGTCTTGCCGATGGTCGTTGCCCAACTGCTCTCCGGCATGACCCATGGCTCAAATTGAAATTTTAGATTAAATATCGCGATGGTGATTTCATCACCCTCTTGCAAATGGTGATTTTTGACCAGACGACCATTTACCCTTACGCCATTGGTACTACCTAAGTCTTGCAGGAAGGAATCGTTGCGAATGTTAGTCACCAGCGCATGCTCGCCGCTAACGGAAAGATGATCGAGTTGAATATCGCTATCGGCACGGCGACCGATCTTGATGCGCTCTCGATCAAGTTGACGCACTTTGAGGAGATTGCCATTCTGGTCGTAAACATTCAGTTTGGACATGCCGCCACCGCTTGCCGCCGACCCGGCGACTAGCTTAAGTCGCCCGCGCCAGAATCAGCGAAATATTATCGTACCCACCCTTTTGATTGGCGGTATCGATTAACTGATGTGCCGCCGCTTCCAAATCTCCTTCGGCATGATCGATCACAAACTGAATCTCTTGATCGTCCAGCATGTCGAACAGACCATCCGAACACAATAGAAAAATATCGCCCGGAAGCACCGGTTGCTCCTGCACATCGACTTCAACACCCGCTTCCACCCCCAGCGCACGCGTGATGAGGCCGCGGTTACCAGCAAACCGGGCCTGCTCGGGCGTAATCAGCCCATACTCGATCTGCTCCTGCACCACGGTATGATCTACTGTGAGCTGCTCAAAGTGCCCCTGTCGCAAGCGATATACGCGTGAATCGCCGATGCTGGCGATGGTTACGCGGGCGCCGCAAAACAAAGCCGTGACCAAGGTCGTGCCCATACCAGACAGGTGCGATTGCAATAGGCCCAGCTGAAAAATTTCGCGATTCGCCTTGGCGATCGCGGTACACAAACGCACGGCTACTTGGCTCAAACCTGGGGTGCTAGATTCTTCTTGCGGTAGGGTCAAGGCCAATTGGCGAAACTCGTTGGAGACGATGTTGACCGCCATCGCGCTCGCGATTTCACCCCCATTGCACCCGCCCATGCCGTCAGCCAGCACCAACAGCCCCGTCTCCGCATCAAAGTCGAGACTATCCTCATTGCTGTTACGTACACGGCCCACATCGGAACGCACGGCACAGATGATCTGTGTCGCGCGCGGCGGGTTTGGGCGCCATTCAGGCGCAATTGTTTGTGCTGCTTCCACGTTCCATCGCCCCGAGTGACACGCGGCGCTCCAATTCGACAGTGTGCATTGTAAAAACCACCTCTTAATAGTTAATTATCTGTTAATTTGCGCAATTTCCATATTACGAATATCATGGATAATTACGTTGTCATTGTAGGGTTCTTACCAGCAATTCGCAACCGCTTGTTCCAGCCGCTCCACCGTTACGATTTCCATCCCGGGTATAGTCTGTTTCGGTCGATTCGCTTTTGGAATAACGGCGCGGGTGAAGCCAAGTTTAGCTGCTTCTTTCAATCTTTCTTGGCCGCGCTGCACGGGGCGCACCTCGCCCGCCAAACCCACCTCGCCAAACACCACCATTTTGCCGGGTAGCGGCTTATTTTTGAGCGAGGAAACAATCGCCAGCAACACGGCCAGATCCGCGGCCGGCTCGGTGATGCGCACCCCGCCCACCGCATTCACGAACACATCTTGGTCAAAACAGGCAATGCCCGCGTGGCGATGCAGCACCGCCAGCAGCATGGCCAGCCGGTTTTGCTCCAGGCCGACCGTGAGCCGGCGCGGATTGGGCGCATGCGCCTCATCCAGCAGGGCTTGAATCTCGACCAGCAGCGGGCGGGTACCCTCCTGCGTCACCATCACGCACGAACCCGGCACTTCCTGCCCGTGGTGCGACAGGAACAATGCCGACGGATTACTGACTTCGCGCAAGCCCTTCTCGGTCATGGCAAACACACCCAACTCATTCACTGCGCCGAAGCGATTTTTGAAGGCCCGAACCAGGCGGAAGCTGGAGGAAGTTTCGCCTTCGAAATACAACACGGTATCGACGATATGCTCCAACACCCGCGGCCCGGCCAGCGCACCCTCCTTCGTGACATGGCCGACAAAAATGATCGAGGTACCCGCCTGTTTGGCGTAACGCGTAAGCTGCGCCGCGCATTCGCGCACCTGGGCCACACTGCCCGGCGCTGATTGCAACGCCTCGGAATACACGGTTTGAATCGAATCGATGACCGCAACTTTGGGCTGCTCACGCTTTAGCGTGGCGATGATTTTTTCCAAACTGATTTCGGCCAGCAGCGTAACGGAGTGCGCATCAAGCGCTAAGCGTCTGGCGCGTAACGCGATCTGCTGAGGCGATTCCTCGCCGCTGACATACAGCACTTTTTGCGTCGCGCTCATATGCGCCAAGGCTTGCAGCAACAGTGTTGATTTACCGATGCCGGGGTCGCCGCCGATCAACACCACCGCGCCTTCGACCAAGCCACCGCCCAGCACGCGATCTAATTCCGCCACACCGGTTGGCGCGCGCGGCACTTCAACCGCGTCCACTTCAGCTAAGGTTTGCACACGGCCATCCGCCGCCAGCGCACTGAAGCGGTTGGCGCCTGCACTGGGCAGGGCTTCGGCGATGGTTTCGACCAGCGTATTCCAAGCGGTGCAATGCGGGCATTGGCCCTGCCATTTCAGGCTTTGGCCACCGCATTCGGTACAGGTATAAATTGATTTTAGTTTGGCCATACTTAATCCTCAATGACCAGTACGCGCTCCGCACGCGCGCACAAGAGTTCGTAGCTAATCGTGCCCGTTGCGCGGGCAACTTCTTCCACCGGCAGGCCTACCCCCCACAGCGTGACTGGGCTGCCGACACCGGCATCTGGAATTTCGCCGAGATCCACTGCCAGCATATCCATGGACACGCGGCCTAGCGTGCGGGTGCGCTGGCCCATGACCAGAATCGGCGTGCCAGTCTCGGCGTGACGCGGATAGCCATCGGCATAACCGCAAGCCACGATACCGATGCGCATATCACGTTCAGCGCGGTAGGTACCGCCATACCCGACCTGCTCGCCTAATTTCACGTTTTGCACCGAAATGATTTCAGAAACCAAACTCATCGCGGGCTCTAAGCCAATATCGGCGGCGCGCTGTGTGGCGAATGGGGATGCGCCATAAAGCATGATGCCTAGCCGCACCCAATCGCCCTGGGTTTCGGGGTAACGCAGGCACGCAGCAGAATTGGCCAGGGTTCGAGGAAAGGTGAGGCCCTGCGTCAACGTGTTGAAACGTGCAAGTTGATCGCTTACACCCAGCGCTTCATCGGCTGTCGCAAAATGCGTCATGAGCGTGATTTGACCGACGATTGCACAAGCTTGCAGCGCGGCTAAAGCAGATCGAAACGCATCCGGGGCGAAGCCCAATCGATGCATGCCGGTATTGAGTTTAAGAAATACACTGAGCTTCACCGGTGACCATCCGCGCCTCAGCATTTCAATCTGCTCGACGCTATGCACAACGATGCACAAGCCCAGTTCCGACACGACGCTCAATTCGCCGGATTCAAATACGCCTTCCAACAGCAAAATGGGTTGCGTGAATCCGGCTTCGCGTAAACGCACCGCTTCCTCAACGCTCAATACCGCGAAGCCATCGCTCTCCTCTAGCGCCCTTGCCACCCGCAACAAACCGTGGCCGTAACCATTCGCCTTCACCACCGCCATGATTTTGGCGGCCGGCACGGCTTGACGTGCGACGAGGAGATTATTGACGAGTGCTGCGGGGTGGACGATCGCTTGGATGGGGCGAGTCATATTTTATGGATGCCTCAATCCCGGTGCGTGGAAACTCTTTCCCTCTCTCCTAGCTCTCTCCCGCAAGCGGGCGAGAGGGACGCAGGCTCGCTGCGCGAGTTGTATTTTATCGATCTTGGTAGCTCCCATGCGCCAAGTTCTCGAAGCGAGTGAACTCACCTTGGAACGCTAAGCGTATGGTACCGATTGGGCCGTTGCGCTGCTTGCCGATGATGATTTCTGAAATACCTTTTTCCGGTGTCTCGGGGTTGTACACTTCATCGCGGTAGATGAACAAAATCACGTCGGCATCTTGTTCAATGGCGCCGGATTCGCGCAGGTCAGACATCACCGGGCGTTTATTCGGGCGTTGCTCCAAACTGCGATTGAGCTGCGACAGCGCAACCACCGGCACGTCGAGTTCTTTCGCCAGTGCTTTGAGCCCTCGCGATATCTCGGAGATTTCGGTGGCACGATTCTCACCCTGGCTCGAGCCGGACATGAGCTGCAAATAGTCGATGACAATCAAGCCCAGTTTGCCGCATTGGCGATGCAAGCGGCGGGCGCGGGCGCGCAAGTCCAGCGCGGTGAGCGCCGCCGATTCGTCGATATAGATTGGTGCGTCATTCAACTTGCCCACCGCGTAGGTGAGGCGCTGCCAATCATCGTCCTGCAAGCGCCCGGTACGCACTTTGTGTTGATCCAGTTTGCCGACCGAGCCCATCATGCGCATCACTAATTGCGTGCCCGCCATCTCCATACTGAACACCGCTACCGGCAAGCCGGAATCGAGCGCGACGTTTTCCGCGATGTTGAGCGAGAAGGCCGTTTTACCCATCGAGGGTCGCCCCGCGACAATCACCAGTTCGCCCGGCTGCAAGCCGGAAGTCATGCGATCCAGATCGACAAAGCCGGTGGGAATGCCCGTGATGTCGCTCGGGTTATCGCGTTGGAACAGCATGTCGATGCGTTCCACCACTTGCGTGAGCAAGGGTTGTAACTCCATGAAGCCTTGTTTGCCACGCGCACCGGCTTCAGCAATTTTGAACACCTTGCCTTCGGCCTCGTCGAGCAACTCCGCTGCCGAGCGGCCGGAGGGGTTGTAAGCGGAATCGGCGATCGCCGTGCCCACTTCCACCAAGCCGCGCAAGATGGCACGATCGCGCACGATTTCGGCATAGCGCCGGATGTTGGCGGCACTGGGCGTGTTTTGCGCCAAGGCGCCGAGATAGGCCAACCCGCCCACGGGGGTCAACTCGTTGCTGTTTTCCAGCGACTCCGAAACCGTCACCACGTCGGCCGGCTTGCTGCCGTCGAGCAGCTTGGTGATGTGGCGGTAGATCAGACGATGATCGTGGCGGTAGAAATCCTGCTCGGTAATGAGATCGGCGATACGCTCCCAGGCGCTGTTTTCAAGCAGCAGCCCGCCCAGCACGGATTGTTCGGCTTCCACCGAATGCGGGGGGAGTTTGATTGCGTCGAGTTGGTTATCGCCCATGGCCCGCTACAGTTTTAATGAATTAGGAAAAAAGTAGGTTAGCACAGAAAAGCGAGCGGCTATAAACCCTTGTCGCTCCAAACGAAAGCGGGCCGCAAGCGGCCCGTTTTCATACACTTAACTGCGGCTGACTTAGGCAGCAGCCCCGAGCACGGAGACCGTGATGTGGGTCGTGATGTCGGTATGCAACGCCAAGGTGATCGGGTGGTCACCGATCTGCTTGAGCGGGCCTTGCGGCATACGCACTTCCGACTTGGCCACTTCAAAGCCTTGTGCTTTCAGCGCGTCAACGATATCGACGTTGCTCACGGAACCGAACAGCTTACCGTCCGGGCCGGCCTTTTGCGTAATCTGCACCATAAAGCCTTCCAGCTTCTGTGCGCGATCTTGCGCTTGGGCCAGGTGTGCGGCTTGCTGTTTTTCCAATTCCGCGCGGCGTGCTTCGAATTCCTTCAGGTTGGAATCCGTGGCTCGTTTCGCTTTGCCCTGGGGAATCAGGAAATTACGCGCATAGCCATCTTTCACTTTCACCACATCGCCGAGCTGGCCGAGGTTGACGACTTTTTCCATCAGAATGATTTGCATGGCGCGCTCCTTAGTGCAGGTCGGTGTAGTGCAGCAGTGCTAAGAATCGCGCACGCTTCACCGCCACGGACAATTGGCGCTGAAAACGGGCCTTGGTACCGGTAATGCGCGCCGGGATCAATTTGCCGTTTTCGTTGATGAAATCCTTCAGCAAGCCGACGTCTTTGTAGTCGACTTCCTTGATGCCTTCCGCGGAGAAGCGGCAATACTTTCTACGTTTAAACATTTGGCGAGACATTTTTTGACCTCTATTCAATCAATTCGATATTTTGCACATGCAACACCAGCACATTACTTGAGCGGCTTTCCTTGGCAAGGAACCCGGTGGCTTTGACCTGGCACCCTTTGGCAAACTTGGCAACTTGTTCCGCTACCGCCTCTGCTGCGAGTGCGCTGATCACACAATCCACTTGTCTAGACGCTTGGGCTTCTACCTGAGCTGAGCGGTGGGCAATCGTAAATTCGATCAACGCCACCCCGGCTGGGCTGAAGCGCAATGCGCCTCGGGTCTCAAGCCGGCCGCATAGTTGCGTCCGGTTGCACGACACTTAAACTCCGGGTGCTGCCGCCTCGACAGCTTCCACGCGCTCGGCCATGGCTGGCTTGGCCCGCTCTTCACGCATCATCGGCGAAGGCTCGATCACCGGGCCTTTGGTCTTGATGGTGAGGTGACGTAACACGGCGTCATTGAATTTGAAGGCGTGTTCCAGTTCGTCCAAGGTCGCCTGATCGCACTCGATGTTCATGAGCACGTAATGGGCTTTGTGGATTTTCTGGATCGGGAATGCGAGCTGGCGGCGGCCCCAATCTTCGAGGCGATGAATATGGCCGTTGCGGGTAGTGATCGTGGCCTTGTAGCGCTCGATCATGCCCGGCACCTGCTCACTCTGGTCCGGATGGACAATAAATACGATTTCGTAATGACGCATGCACACTCCTTTTGGATAATGCTTCCCGCGTGCAACGGTGAAGCAAGGTTAAGAAACGGTTCACCGGCCTGGCCGATGAGAGCCGCGCATTATACTGATTTACCTGGACAATCGCAAACTCCAGGCAGAATGCAAAGCCAGTGATCCACCCGCCCCATCCGGCACACCTGCAAATGATATTCCGTAGCCTAGTCCAGCCTGTCTGGCCTACGACTTGCTTAGGATCAAGTCAGGAGAATTTAAATGGCAGAAATTATTCATCTCGCAGCCTATCGCTTGGCCCGCCGCACCGGTTGGACGCAAGAAATGGCACATGGCTATCTTCGTGGAAATGCTTACCGCGTCGCGCAATTAGCGCCGCCGCAGGAACAATTGGACGGCAGCGAGGATTACGCAGTCGGCGTACAACTCGGCTACCGCTATGGTTTGCATTACTTACGTTGGCTGAAGGAAGCGCAGGGACGTTGAAGCTTCGTCCGGGATGACGATTTTTATGCGCAGCGCGCCAAAAATCGCTAGTCCATAGGAGCATTATCCGATATCTGAAAACGTTCGATACAGCGGCTCATGGCCGCTGTTTTTTTAAGCCGCCGCTTGTTTCAATGACTCAAGCACATTGTCGACCGCCCGATCGAGTAGCGGCAGATCATCGATGATGCGTGCGCTACCGATGCGGAACGCGGCTTCGAGCTTGTCATGCGGCATAGTCGCGGCGCGCTTGCCTTGGCGATCGGTGAAGAGATAAGCGTTCTTGAGCGGGCTGATCCACTTGAGCTTGGCTTGCAGCGTTTCTTCACCTTGATGGCTGAATTCCACCCACACGCCAGGTTTGAGTTCATCGACCAGATGCTTCGCTTCGACTTCATCGACCACATCCAATTCGGACGAGCTTGCAATCGGCATGAGCGAATCGGATTGTTCATCCATCTCTTCCTGCTCCATCCACCCTACGCTACCAATCGTGATTTCTTCCACTTCCAACTTGGCGTCCTCGGCATTCGACTTGATGATTTCAAGCTTGACCTCGCGCCGATCCTTCGCGCTTTCCGGGCGCACGAAGGGCAGCACCACGGCCGATTCCGCGGCTTCCTGCTTCTGCATCGCCTGGCGTGCGAGTACGGCGGCTTTCCAGGCATCTTCCGGCACGGGCTGCGGCTCGGTCGGCGGATTGAACCCGGCTTTCACCGCGGCGGCGTGACATTTCACCAACTGGCTCATGAATTGATCGCGCGCTTCCTGGCTGATCTCGGCTTTTGTCATGCCCTCCTGCAAGCGGCGCAACAAGGCCGGCAACGTCTTGACCATATATTGGCGAGACTCTCGGCTGAGCTTGGGGCGCACACTCCAGATCAAGTCGTCCATGAGTCCGACCGCCTCCAACCAAGTGGGCGATTCCGCCCCGCCCTGTAGAAAAGCGGCGCGCAGCGGTTTAATCCATTCCTGGCACAGAAACAGGCGCACCGTGTCCGGCACTTCGATATCGGTGGCACGCGCACGCACCGATTCCTCCGCTGCTTTTTGCGCATCCTCCGCTTTGATTTGCGCGCGTTCGCGTGTTTCAATCATCTCTACCGACACCTCAACCAAGGCATCCGTCGCATGCTCTTGCGCTTCCAAAAAGTGTTCGAACTCACCCAGCGCGCGGTCAAATACCGCGAGGTTGTCCTCGAACTCATCGAGGATGCGCTGAACGATGCCTTCTACTTTCCGATACAGCGGGGATTCATGGCCGATCGTTTCATCCCAACCGATGGCGGCTTCCGCCACGCTATTGAGTAAGCGCCGCGTGGGATGGCTTTTTCTGGAGAAAAACGCCTGATCCAACATCGCTGCTTTTAGCACGGGGATTTGCAGCCGACCCATTAAGGCTTTGATTGGATCCGGCACTTGTTTATCCTCGAAAATAAAATCGAAGAGCATGGCCACGATGTCGATGGTCATTGCATCCACTGAACCGAGTGACGCCCCCAGTTCGCCGCGCTTCAAGTCACGCAGGATACTCACATTCCCCGCGACCAAACCGGTAGCATCGACCGCTACGCCAGCACCCAATACCCCAGCGTCACCGTGCTGCAATTGCGTCAGCTGCGTCAGCACGATTGGGTTATGGGCAAGGGCCACGCCCGCCGTCATTCCTTGCGCGCCACCCGGCATACCGCCTTGTACACCGCCAACCGCCATGCCCTGGGCCGTACTGCCAGTCGGCATACCTGGCAGCGCATAAGCGCCTTGCATCATGCCAGGCAGCGTGCCGCGCGCCATCGCCGCGTTCATGAGATGTTGCATCGTGCTGAACAGTTCGCCTTCGTCTTCCGAAGCCTCCATGGCCTCAACCGCGGCCACCATGATTTCTGCCGCCTGGGACATGCCTTGGCGTTTAATCTCGCGTTTGATTTTGGGCAGGATGCTTTTTTCCACTAGATATTGATTCACTTCCTGATACATGGAGACTGCGCCGTTCTGCATGTGTTTATCCCACATGGTGACAAATAGGAGTCGCACTTTGAGGCTTGCTTCGGTTTCTCTGCATGCCTCCAGAAAAGCATTGGCCAACACATCCGAACCCAGCGGATTTTTGTGTGATTCCAAATCGGGATCATGCAGCAGCACACCCATGCGCTTGTCCATGCCAAATAATCCTTCGCGGCAATTACCTTTCAGCTTGGCGGACATTTCCTGGATCGCGATGGATTCTTCAAGTTCATCCGGCGCGACCAGGCCGAACTCGTTATCCGCATCGTCATTCGAACTATTGTGCTTACTTGGCTCTCCGCGTACTGCGGCATTGAAATCGCGGATGAAATGTAGACGGAAGCCATGCTCGATAATCGAGCGCTTATCGCGCGCGACCGTCATTGCTTCGAGATAGAGATGCTGGATTTCCATCTGAACCGATTTCTCGGCGAGCGTGAAAAAATCATCGATCAGCCGGTCAAGCATGCCCTTTAGCGCACCGGAGAGGCTGCCGACCGCCATTTCGCGGCAACGTTCGATGATGCGCAGATCGCTCGGGCTAGGGCCTTTGTTGGATTCCGCCAGGGCGTCCAGGATGTTGCTTTGCTCGGTGTCGCTCATGATCTTCCCCTACTGCTAATCGCTTGCGGATCGTGCCACAAGCGTATTTTCACAACCGGTTTGGGGGAAGCGTGGGAAGCTGGACGGCAGGAAGCGCGTGCGCGCTTTTGACATCAAGCAATCCCGCTATCCTAGGGCGCTGCCCCTTAGACCGGAAATTTTGCGTCCCCATCTTTCGATGGGTTTGCCCATTACGATGTCGAACCCGAGTGATGATCACATCAACGGGTTCACGCTCAGAGATCGGATCGTTTTGAAAAAACTTTAGAAGTTAAACCGTAGCGACATACGGTATAAAACAAAAAATCCTGTGCGCTCCAAGGTGCACAGGATTTTCATTGGAAAACACTGGGTTACCGGTCTTGTTTATTTACCGGCAATTTCTTGCGTAATCATCCAGCGTCCGGCTTCGCGCCGCCAGTGAAGGATCTTGTTGACAACGTCTTGGTACGCGTCCGAACGGTAGGTTTGGCGGAATTCACTGATGGCAGTATCGGCGCCAGTTAGGCGCACATTAATATTATCGATCGTCAGCGCAATGGTTCCCGGCTGGGCAAGGCGCTGACTACGTTGCTTGGCCCACGACTCGCGTGCAGCGCCATTGGCAGGCACAAACCCCATTGAGTACATCGCCAGATAGGCATCGGATTTTTTGGCCGCCCATGCGGTGATCCAGTCTTGAATGGCTGTCCGAATTTGTTCTTCATCGGATACGGCCACCGGTTTGGCGACGGGAACCGGGGTCGGTTGAGGCAAGGGATAAAGTGCCGCGATACGGGCCACTGCGGCGGGTTTATCCACCATCAGCGTGACCGGCGTTTGCGGTGGACAGGCCGTAGCAGGGTCAACTTCAAACGGATCTTCACCCATCTCATTTAGAGAAGGCGTCTCAATGCGACGCAAATTTAAAGCGGCCAATAGCGTGCCCATCGCCGCATGCGTACGCGCATAGGCAATACCCTGATCATACGTGCTATTCGTATAGGCGCGGCGCGCTTGGAATAATTCGTTTTCGGTATCCAACAGGTCAAGCAGGGTACGTTGGCCGATATCGAATTGCTTGCGGTAGGCATCGCGCGCTTTTTCCGAGGCCAGTTGATGCGCATCGAGATAACGCAGCTGTTCTGCAATTCGCAGCGTATCGTTATAGGCGATAGCTATGGTCTGACGCACATCACGGCACGCTTTGTCGCGCAGGTCTTTGGACGCGTTCAGATTCTCCGCCGCTTGGCGCTTCAAGGCCGAATCGGCGCCGCCGCGAAACAAGTTGTAATTGAGCACCATTTCCACCACGCGGTCTTGACGGCTACCCAGTATGCCGTCGCGGTTGTGGTCCAAATCCTGGCGCGCACGTAATTCGACCCGCGGCATGAAACCGGCATTGCGGCCATCCTGCTCCATCTGGGATGAACGGATATTCTCAATCGCGGCACTGATCACCGGGCTTTGTTTGATCGCCTCCATTGCCGCTGCATTAGACGTTGAGGGGACGCCTTGTTTCAGTAAGGCCGGTTCGGCCATATCAGCCGGGGGAAGCTCACCTATGATGCGCTGATACCGGGCGCTGACATCATGAAGATTCGTCACTTCTGTCAAAAGATTGGATTCAGAAAGCGCCAAACGGCCACCCGCTTGCTCGAAATCTACGCGCCGCCCTACCCCCGCTTTCGCCCGTTGCTCCATCTGATCGAAAAGCAGCCGGTGTTGGCCGTAGTTCTCCTCGGCCAACTTGACTAAGTTACGGTAGCGCAGCACATCGTAATAAGCGCGGCTGGCTTCAGAGGCAATATTTTCCGAGACATCAAGCAACTCGAAATAACGTACCAGTTTCACATACCCCAAGCGCCGCACCTCGCTGCGGGTGGCAAAGCCGTCAAATAGCATTTGATTCAAACTGGCGGAAAAACCGCGGCGATTAAAGTCTTTATCCGCCTGATTCGGCTGTTCCAAGTGTTCGCGTCCGGTACCGGCGGTGATATCCACGCGCGGAAAATAACCGCCGCGGGCGGCATCTTGCTGCGCCAAGGTGCCGTTAAAAGCCCGCCAACGCGCTTGCACCTCGGGATTTTGCAGCACCGCCTGCTGTGCGGCTTCGGCCAGCGTACCGGCGTACACCGGCAATCCGGCCAGGCCGAGAAGCATTAACAAAACGCTATACAAAAACAAAACAAGTTTCATCAATTTATTCAATCTTATTTATGTACTTTCGAACAGATCGGGCTTCAGAATTCCCATAGGAAATCCGTTGAATTGGTAAATTAGCAAATTCTATACCACCAACTTGCAAAATCATTATATAAATTCGGGGGATAACCCCTGCGTGTCATAATTCTATGGGATCAACGCAGATCTCGACACCCCAAATGCACCGTCGTTGGCGGGACATACATGCAGGATTTTACATTGCGAAATGAAACTGTCCGCTTGCCATCTCCTGTTGCACGGATAACAAACCGCGCGGGGTTTTTGCTATGGCATATTCTTCGAAAGGGATTGCACCTTACAACAGGACTGCTATTAATCGGAATCTGGTTCACGGCCGGTGCGGCGCCCGATTTCGACAAGATGCTCCAACTCGCGCAACAGCGCTATGGCGCTGCGGGGACACAGAATGTACAACAATGGCGCACCCTCTTACGCGATGCGCAAGCGCTACCGGAGCCGGAAAAAATTAAACTCGTCAATGTGTTCTTTAACCGCCGCATCGCCTTCCGGGAGGATGCGGAAATCTGGGGAACAGCAGATTACTGGGCCACGCCGCTGGAAACTTTAGGCCGCGCAAGCGGCGATTGCGAAGACTTCACTATCGCAAAATATGTGACGCTCAAATTGCTCGATGTGCCGATCGAGCGCATGCGACTCATCTATGTACGCGCCCAGATCGGCGGACCGCATAGCGGCATCACCCAAGCGCATATGGTGCTCGGTTATTTCGCTACGCCCAGCGCCGAACCCCTCATCTTGGATAACCTGATCACCGATATTCGCCCCGCATCGCGCCGCAACGATCTTTACCCGATATTCAGTTTCAACAGCGATGGTTTGTGGGTCGGGCAAGCGGCCGGATCGTCTGCCAACCCCACCGCTCGCTTGTCGCGCTGGCGTGATGTGATTGCGCGCATGCGGGCAGAGGGATTGGAATGAACAACGCTTTGACCCCTTACTATACTGATTTAGATTAGGAGACACAGACCATGTCACTCTTTAGACAACTTTGGCTTGCCGTGATCAGTTTGACGATGGTTATCTTCATCGGCAGCTTCTTGGTTAGCGTGCTAACTGCGCGGGCTTATTTGGAACAGCAGCTCTCCATTAAAAATGTGGATAACGCCAGTGCCTTGGCGCTCTCGCTGTCGCAATTACCTGAAAAAGACCCCATCGCGATAGAACTCTTGGTATCGGCGCAATTTGACTCTGGGCATTACCAAGAGATTCGTCTCACCGATCCGACACACCGCGTCGTCGTAGAACGCAAATACGTTGGGGACACGCTCGGCGCCCCGGCCTGGTTTGCGCGGATTTTTCCTATCCGCGCCACGCAAGGCATTGCGCAAGTACAAGACGGCTGGCGCCAATTGGGCACGCTTACCGTGACCAGCCATAGTCGCTATGCCTATAGTGAGCTGTGGAGCGGCGCGCTCAAATTACTCAGCTGGCTGCTCGCGGCCGGATTCATTGCAGGCGTGATCGGTACCCTGATCATGCGCATCATCGTGCGCCCGCTTGATCAAGTGGTGGGTCAGGCACAAGCCATCAGCGAGCGCCGATTCATCACCCTGAATGAGCCGCGCACGCCAGAATTAAATAGTGTGGTAAGGGCCATGAATCAGATGGTCGCCCGGCTCAAACAAATGTTCGAGGAAGAAGCCGAGCGGCTCGACCATTTGCGACGCGAAATCAATCACGACGCCGTCACCGGTTTACCCAACCGGGATGCCTTTATGAATTACTTACAAACGGCACTGGTACGCGAAGATGCCGCGCCATTGGGTGCGCTCTTGATTGTGCGCCTGAAGGATCTAGGCGAGATTAATCGCCGACTCGGCCACGGCTCAGTCGATTTACTGCTGAAGCAGGTCGCCTCGATACTGACCGAACATTGCGCTCGGCGCCATGAGCACATCGCCGCGCGCCTGAATGGCGCCGACTTCGCCCTACTCGCGCCAAATGAAAATGAAATTGCTAAGCTCACCCAGGCAATCGTTGCGCTTTTGCATCAGCAGTTGTCGTCAGATGTGCCCGCAATGGAAGATCATTTTCACGTTGGCGCGATTCTTTACCGTCGCGGTGACGAAACAACCGCGCTCCTGGCAGCCGCCGATCAGGCACTCGCCACGGCCGAGGGAAAAGGCCCCAATGGCTGGCATGCAACTGTTGAAGGGGAAGCCCCCGTTGCCCGCTCGACCGATGCTTGGCGAAATTTGCTCACGACGGCCATTACCGAAAAGCGCTTAAAGCTTGCGTTCTTCCCCGTGCGAACAGCCGCCGGTCAAACCTTACATCAAGAAAGCGTGATCCGCTTACAGACAACGCAGGAGGGCTCATGGCTAGTGGCGGGTGATTTTATTCCTATGGCTACCCGGCTCAAACTCTCATCCACACTCGATTTTGAAGTCATCCGGCTCGCCTTAGACACGCTGCAATCCGCACCAGGCGACATTGCCGTGCATTTATCCACGGATTCCATCGCCGATTGGGGATTTCATAAAAGACTATCTGCCCTCCTCAACCAGCAACCTGATCTGTGCAAAAGACTTTGGATCGAAGTGTCGGAGTATGGCGTCTTACGTCAACCCGAAGCTTTCCGCGAAATAGCGCATACGCTCAAAGCGATGCAATGCCGGGTGGGCATCGAACATGCCGGCCACCGCTTAAGCGATCTGGCGCAACTAGCCGATTTGGGTTTGGACTATTTGAAAGTGGACAGCAGCTTGGTGCGCGCCGTAGACCAAAACATGGGCAACCAAGCGCTACTCAAGGGATTATGCAAAATGGCGCACACCCTAGGTATTACCATGATCGCAGAAGGCGTGCAGACCGAGGCGGAGCTTGCGCTGCTGCCGCAGCTGGGTTTCGACGCTACGACCGGGCCGGCCGTGTCGAAATAAATAAGCCAGAAAACAGCTACCGAGCAAACCTCGAATCAGATGAGGCCTTGCTCATCCTCGCCGATTAGATTTAAGGCATTGAGCGAATGCCGCAGCGAGCGGCGTTCCATCAACTTGGATTGAACTGCGGCGGGCAAATCGGTGATGCAAATCACGTTCTTTGAAATGAGTAAGTCGATCACGTCTTCGATCGCGCGAATCATTTTCATATCCGACGACTCGAAGATATTATTTTCGCCGCCGAGGTTGGAAAGAAAAGTACGCAGCTCCGGCGCATCGACGCTAATTTCTTCACCGTCATCGCCTAGCGATTCATTGCTCGCCACAGCAATTTGTCCTGCGCTGTCTCGTTTAATAAAGGGCATCGATTAATCCACTTAGTCAGTGATTAGCTTGTTGTTAGTCAGCAGATTCGTGATGATTGCATTGTCATTGGCAAAGCCAGTCACCAGATCCACACTGGCCAAAGTAATCGTCTGATCTTCCACTCCCGCAGCGAATCCGGCAGCGAATCCGCCCGTGCTGCTGACATGCACCACGGTATCAGACCCGACCTTCTCAAAATGTAGGAAATCATCCAGATTGCCGGGTACAACACCCCCATTATTTTCGCCGACGAGTAGATCGCGCAAATCCAGCACATCTCCACCGCTTGCCGCAGACGCCACATTGAAATCAGTGATCGTATCAGTCGCAGGTGTGGCGGCCGTACCGCGATCAGCCAACTGCCAACGGAATACATCCGACCCCAACCCACCGGTCAGGGTATCGTTGCCAGAGCCGCTAATCAGTACGTCGTTACCATTTCCGCCAAGCAGAGTATCGCTCCCTGCGCCACCAGACAACCAATCATCGTTAGCACTTCCATTTAGCGTTTCACCTGCGCTCGTTCCTAAAACGTCAAGCTTCACGCTGTCGGTGTCCGTTGCCGTGCTGCCACCCACCGATTCCGTTGCCGTAACAGCGGCGGTGATTCCATTGATCTGCGCATTGGTCAGGGGGGTCGCCGAGAACAAAGTCACCACATCTCCAACTGGCGCCGTCGCCACACCACCCGTGACGGTGATTGACGTGCTCGTAGTGGCGTTGGTCAGCGTTGTTCCTGCCGGGATGCCAGTTAGCGTGATAGCCGATAGCGATTCACTGCCATCCGTATCGCTCAGGTTCGCTAACGTATTCATCGTGTAGCTGTATATGCCAGCCTCGATTGACAGGCTGTCAAAGCGCACGGCGGAGTCGTTGTCGAATGAATAGAATCCGACTTCCCTGAGTGGCGGTGCAGCCGTGGCGCCACTTGGAACCGATCCGTAGGTGTAGTTCAGGCTGGTTGTCACAGCACTGGTGAGATCGGTCGCAGTTACCGCAATCCCCGTATTGCTTACCGCGATTCGCAAGTCGAACCAATCGTCGCCATTGAAAGTGGCTCGCGCGAGATCGATTGGTGCGCCCGCGACAATCTGAACCAGAGAAAGCTCCTGATACTGCCCAGGGTAACCAGCGAATTGGGGCCCGCCTGGCGCATAGTCCGGGCTCGGGTTCTCCCAGCGTGCCAGGAAATAATTATTGTCATCCTGATAACCGAACACGAAGCCAACGCCATTTGCCTGAGCCGAGTTGGCATCGGCAAATATCTGCAGCGTGGCGACATAGCTGGTCGACGTCTTCTCTGTAGCCGTCAGCCCAGCCCCTGTGTATTGCAGGAAACCTTGGGCATCGTCAGAGCCGCTGGCGCCGCCCTGGTTATAAACCGCAAAAGTTGTGCCGTTTGCAGATTCGCCAGCATTGGTTCGAACTGTCCAGCGGCTGGCAAAATTTGTCTGCTCAGTTGAATTGCTGCCCGTTTGACCGCTCCAGGCGACCGCAGTGAATAATGCGGCCTCAGTTGATCCTTTTCCAGTACCGCCAGGGATCTCGGCAAAACTGTTTCCGAACAGGGCATTCGCCGTCCAACCGGCCAACCCGCCACTGTTGAAGTTTGCCGCGAGCAGATTATTGCTCGACGCAATCATGCCATTGCTGGTGACATGCGCGTACACAGTGGGCGTATCCGCAACGGGGGTCACGGTGATGTTCACCGTATCGATGTCGGTGGCGACGCCATCGGATGTGCTGACGCTGATTTGCGCACTGCCGCTGTAGTCTGTGTTCGGGGTGAATGCCGTGCCATTTAAGGCCGCGTTAATGGCGGACGGACTCCCGCTTACTGTTACGGTTCCCGTGCCATCGCCAGTGACCGTTACACCGACAGTCGAACCCAAGGTAAGAATGCCGTTGGTGACGGTCAGTGTGGTCGTCAGGCTACTGGCGTCAAGGTCGGATACAGTAATGGCGTTGCCGTTGGCGCTGCTAAAGACCCTAACCGTATCCTCTGTAGTCGTTTGGGCGACCGGCACGGTATTGATCGGCACATCGTTGATCGCCACAACAGTCACCGTGGTAGACGCGGAAGTGGTCGCTTTTCCATCGGACACCGACACGGTTACATTTCGATCAAGCGTGCTAGGATTTTCACTGGTACTGCTATAGGTTACTGCCCGAATCGCCGTCTGGTAATTGGCCAAGGATGACGAACCCGACAGCGTGACCGTGATCTGTCCTGCCACCGAAGTATTGACCGTTGCCGTAATGCCCACTGGAAGCGCCCCTACCGTCAGCACATCGCCGACTTGGGCATTGGTCAGCACAATCGTCCCGCCGCTAAGCGTGGTGTTGTCGGCATCGGTAATGCTGATATCCACATCGGCAATGGGTACGCCCGCACCGTTTTCCGTATAAGTCGTGCGATAGCTCGTGCCCGTGGCTCCGCTGCTGTCGTTCGCATCCAAATCCAGTGTGGGCGCCGCGTTGGTGTCGAGCGTGATATTAATTGCACCGGTTGCCGCGTCGCCATCCGCATCTCTGAGCGTATAACTCAGAGGCAACGAAAGATCGGTAAAGTAGTTGTTCGCTGTTACGGTCGAAAAGGCAATACGGAAATCCCCTGAGCCGGTGGGTGAGGCGATTTGAAGATCGGTGAAATACAGCGCGCCATTTTGCAGCGGAATGGTGAACGGTACATCTGCGTTACCCGACCCGGTGGCGCTGCCGGAATAAGTCACGGTACCGCCTGAAGCATTAATTGCAGCGGTTACCGTCCAATTCAGCGTATAGGCTGTGCTGCCTTGGCCTTCCACCAGCATGTTCAAGCCGGTGACCTGGCCGGATTGACCAGAGGGATCGACAAAATCCATGAACAGTTTGTCGCCTGCATCGAACCAGTTTCCGCCAACGCCGATCCAGTTGTTATTCGTGTTGATCGTCGCCACTGCCCCAGTGCCGTCCACTGCGGTCATTTTATCGATCAGGTAACCACCAAAGCCAAGATCCAGGTTATTGGCATTGCCCCCGCTAATAACCGTGTAACTACCGGATGAATCCGCGATACCAAGACGGCCAACGGTGTTAAGCAGTTCAAAGGTGTATTGCGGGCTGTTGTTGCTATCGACCACGCTCGTATTAATAATTGCGCGGAAAATCAAGGTGCCGTCGCTCAATTGTCCGGTCAAAGTGCCATTGCCGTTATCTACGTACTGAACGGCCTTCCCTTCAAACACCAACGATGGCAAGCCTGAGGTAGTCCAGGTGACACTAGTAATATCATTGGAAAGGGTTGCTTGCGTTAGAAAACCTGTTTCAGAATGGCTGCCATCATTGTCGGTGGCAATGGTTTTGTTTCCAGACACGGACGGCGCATCGTCAAACACCGTGATGTTGAGAGTCGAGCTTGTAATTAAGGTACCGCCTGAATCTTTTGCATTCAACGTCAACGGTATATCAAGGCTATGGTTTTCACCTGCCACCGTCGCGTGATCAATCGCGAGGAATTGCTTGAAGGAGTAGCCATCGTTAGTTGCATTCAACGTAACGGTGAATACCGTCCCGCTGGCCGTGCTAGCGGTTAAGACACGCGTACTATTGTTCCATGAATAAATAATCGCCTGCCCATTCGACGTCAGGCCCGACGCTACCGAATCATTTATTGAAAGCGATACCGTTGATGCGACACTACTGATCGTACCGTTGTAGGAAATATCGTTTCCGCTGACAGCATCACGGTTCTCATTCACATCGTCGTCATCTACTGTGACGGTTGAAACGGTCATTGTGTCGTTGTCGGTAATGCTGGTGGTGACGGAGTTGGCCGCTGGGTTCACTGCGATCGCTTCGTAGCCGCCAGTGCCGGTAATCGCACCGAGGGTAATCGTAAAACTCTCCGCACCTTCCACTAAAGCATCATCGATCGTCGGTAAGTTGAAGGTCGCCGTGCTGCTGCCCGCCAGAATCGTGACGTTCGCCACACCAGTGAAGTCCACGCCATTGGCGGCCGTGCCGCTGTAGTTCAAAGCCACGGTGACGTTGGACGTCGGCGCCGCACCGTTGATGCTCACGGTGTAGGCGGTGGTGGTCTGCCCTTCGATCACGCTGCCCGGGCCCATGATGGATACCAGCGCGGTGTCTTCCGGACCGGGGACGGCTTCGTCGGTAATCGCGGTGGTGACACTGTTCGCCGCACCGTTCACCGCAATCGCTTCATAGCCGCCCGTGCCGGTGATGGCACCTAAGGTGATGATGATGTTTTCTGAGCCCTCGGCGAGTCGGTCGTCAATCGTGGGCAGGGTAAATGTGGTGTTGCTGCTGTTGGCCAGAATCGTGACGTTCGCCACACCAGTGAAGTCCACGCCATTGGCGGCCGTGCCGCTGTAGTTCAAAGCCACGGTGACGTTGGACGTCGGCGCCGCACCGTTGATGCTCACGGTGTAGGCGGTGGTGGTCTGCCCTTCGATCACGCTGCCCGGGCCCATGATGGATACCAGCGCGGTGTCTTCCGGACCGGGGACGGCTTCGTCGGTAATGGTCGCATCGCCAAATGCAGAGGCGTTGCCTGTGTTGCCACTGGTCACTGTGGCGGTCAAACGGAAGGCTTCGCTGCCTTCTGCTAACCGGTCGTCAGTCGTCGCTAGGCGCAACTGCACACTCGTGTCCCCTGCCGTTATCGTGACGTTGCCGACCACCGTGCTCCAGGTGCCACCACCGTCGGTTGAAACTTCGAGCGTGCTGCTCGCTGCTGTGTCGGTACCCAGGGTGGCTGTTCCGTTACTTAGGCTTGGCGTGAAGACTACATTAGTGGGGCTAACCTGATTCAGACTCACGGTAAATACAGCGATATTTCCTTCGACTACTGTTGGGTTGGAAACGCTGAGTGTTGGAACATCATTGTCGGTTATGCTGGTGGTGACAGTATTGGCTGAGCTGTTCACGACGATGGCTTCAAAGCCACCGGTGCCGGTGATCGCGCCTAGGGTGATCGTTATATTCTCCGCACCCTCCACTAAAACGTCATCAATCGTGGTCAGGTTAAATGTGGTGGTGCTGCTGTTGGCCGGAATGGTGACATTCGCAATCCCGGTGAAGTCGCTACCGTCGACGGCGGTGCCGCTGTAAGTCAGCGCAACGGTGACGTTGCTGGTCGGGGTGCCGCCGCTGATGCTCACCGTGTAGGCTGTGGTGACTTGGCCTTCGATCACTGTGCCGGGGCCAATAATCGAAATCAAAGCTGTGTCCGCATCGTCCACCACGGTGTTGTTCACGCTGCCACTCGCGGCCACCGCTTCAAAGTTGCCGCCGGTCGTGCCGCTGATGCTCACCGCCGTCAGGGTCTGGGTGCCTTGTTGATAGATGTCGTCGGCGCGTACGGTAAACACCGCCGTGCCGCTGCTTTGTCCGACGGGGATGCTGATGCTCTGGCCGTTGGACAGGGTCACAACCAGGGGCGTGCCTTGGACTAAGGCGCCGGTGGTGACGGTGTAGGTGATGCTGCCGCCTTCGGTAATCGCTGTGTTGTTGGTGGCCGAAGACAGAACCACGGTGGTGCTGTCCGCATCGTC
>JADMJT010000129.1 GCA_018781585.1 Burkholderiales bacterium
GTTTTTACGAACCCACCCCGCGCGGACTGGAATCTAAAATCGCCGAGCGTTTGACGCATTTGCGCGAACTCGACGCTAAAGCAAAACGAAAGAAATAATTATGTTAGATGTGCAATTGCTGCGAAATGATTTGGAAGGCACCGCACAACGTTTGAAAACGCGCGGCTTTGACCTGGATTTGCGCCGCTTTCAGGAGTTGGAGCAAGAGCGTAAAGGTGTGCAAATGCACACTCAGGAATTGCAAGCGAAGCGCAATCAAAGCTCGAAGCAGATCGGTATTGCCAAATCCAAGGGGGAAGATGTTTCGGCGATCATGGCCGAAGTGGCAAACTTGGGCGATGAATTGAAAACGGCTGAAGAAAAGCTGGCGGTGATTCAGAGTTATCTCAATGATCTATTAATGAACATCCCCAATCTGCCGCATGAGAGTGTGCCGATTGGAAAGTCAGAGACAGACAACGTCGAGGTGCGGCGCGTGGGTACACCGCGCAGCTTCGATTTTCCGGTCAAGGATCATGTCGATGTGGGCGAAGGCCTGAAGCAGTTGGATTTTGAAACCGCTGTGAAAATTACCGGTGCGCGTTTTTCGCTGATGAAAGGCCCGCTGGCACGGATGCACCGCGCGCTCGCGCAATTCATGCTGGATGTACATACCCAAGCGCATGGCTATACGGAAGTGTACGTACCGTTTTTAGTCAACGCTGACAGCATGCGCGGGACCGGGCAATTCCCCAAATTTCAGGATGACCAATTCCATGTTTGCGCTGACGATTTATATCTGATCCCAACAGCAGAAGTCCCGGTCACTAACATCGTGCGCGATGTGATTGTGGCTTTGGAAGATTTGCCCCTTAAGTTCGTTTCGCACACCCCCTGTTTTCGTCGCGAGGCAGGCTCCTATGGCCGTGACACGCGTGGCATGATTCGCCAGCACCAGTTTGAGAAAGTGGAGTTGGTGCAGATTGTCCAGCCTGAGCAGTCCTACGCCGCTTTGGAGGCGCTTTTGGGTCACGCCGAGACAATTCTGAAACAACTTGAATTGCCCTATCGGGTGATGGCCTTGTGCAGCGGCGACATGGGCTTCTCCGCCGCCAAGACTTACGATATCGAAGTCTGGCTGCCGGCGCAGAATACTTATCGTGAAATCTCCTCGTGCAGCAACTTCGAAGCGTTCCAAGCGCGGCGCATGCAGGCGCGCTATCGCAACGGCAAGAACAAGCCGGAATTAGCGCATACGCTGAATGGCTCCGGCTTGGCGGTGGGGCGTACCTTGGTGGCGATCTTGGAAAATTATCAGAATGCCGATGGCAGCGTGACCATTCCTGCCGTGTTGCGTCCGTATATGGGCGGGACTGAGATGCTTTCCGCGTAGGATGGGAGACCGTAGCGCCGGCTTCCAGCCGGCATGCCGGCAAGATGCCGGCGCTACAAAGACGCGGCGGTTTTTTTCAGCTTTTTTTTGGCCGGTTTGTTGTTCTTCGCCAGCGTTGAGAATAGCGGTCGATAGGGTTTTTCGAACTTCACCAGAATGTCGTAGTAAGTCCGAATATTCTCGGTAAAAATCACCGGCTCGCCCCCCCGCGCAAAGCCGTGCTTCACAGTCGAGTGATAAGCCGCATTGGCAAGCAAGGGTAAGGTCTTCTTAAGATCCGGCCAGACATCGGGATTGAGGCCCTTACGCTGCGCTAGCACGCGCGCATCTTCCAAATGCCCATAGCCCACGTTGTAGCTCGCGAGTCCCAACCAAGTGCGATCAGGCTCCGTTATCCTAGCCGGCATCAATTCATTCATATTGAGTAAATATTTCGAGCCGGCGATGATGCTTTGCCTTGGGTCCAGCCGGTCGGTGACCCCCATTTCATCCGCTGTCTGTTCGGTCAGCATCATGATGCCGCGCACATTGGTGGGTGAGGTGGCGAGCGGGTCCCATTTCGACTCTTGATAGCCCAAGGCCGCGAGCAAACGCCAATCGATCCCAGTAATGTCCTGCGCTTCGTAATACATGTCGCGGTACTTGGGCAGTACCGTATTCATTTTTATCAGAAATTGAATCACATCGGCTTGCTCCAAGCGTTCGATATGGCCGTAATATCGATCCTGCAATCGTTTCAGCGTGCCGTCGCGTTGAATTTTGGCGAAGAATTGGATGGATTTTTTGTACAGCCAAGCATCGCCATCTTTTGGAAATGCCCAGCCCAGATATTCCGGGCGGCCAATATCGAAGCCAACCGCCAACTCTGGGTGGAAATTCTGAGACAGCTTGACGATGTGCGAGTCGGCGACGACATAGTCGATCTCCCCCGCAGCGAGTTGTGCGAGCAAATCTTCCGTGACTTGATCCTTCGACTCGATCCAAGTCAAGGCGGGGAATTTTCGCTTTGCTTGATTCAAATGATTCACGTAGCTCGTCCCCGCCACTACGACCAGCTTCTTGCCGAGCAGATCCTGAAAGCTATTGGGTTTGTCTTGCTTAATGTTGTAAACGACTTGCTGTTGCACCGACTGATAAGCTGTACTGAATAAAAGGCGCATCTTGCGATCATCGGTAATGGTGATGCCTGCCGCGGCAAAATGCGCCTGACGCGAGGCGACCTTGGGCAAGACGTCGTGGAATTGATTGGTGACGACAAAATTGACTTTAAAACCGAGATCCTTTGCGAACAGCATGACCAGATCGTGCTCGATGCCGACGTATTGGCCCTGCGCATTCTCGAAATAAGTGGTCGGACCATTGCGCGTAACGACGGTCAATTCACCACTTTCGCGCGCGGAAGGAATAGGTTTACCGCCCCATTCACAGGCGGAAAGCAACGTGCAGAAAAATAGAACGACAAGAACCCGCATGCCATGAGTTTGGCGAACGAATCGTATTTTGTCTATGTGCGTTCGTGAAATGTAGGCGCGCTTCTGATAGAATCGCGCCCTTCCGGAGAGGTGGCAGAGTGGTCGAATGTACCTGACTCGAAATCAGGCGTACGGTTTTCCGTACCGTGGGTTCGAATCCCACCCTCTCCGCCAAATACAAAAGGGAGCCACTCGGCTCCCTTTTGTATTTGGCGGAGAGGGTGGTTGATGAGAGCCCTCTGGGTTCGACCTAAGGCGAGACCGGCACAATCCCACCCTCACCCAATCAAAATTTGTGAAGCCACATGGCTTCCTTTTTTATTGGCGGAGAGGGTGGTTGATGAGAAGCGAATTGAGTTCGACCATTCCCACATGATGCAGTACGCTAAGCGCCAGACCGTCTAGAGGTACATATATGGATTTCATGCCCGAAATAAAGCCCGGCCAATCGCTTGAGCTGCTGAAAGAGCTGCATATCCTCACGCGCGACGGAAGGATGAACCAGGATAGTCGGCGCAAGCTCAAGCAGGTGTATCACCTGTATCAATTCATCGAACCGCTGTTGAAAGAGATTCAGCAAGATCATCCCGATATTCAGCTGGTGGATCATGGTGCAGGTAAATCGTATTTGGGGTTTCTGCTTTACGATCTGTTTTTTAAAACACTGAACAATGCTTCGCATATTTACGGCATCGAATCACGGGATGAATTAGTCACCAAATCTCAAGTATTGGCGGAAAAGTTGAATTTCCCGGGCATGTCTTTTTTGAATCTGTCGGTGGCGGCATCGATCGAGTCCGAGCAATTACCCTCCAAGATCGACGTAGTGACTGCACTGCATGCGTGCAATACCGCTACCGATGACGCCATTCACTTTGCTTTAAAAAAACAGGCAAAATTTATCGTGTTGGTACCCTGTTGCCAAGCCGAGGTAGCGGCGGTGCTCAATAAGAATAAGGGCAAAGCGCTGGCTAAAAACGCACTGACTGAATTATGGCGCCATCCGCTGCACACACGGGAATTCGGCAGCCTGGTCACGAACGTGCTGCGCTGTCTGCAACTGGAAGCGCACGGCTATCAAGTCAGCGTAACCGAGTTGGTAGGCTGGGAGCATTCGATGAAAAATGAGCTCATTATTGCCAACTTTAAGAACCTGCCACGCAAACGTCCGGCGCAGCGCTTGCATGATGTCCTCGACATGTTAGGTTTGGATGAAATGCGCCCGCGCTTTTTTACGTCCGAGCATGAAAACCAATAAAGGGGCAGGGCAGGGTGGTCTCGTGTATTCCACCGAACATGGAAAAATGTGCTCTGTTTGCGCCAAGCCGTTGACGGCATGCGTTTGCCGTCAGGCCAAGGCGGTGGTCGGAGAGGGAGCCATACGCGTGCGGCTAGAAACCAAAGGCCGTAAGGGGAAAGGCGTGACCTTGATCACCGGCCTGCCGCTCGAACTCGCTGAGCTTACGCAGCTCAGCAAACAACTCAAGCAAAAATGCGGCTCCGGCGGGACGGTCAAAGCGGGTGTGATTGAAGTACAGGGCGACCATTGCGAAAGCTTGGCGGAAGCGCTGAATAAACTTGGGTGGAACGTTAAAAAATAAGCACTTGCCGCGACAGCTAGGCAAAATTAAAGAAGGCAACTTAAACTAAGCGCCCTCTTTAATATAACCATAAGTCTGTGCGAATGCTTTGTCGCGGTCTGCTCGGCCTAACATCAGGCTTGGTGCTTCCGTTCCTCTTTCTTGGCTTTTTTAGCAGCCTTTTTTTCCTTCACTGTTTTGACCGGTTCCTTCTTGCCTTCTTTCTTGGTGTCCTGGCTTTTGGCCATGGTTTATCCTCCATCGTTGAGAAAATTGAATTCTACATCGCCATTCCATTAACGGGGCGGGCATTGCATTGACTTCATTTCTGAATTTGCACGAGTAAATACAAGGGGATTCCCTTTTTTCTGTTTCCCCGCGTAAACCACGAAAAGGGGTATTTCTCCCCGTATATGGGTACGGAATGTCAGTTTACCCGTGTAAAATGTCCTATCAGGCACGGCTTTGCAAGCCAGTCAGCGGCATAGATGATTGATTAAATATAGAAATTACAGTTTTGCCGGCATGTGCCGATAAACTGTCATTGATACCTACTTTTGAGTAAATTGTCGAACCGTTGCGTGTTGGCAGACCATGACCGATGACTGAAGAAAAATCTAGTTCTCCATCCAATAAACAAGCTGAATGGGAGCGCGCGCATCAAGCGCGTGCGCATCACGATCCATTGCTGGAATGCTTGGTAATTGTTGCGCGTCAACATGGGCGACCCTCAACCCACGACGCGCTCGCAGCCGGCTTGCCGCTCGAAAATCATTTACTCACCCCCTCTCTGTTTGCCCGCGCCGCACGCCGCGCCGGGCTAGCCAGCAAAATCGTGCGTCGCAAGTTGGAGTTGATCGACGATGCGTTTCTTCCCGTAGTGTTGCTGCTAGAAGGGCGCCAGGCATGCTTGCTCATGGGTTGGGATGAGAAACGGGAAAATGCAAGAGTAGCGATGCCGGATTTGGGCGAGGCAGGGGTAGAAATGCCGCTGCAAGAACTTGCAGCACGTTATACCGGTTCGGCCATCTTGGTGCGGCCAAAATTTCATTTTGACCTCAGGGCGCCTGAAGTCGGCAAAGTCAAACGCCGTCATTGGTTCTGGGGGGCCATGGCGGAAAATATTCCCATCTACCGCGATGTGCTTTTCGCGGCTGCCTTGATCAATGTTTTTGCGTTGGCCTTACCCTTGTTCACCATGAATGTGTATGACCGGATAGTGCCGAACCAAGCGATGGAAACGCTGTGGTTGTTGGCGCTGGGGATGGTTTTAGTGCTATTCGCCGACCTGATACTGCGCACAATGCGCGGGTATTTCATCGACCAGGCGAGCAGCCGGGTGGATATCGATCTTTCTTCACGCATTATGGAACGCGTACTCGGTATCCGCCTGGAAAATCGGCCGGCCTCCGCCGGATCATTCGCGTCCAATTTGCGCTCGTTTGAAACGGTGCGCGATTTTATTGCTTCCTCCACGGTCACTGCGCTGATTGATGTGCCGTTTGCCTTGCTGTTCTTGATTGTCATCGCGTGGATCGATTGGCCGATGTTGTTCCCGGGCTTAGTTGGCATGGGCCTGGTGATAACCTATTCGCTCATGGTGCAGGGCAAGATGCACGACCTCGCCGAAACCACCTATCGCGCCGGCGCCATGCGCAATGCCAGTTTGGTTGAGACGCTGGTTGGCCTGGAGACACTCAAAGCGCTGGGCGCGGAAGGCGTGATGCAACGCAAATGGGAGCGTAGCGCTGCGTTTTTGTCGCGCGTATCGACGCAACTGCGTTTGTTGGCTGCTACGACGATTAACGGCACGATGTGGATTCAGCAATTTACGACCATCGCGCTGATCGTGATTGGCGCCTACCGCATCGGTATGGGGGAGCTGACGCTGGGCGGGCTCATTGCTTGCTCCATGTTGGTTTCCCGCGTCATGGGCCCGCTGAGTCAAATAGCGGGGTTGATGACCAACTACCATAACGCGGTCACGTCATTGGCCTCGCTGGATAAAATCATGGCGCAAGAAGTTGAGCGCCCGGAGGATGCGAATTTCGTCAGCCGCCCGCATTTCATGGGTGAAATCGAATTCAAGGATGTGAGTTTCAACTATCCGGCGGATGAGGGAAACGCACTCAAGAACGTATCGTTGCATATCCGCCCCGGCGAGCATGTTGCGCTACTAGGCCGCGTTGGCTCGGGTAAAACCACCTTGCAAAAACTCATTCTGGGTCTGTATCGGCCCAGTTCCGGCGCGATTTTGATTGATGGGGTGGATAGCCGGCAGCTCGATCCGGCCGAGTTGCGCCGCAGTATCGGCTATGTGCCGCAGGATGTGACCTTGTTCTACGGCAGCCTGCGCGACAATATCGTGATGGCGTCTCCGCATGTGGATGATGCTGCTTTGTTGGCAGCGGCGCAGATTAGTGGCATTAGCGAGTTTGTCGATAGCCACCCACGCGGGTTCGATATGGTAGTGGGCGAGCGCGGCGAGTCGCTCTCGGGCGGCCAGCGGCAGGGCGTGGCGATCGCGCGCGGTGTAGTGAATGATCCGCCGATTTTATTGCTCGACGAGCCAACCGGTTCGATGGATTTTTCCAGCGAAGAGACCATCAAAGCCCGGATGCGCGAATTCGCGGTCAACAAAACCATGTTGGTGATCACGCATCGCACCTCGCTGTTTGATCTGGTCGATCGCATTATCGTTGTGGATAACGGCAAAATCGTGGCCGACGGACCCAAGACGCAAGTGATCGAGGCCTTGCGTCAAGGACGCATCGAGAGGTCGAAATGAGCGACGAACAACCGCGTTTGGAATTTCATCAACGGCCCGTGTTGGCGCCTGGCTTGAGTCAGCGCGGGCGCAAGTTGTTTGATCGTGTATTCGCTTACTGGATACCGCCACCGCAAACGGAAGATGAAGTGGATTGGGTGAGCGACGCTGATTGGGCGCGTTTGCGGCAAGCGCCATTGCGCGCACGTTTCTTATTGCGCTGGCTAGGCGGACTGCTGGTGCTGTTTTTGTTATGGGCTTCGATTGCGCAAGTGGATGAGGTGACGCGCGGCACCGGTAAAGTGACACCCTTGCGCCAAGTGCAAGTGATTCAAGCAGTGGATGGTGGAATCATTTCGGAAATTCTGGTGCGGGAAGGGGAGATGGTTGAAGTGGGGCAGCTGCTATTTAGCATTGATACCACCCGTTTTACTTCCTCGGTGCGCGAGAATCGCGTGCAATATTTGGCCTTGTTGACTAAGGCCGCGCGCCTGCGCGCTTTGGCCGAAGGCAGCGTGTTCGAAGCGCCCCCTGAGGTGGTGAAAGAAGACCCGGAATTGCTGGAACAAGAACGCAGTCTTTATAACGCCAAGCGCAATGAATTGGATGCGCAACTGGGTATCGCGCGCCAGCAATTAGCGCAGCGCAATCAGGAGCTGGTCGAGGTGCGGTCGCGGCGCGAGCAGGCTGGGCAAAGTTACGAATTAACCGCGAAGGAACTCGCCATGACCAAGCCCTTGGCGAGTTCCGGCGCAGTGTCCGAGGTCGAGTTACTACGCTTAGAGCGCGACGTGGGCCGCTATCGGGGTGAACGCGATCAAGCCGCGGCGCAACTTGTGCGGATTCAAGCCTCCATTTCAGAAGCCTCGCGCAAGGTGCAGGAACAAGAGATTACCTTCCGCAATTTGGCGCGCAATGAATTTGCCGAAACCATGGCCAAATTGAATAGCCTGTCCGAAGGCAGTACCGCCCTGAGCGATCGGCTGACGCGTGCAGCGGTGAAATCGCCGGTCAAAGGCACGATCAAGCGTTTGCTCGTTAATACTGTGGGCGGGGTGCTGCAGCCGGGCAAGGAAATTGTGGAAATCGTACCTTCCGATGACGCGCTCTTGCTAGAGGCGCGCATTTTGCCCAAGGACATTGCCTTTCTGCACCCCGGCCAAAAAGCCTTGGTGCGCTTCACGGCCTATGAATATGTGGTGTTTGGCGGGCTGGATGCGGTGGTTGAGCATATCGGTGCGGACACCGTCACCGACGATAAAGGCAACGCGTTTTATGTGGTGCGGGTGCGCACCCTGAAATCCAGTCTCGGTAAAAACATGCCCATCATCCCCGGCATGGTGGCGGATGTAGACGTGATGACCGGCAAGAAGAGCGTGCTTTCCTATTTACTGAAACCGGTATTGCGCGCCAAGTCCTATGCCCTAACCGAGCGCTAATGGCATGAAGCGGCAGCTATTCATTACCGATCGGAGCGAACCCCTGCCACGTTGGTGCGAAGCCTTTCCTGCTGCGGAAATCTTGTCTTATTCCATTCCTGGTACGTTTATTGCGAATAACGTGGATACAGCGGTCATTTGGCTGCATGTACAGGTGGAATCCAAGGATTTGGCCGAGCGAATCAGGAGTGTGAAAACAATGGCAACAGGGTGTCCCGTGGTGGTGCTCAGCAATCTTCCCAGCAATGAGGAAGGCTTGCTGGCGTTTTCAGCCGGTGCTGCCGGCTACTGCAATGCGCTGGCCATCCCCGCCGTGCTACGCCAAGTCTCGATGGTGGTTGAGCAGGGCGGACTGTGGGTAGGGCAGGACTTAATGCAGCGCTTGTTCACCGCGCTGACGGCGCGTGCAGCACCCGTGCAAACAGCACTTAAAGCCTTGAGCGCGCGCGAACATCAAGTTGCCCAAGCGGTCGCGCGGGGCGGGACTAACAAAGAAATCGCCCGCGCCATGGGTATTACCGAACGCACCGTCAAAGCCCACCTCAGCGCCATTTTTGAAAAGCTGGGCGTGCGTGACCGACTGCAACTCTCCCTGATCGTCAACGGTGTCGAAACAATGGCACCCGCTCCGCATAAAATCTCCGCCTGATTGTACTTTAGTCCAATACGCTGGCTGAGAATTCAGCCGCTAACAAACGAAGCGCCAATTTGGTATATGGCCCCCGCCGGGCCGTTTTTAACGATTTAGGGTAAAAATCATGGATGCAACCGTAACCACGCCACAAGCCATCGCCACTGTTCTGTCCGTCGACGGGCAAGCCTTTGCGCGCAACCCGGCCGGCGGCATGCGTGCCTTAAAGGCCGGCGATGTCCTGCTCGAAGGCGACACGATTGTCACCATGCCCGGCGGCCAAGTCCAGTTGGCATTTCTGGATGGCCAACTACTCAATGTCCTGCCCAATGAAACCTTCAAACTTGGGGCTGAAGTATCAACCACCACCCGGCCCTCAGTCGGCGAAGCGGCACTTGCCACCACCGATGTGGATCGCGT
>JADMJT010000070.1:0-7287 GCA_018781585.1 Burkholderiales bacterium
TGCTCGAATATGGCGCCGAGCCAGGCACCATGGCGGTGGATTTATGAGGGTTAATTCAGTGAGGTAAACCCTGGGCTCTACCGGGGGGCTCACAAAGGCTTGGCCTATACGACGGTCGAGTGGCGAATAGGCTTTTCGCCTGAGTTATATGCAGGTGCAAGGGGTTCCCCCCTTTGGAAAAGGGGGGGGAGGGGGGATTTGCGGACGGTGCGATTTCGGCGTTTTCAAATCCCCCTCATTCCCCCTTTTTACCCGTAAGGGGTACGCCGGTGTGTACCCCGCTGCTTTGCAGCGACCCCTCCGCAGTTAAAGGGGGAGGTGAATTGAAAACGGAATAAGACCATGACGAATATCGTTCCTATGATGATGCGCAGTTTAATGATCGGCTGCTTGGCGCTGTTGATCGCGAGCCCACTGCACGCGGCGAACAAGAAAGACCCTGCCAAGGAAGCGCAGCGCCGCATGCAAATGCAGGTGAAGCAGGCGCAAGACGAGAAGGCCGCGCTGGAGCAGGAAAAAGCCGCGCTCGGCAAGGAGATGGAGACGCTGAAGCAAAAAACCGGCGAGATCGAAGCGACCGCGGCGCGCGCCAACCGGAGCAAGGCGGCGGCGGAAAAAGAAGCCGAAGCGCTTAAGCAAGTGAAGGCCGAACTCAGCGAAAAAATCGCGACCCTGGAAAAACAATTCGGCGAGAGCCAGCAAAGTCTGCGCGACACGCGCCAAAGCCTGCAACAGGAGACGAGCCAGAAGCAGCGGCTGGAGCAGAACCTCGGTGCGCGCGATAAAGAATTGAGCGTCTGCGAAACCAAGAATAAAAAGCTTTACCAGTATCAGGTTGAGCTGATCAACCGTGCGCAAAATCGTGGCTCGCTCGATGTGCTGCTGGAAGTGGAACCGTTGACGCAAATGAAGCGGGTCGAGATCGAGAATTTACTGGAAGAGTATCGCGACAAGATCGACAACGAGCAGATCGTGAAGCGCGGGCGCTAAGGAAACGCCAAAAAATCCCTTAGGCGTCATGCCGGCGAATGCCGGCATCCAGTCGTTACTTCAATATCCATGACTTTTCAAATCCTGGATTCCGGCTTTTGCCGGAATGACGGGCTTTAGCAGTGCATCCCTGAGTTTTTTTCGACACACAATCGTAACAATCCCAAGTTAATCTTGCCTCCCTCGCCACAGTCCTTGTGAGCACGATACTCATTTTTCATCCGGGGGATTCCCATGTTCAAATTCAGCAGTTTTTTATTGGTTTTGTTGGCAGTGACTGCGGTGGCTGGCTGCGGCGGCAAGGACAAAGCCGACACCAAGGCTAAAACGCAAGTCGCGGCCAAGGTGAATGGCAGCGAGATCACGGTGCATCAGATCAACTTTGCACTGCAACGCTTGGCCCCGAAAGACGAAGCGCAAGCCAAAGAGGCGTCGAAGCAAGTGCTGAAGGCCTTGGTCGAACAGGAAATGCTGTATCAAAAAGCGCTTGAAGCCAAGCTCGATCGCGATCCGCAGATAGTGCAGGCGCTGGAATTCTCGCGCCGCCAATATTTGGCCCAGGCTTATCTGGCACGCCAAGTCAAGCCGGTAAAGCCGGGCGATGCCGATATCAAGGCCTATTACAAGCAGCATCCTGAATTGTTCGAACAGCGCCGCATTTACCGTACACAGGATATGGCGGCGGCGATGAATGCCGAGCAGCAAGCCGAGTTGCAAAAGGAATTGGAGAAAAGCCAAAAATCGCTGTCCGATATCGCGCAATGGCTCAAGGCGCGCAACATTCCATTCAAGGCAGTCAATTCGGTGCGCGCGCCCGAGCAGGTGCCGCCGGATTTTTTGAGCCGCATTGCCAAGCTAAAAGACGGGCAGATCGGCACCTTGAGCTCGCCCGAGGGAACGCTGGTAATCCACATGCTGGGCTCGCAAGCGCAGCCGGTGACCGAAGCGCAGGCTAAACCGGCGATCGAACAATTTTTGACGAATCAAAAGAACAGTGAGCTGGCCGGCGCCGAAATGAAAAAAGTGCGCGACGCGTCCAAGATCGTCTATCTGGGCGACTATGTTGATCTCGGTAAAGAGCCGACGACCGCGCAAGCGACGGCCGCCGTTCCCGCCGCCGCGAGCGAAAGCACGAGCGTGAAAACCGTCGAGAAACCCATCGATAAGGCGAGCGTAAGCCCAAGTGTGAAGGCTACCGAGAAGCCTATCGATAAAGCGATGGAGCGTGGCTTGTCTGGGCTGAAGTAATTCTGTTGGGCATCCTTGGTGGGGAAAATCGCCACATATATTCCCGCTTCCCCTTTTTAAATAGCCCATTTGGGCCATGCGTTCCCAAGGCGCATACATAATCTCGTAAGAGGCGGAGCGTAAATTCAATTCAGCGCGGCCCAAACCCAAAATCCAAGAAATGGTTTCAGATTATTTTAAATGTGTGACTAGATAGCTAAGAAGGGGTCAACCATGCAGCAAGCGAATCAAGCACAGAGTTTCGGTCTGATTATCCAAGAAGGTGAAGAGGAAGTGAGCGTCAAGCTCACGTTGGAAGGCTTTAAGGATGTTGCGCTGTGCCTGAGTGTGCAACAAGCCCGCGCTTTTGCCAGTGACTTAATCCAGCTTGCGCATCGTATTGAAGTTAAGCGCAGTCTGAAAATGGCAAAGATTAAGGCAACCCAGTCCACCGTGGAACGAGCTGGCATGCCATTAATCCTCTCGGTTTCGCAACAGGCATAAGCTTGTACCGGTGTCTTTCCCCGGCTACCCCGCACGGGAATAAGTAACTAGACAAGCGTGCAATAGGCAGTCGAGCTAGCCTCTCCCCCTTTGGAAAAGGGGGATCAAGGGGGATTTAGATGTTGCCTCGTCGGTTCAAAATCCCCCCTAACCCCCCTTTTTTACCCGCAAGGGGTACGCCGGTGGGTGCCCCGCTGCTACGCAGCGACCCTACCGCAGTCAAAGGGGGGAAGTGAAGAGTACGCCGATGGGTGCAACATCGCTGTAACGCTTGGCGCGTAATCTGCGCATTCTCCATTTCAATTTTAAATTCGCGGCAACATCGAGCACCGATTGAATGTCGGTATAACACCCAAGGTGCTTTTGCAGCACTACCTTGGACTTTCAAGTCAACGCGATTCCTACCCACATGCGCATAGCCCATCTGCCCGCCCTCGCGCGCATCGCCCCCTTCGCGATTTATCTTGCCGTGCTAGCGCTGGAAGGGCAGGCGCAGCATCTGTTTACCGAGTTCGATGCGCGCTGGCTGTATCCGCTGAAAATTCTGCTGGTAGTAGGCGCGCTCGCCACGTTCCGGCTGTCGTATACGGAGCTGCGCGGTTTTAAATTTTCGCTCGGCGATGCCGCCTTGTCCTTGGGCGCGGGCTTGACCGTGTTCGTGGTTTGGGTCGGTTTGGATATTCCCTGGGCGGTGATCGGCGAGGCCGGCGCGGGCTACGACCCGCGCGAAGAGGGCCGGATCGATTGGCTGTTGGCGGGGTTTCGCCTCGCCGGTGCGGCGTTGGTGGTGCCGCTGATGGAGGAGTTGTTCTGGCGCTCGTTCCTGATGCGCTGGGTGGTTCAAAGCGATTTTCTCAGCGTGAAGCCCGCTGCCGTGACCTTGAACGCGGTGTTGATTTCGAGTGTGGTGTTCGGCTTTGAACATCATCAATGGCTGGCGGGCATTTTCGCCGGTCTGGTTTACGCCTGGCTGTATCGCCGCACCGGACATCTCAACTACGCCATCTTCGCGCATGCGGTCACCAACGGCGTGCTGGGTGGGTGGGTGCTGACAACCGGGCAGTGGAGCTATTGGTGAAACGGCCACTGCATTGGAGCGCTTTGGCCACGCTGTGCGTGGCGAGTGGCGCGTATGCGCATCCGGAAGACACGGTGCGCCTCAAGCTGGAATACAACGTGTCGCACGACAGCAACTATTTTCGCGTGGCGAACGACGCGCAGGCGCAGGCGCTGCTTGGTTCGACCGATGCATCGGTCACGACGCACCGCGTCGGCGCCGGCGTCGATGCCGATCTGCGGTTCGGGCGTCAGGTGGTGGCGTTGCGCAGTAGTTTTTCTCAAGTGGATTTCGATCGCGTTATTCTTAAACCTGCCACCGAATTGAGCGTCAAGGCGGACTGGAATTGGGTGGTGGGCAACCGGCTCAGCGGCAGCCTGAATTACCAGACTAAGCAGGATTTGCAATCTCAAGCCGATGTCGCTACCGCCGAGCAGAGTAAACAGAAACAGACCGTTACGGGTTTTAGCGCCAGCTACCAGGCGCATCCCAGCTTTTACCTCGACTTCGGCTTGAGCGAGGCGACGTATGCATTTTCTCCCGACACGCGCAAAGTGCTGGACCGCACCGAGCGGGGCCATAGCTTCGGCTGGCGCATGCCTACGTCGGCCGGCAACTACCTCGGCATGCAGTACCGCAAGACCGAAGGCGACTATCCAAATCAGTTACCGGCCCGGCCCTACGAGCAAACGGAATACAACTTGAACGGCAATTGGGCGCCGACCGGCATGTCGCGTCTTGCCTGGGCCGTGGGCCGAACCCGGCGCGTCGATGGCCTGACCACGCTACAACAGCCGACCTGGAGCTTAAGCGGAAATTGGGCGCCGACGGGGAAGCTTAGCTTCAATGCGAGTTGGGGCAAGAGCGTCGGATCATCCGATACCGCGACCGTTTCGACGACCACGGCCACCGACAATGCGACGCTCGGCGCCACCTGGCTTGCGACGTCCAAAATCACGTTGAGTGGAACCGTGCGTAGCCAGAATGTGCAATACGACGAGGCCGGCCGCACCGATCAGATCCGGGGTGGGGGGCTTACCTTAGGATATCAGGCGTTGCGCAGCGCGCAGGCCACCTTGAGCTACGACACGGAGCGGCGCAACTCCACGGCCGGCACCGCGGATTACCACTTTGAAAGATGGAGCGCCGGCCTGCAAGCCGCGTTCTGATCAGCGGCCCAGCCGATTTCCTGAGCAAACAGCAATAGCCAAAAAAATCCCCGCTTTGGCGGGGATTTTCTCAAACCTCAAACCGGCCTAGGAAGACCGGGATCGGCTTACACCGTCAATTGCAGGATGCTACCTTTTGGATGCGATCCCTCGCGCCCGGCGCCACGCCCGATGGATTGGCCGTGAAGTACAACTCCAGGGCGTCCAAGTCCACATCGCCGCCCAACTGGTTGGTACCCAGGTTGAACGCGGTGTAGTTGTCGCCGCCGGTGGCGAGGAAGGAGTTCATCGTCACGCGGTAGCTGGCGGCCTTGTCGATCGGCGCACCGTTCAGCATTACCGAACCGTCGCACACGTAGTTCGCGCCCAGCGGGCTGCTGTTCGGAGTGAAGGTGTGCTTATAGGTAAAGCCGTTCGACACTTGCAGCGTGCGGCCGCCATCGGCGAACTGGTTCGCACCCCACTGCTGGTTCAGCAGATCGTAGAGCTGCTGGCCGGTCATGGTCTTCACCACCAGGCTGTTGCCGAAGGGCTGCACCGTGAACGACTCGCCGTAAGTCACATTGCCGTTGCCCTCGCCTGCCGTGCTGCTGGCGAAGGTGAGGTCGGCACGAATGCCGCCGGTGTTCATGAAGGCGATGACCGAGCTACCCTTGTCCGCCGGCGCGCTGGCATACAGTTGCGCATCGGCGATCACGTCACCCAGCGCGGACTCGCCCGCAGCGGTACGCACGCGGTTGATATTGGCGGTGATGCTGCCGACGATCCGATTGGCGATGGGCGCCACCAGGCTGTTGTAGTTGGCGACGAGGGTGCTGATTTCCGCCACTGGTTGGATCGGTTCGGCGGCGCCCAGGAAGTTGCTGCGATCCACCAGTTTGTTTTCGGCGCTGACGGCGATCACGTCGCGGGTCTTGGTGTCCAGGGTGAGATCGATGTTGGTCATGACGCGGCTGAAGGAGCCGGCGCTGGTGACGGGGATGGTGCGGCCCGTGCTGTTGGGCAGGTTGCAATTGTAAGCCTGGTGCGTATGGCCGGAGACCACCAAGTCCACGGCGTCGTCCAAGCGGCCGACGATATCGACGATGGGGCCGGACACGCCGGTGCAACCGTTGATGCTGCCGGGGGCGAAGCCGCCCTCGTGCACCAGCACCACGACCGCGTCGATGCCGCGACGCTTGAGTTTGCCCACCAGCTTGTTCACCGTATCCGCCTCGTCGCGGAATTCCAGGCCCGCCACGCCGGAAGGCGTGACGATGCTGGGCGTGGCTTCCAGCGTCATGCCGATGAAGGCGACGCGGTTGCCCTTGAAGTCCTTCACGCCGTAAGCGGGGAACAGCGTATTGCCGCTCGCGGTGTCGACGACGTTGGCCGCCAGGAAATCGAATTTAGCGCCTTCGAAGGGATAAGGCGTGCCGACGAAATTGCCCCGGCAGGAATTGGGATCGGTGGGGTGGCAGCCGCCGTTCTGTATGCGCAGCAGCTCGTCCCGGCCTTCGTCGAATTCATGGTTGCCCACAGCGTTGAAATCCAGGCCGAGGCGATTCATGGTTTCAATGGTGGGCTCATCGTGGAACAGCGCGGAGTTGAGCGGGCTGGCGCCGATCAGGTCGCCAGCGGAAACCACCACGCTGTTGGGCGCGCCGGCCTTGAGTTGCTTCACCAGACCGGCCATGTAGTCGACACCACCGGCGGGCACCGCGATGCGTTGACCGGCGGCGTTCAGCCGAAAAATGTTATCGGCGTCGCTGCGCAGGGTCAGGTTGGCGCCGTCGATGTTGCCGTGGAAATCGTTGAAGGCGATGACGCGCACGTGCAGGGTTTTGCCGACATCGGAACGCGCAGCACTCGCCACCAATTTGGCGGCCTCGCGCAGGGTGATGTCCCGGCTCTTAACCAAGCCAGCCGCAAGCCGTGTCAGGTAGGCAACAAACTCGCCATGGTTACCGTAGTTGGCGCCCTCGGCGGCGGTGTCGACGATCAAGTCGTTGAGGCAGCTGGCGCCGATGGTCTTGTTGGCAACAGTACTGGTAATTTCAGCAGCGCTTTCACCGATGACAACGTTGCCGCTGCAAGCGGCAAGCACGGGGCCGGACAGTGCCAGAGCGATAAGGGCTGCAATTGGTTTCATGAGGTGCATGGTTCATCTCCAGATGGGAATGAGGGATGCACTAGTTTCCTGCGTGCTTGTTTCGACGTCATGACAGCCACGGATAGCCCGTCATGATCGCCGGCGCGCTACCAGATGCACTAGCGTGGCTCGCCGTCCGCACCGATACGGTCGAAGTTGATGGGCCGGCGGCGCAAACTTTCAACCCAAGTGGCGGCCTCGCCGCAGAT
>JADMJT010000070.1:7387-9371 GCA_018781585.1 Burkholderiales bacterium
TCCCGTTCCCGTTGCCACAGCCAAGCGCGGCTGCCCAAGGGAATGCGCAACATGCGGTAAAAGCGCGTCGCGGCGGCAGACTGAGATTCCGGGTGGTCGTCGTGATTGTGCGATTCGATCAAGCCGGCGACATCGGGCTTGAGCAAGCCATTGATGATGAGCATGGGCGCGGCGCCGGGCTCGGATCGAAGCAGCATGCGGAACTCCAGGCCATCTACCAAGCGCTCCGCGTTCAGCACGGGGCCGGAAACCATAGCCCGCTCGGCCATGCACGCCGCAAGGGTAGTCAATTCCGGCGAGCCCGCCACCAAGGCCACCGGGGTGGAAGCCGCCAGGATAGGCTGGGCCGCCCACACCGCAGCCGCCACAAACCAGGCCACGCAACCGGACAGACTAGCCGCCCGCAGTCCATGTGAACGATGCACTGTGCGTAATTTGTTCAAAGCCAATTCAACACCTTCTATTTAATTCCGGTTAAGGCAAGACCCAGGAAAACGAAGAAAGCGGAAGCCGATCGCTATGCCTGCCGCGACAGCCAGCACATCCGCGGCAAAATCCATCCACTCCGCATGCCGGCCCGGCAAGGTCAACTGGCGCAGCTCATCGAAGGCGGCATAAGCGATCGCCAGCAAGACAACCAGCCACAGACGCTGGGGGCCGAGCCCCCACAACAAAAGCACAGCCAGCACGAAAAAAACGGCGAAATGCGCCAGCAAATCCCAGGGCGCCCGGACCAGACCGGCCGCAACGGGCTGGCCGTTGAACCATGACAACACGGCCATCAGCAACAACGCGGCCGCGAGAAAAAGGGCGTGAGGTTTGAAACTCATGTTCAAACTCGGGGAGCGTCAATCCGGAAATGGGAAGGTAAAACCAGATCCATATTCATTTAGATCACTTCAGAATCCTTGAAATACAGCGAGTAGACAGTGAATAGCTATTTCATGAGGAACGCCTTGCTAGTGCGCTTGGAATAGCGGAGCAATAATATCCCGATCAAAAAAACCTAGGCGTTGTAGATATTAAAGTGCCGATATTTCATGCGCACTACACTAGCACCTCGTCTCAGAGGATATCGCCCCGCTCGGATTTATTGCCGCCGACCCCTCTTGACTCGCTAACCCCTTAGACGGCGGCACGTCCTCTGCGCCTCCTCATATATGCCTGGCCGTAGCCCGAATGTGCCGGTTGTGCAATCGCACTGTAATAATTAGTTGGTACCTTGGCGGGCTGTTGGAATAGGCGTTTAAGACGACAGCAGATTAATACCTACGCCGTCCGAAACTCAAGGCGGACACCGGCCTTACATAAGCGTGACAAGAGGCGAAGCAATGGGCAGGTGTTATCGGTCGGGTATGTCACGCGTTAGGTAATTCCCAACAAGAATCACCAGGAACAGATTAAACATGCTTTCAGTCTTCGCGCGCTTCCTCACTTTTGCGCTGCTCATTGGTATCGTCTCCGGCGCGCAGGCTGCCGACAGCCAGCGCGAATACGTGCTCGGCGCTGGGGACATTATCAAGGTCAGTGTGTTCCAGAACCCGGATCTCGGCATCGAGACGCGCATTTCGGAATCAGGCGCGATCACCTTTCCGCTGGTCGGCACGGTGCCGGTGGGCGGGCTTTCCATCCAGGCCGCCGAGCAACTCATCGCCCGCATGCTGCGCGAGGGTGGCTTCGTCTTGCAGCCTCAGGTGAATGCCCTGGTGATGCAATACCGCAGCGCTCAGGTTTCCGTGCTCGGGCTGGTCAGCCGCCCGGGCAAGCATCCGCTCGAACTCGCCAGCAACCGCATCACCGACGTTTTGGCGCTGGCCGGCGGCATCGTGCCGGGCGGCGCCGATACCGTGATTGTTGTCGGCACGCGCGACGGCAAGCCGTACCGCGCCGAGATCGATCTTCCCGCCATGATCCTCGACGGCGACATGCGTAACAACATCGCAGTGCAAAACGGCGACGTTATCTACGTCCATCGCGCGCCGCA
>JADMJT010000072.1:0-5503 GCA_018781585.1 Burkholderiales bacterium
AATCCCAACTCAAAGCCCCACCCGTCTGATACTCCGTCACCCGCGTCTCAAAGAAATTCTTTTCCTTCTTCAAGTCCATCATCTCGCTCATCCACGGGAAGGGGTTGGTCGCCCCGGCGTAGAGTTCGTCGAGGCCGATCTGTTGGCAGCGGCGGTTGGCGATGAAGCGTAGGTACTCTTTGAACTGGGCTGAGTTAAGGCCGAGCACGCCGCGCGGCATGGTGTCTTCGGCGTAGCGGTATTCCAGTTCCACGCCTTTTTGCATCAGACCGGAGATTTCTTTGCGGAATTCCGGCGTCCACAGGTGGGGGTTTTCCATTTTGATTTGGTTGATGAGGTCGATGCCGAAATTGCAGTGCATGGACTCATCGCGCAGGATGTATTGGTATTGCTCGGCGGCGCCGGTCATTTTGTTTTGACGGCCCAGCGCTAAGATTTGCACGAAGCCGACGTAGAAAAATAGGCCTTCCATGATGCAGGCGAAAACGATCAGGCTGCGCAGCAGCTTTTGGTCGTTCTCCGGCGTGCCGGTTTTGAATTCCGGGTTGGTGAGGATGTCGATGAAGGGCATGAGGAATTGGTCTTTGTTCCGAATGCTCTCTACTTCGTGATAGGCGTTGAAGATTTCGCCTTCGTCCAGGCCCAGGCTCTCGACGATGTATTGGTAGGCGTGGGTGTGGATCGCTTCTTCGAACGCCTGACGCAGCAGGTATTGGCGGCACTCGGGCGCGGTGATGTGGCGATAGGTGCCGAGCACGATGTTGTTGGCGGCCAGGCTGTCGGCGGTGACGAAAAAGCCGAGGTTGCGCTTGACGACCAGGCGCTCGTCATCGGTGAGACCGTTGGGGTCTTTCCAGGTGGCGATGTCGCGGCTCATGTTCACTTCTTGCGGCATCCAGTGATTGGCGCAGCCGTTGAGATATTTTTCCCAGGCCCATTTGTATTTGAAGGGCACCAGTTGGTTCACATCGGCGCTGCCGTTGATGATGCGCTTGTCTTCCACGCGCACGCGGCGATTTTTTGCTTCATCCGCAGTGGGGCGCAGGGCGAGCTGGGCCGAGGCGGCTTCGCGCAGCATGGCTTCGGTTGGGGTAGCGGACTGTAAAGCGGGTTGCAGTGCGGGTGACAAATTATCTTCAAAGTTCAGCATCGTCATTACTCCTCGACAAAGGTACAACTATTATGGGTGGACGGAAATGCACGTCCTTTATTTCTCTTCCATCCCGCCCCCTTGTGAAAATCGTGGGGGTGGTTATATTTTTACCCTCTCCCTAGCCCTCTCCCGCTAGCGGGAGAGGGGATTAGAAGAAGGGGTTTAAATCACTGACGCCTGAATCCCGACGCCCGACGCCTGCCTTACTGACAAGACTCGCACTCATCAAACCCGGGGTCGCCGGGGCGCATGGTGCAGGCTTTGCCGAGAAACTCTGGCTCGGGCAAATTGACCGAGCCAGACATCATGGGCGCGCCGGCAGCGACAGCACCGCCGCCCATATTGCTCGCGGCCATATTGTTCGCAGACATATTTGCCCCTTGGGCGGAAACGCCGCCGCCATGCGCGGACACGGCGTTTAGCTCGCCGCCTTTGCCGGTGGATTTCTCGGCACTGGTCGCACCTAATGTGCGCAGGTAGTAGGTGGTTTTCAGGCCGCGTATCCAGGCCAGCTTGTAGGTGTCGTCGAGTTTTTTGCCCGAGGCGCCGGCCATGTAGATGTTGAGCGACTGGGCTTGATCGATCCATTTTTGGCGGCGCGCGGCGGCTTCGACCAGCCATTGCGCATCCACCTCGAACGCGGTGGCGTAGAGCGCACGCAACTCGGCCGGTACGCGGTCGATGCGGGCTAGGGAGCCGTCGAAGTATTTGAGATCGGCGACCATGACTTCATCCCACATGCCGAGTTTTTTCAGATCATCGACCAGGTATTTATTGGCAACGGTGAATTCACCTGAGAGATTCGATTTCACGTAGATGTTTTGATAGGTGGGCTCGATCGAGGCCGATACGCCGACGATGTTGGCGATGGTGGCGGTGGGCGCGATGGCGATGCAATTGGAGTTGCGCATGCCGACTTGTTTGATGCGGTTGCGCAGGCCGTCCCAATCCAGGGTCATGCTTTCGTTGTATTCCAGATAGCCGCCGCGTTGCTCAGCCAAAAGCTTGAGCGAATCGAATGGGAGGATGCCGCGATCCCACAGCGAGCCGTTAAAGCTGTTGTAGCGGCCGCGCTCTTCGGCCAGATCGGTCGAGGCCCAGTAAGCGTAGTAGGTCACTGCTTCCATCGAGCGGTCGGCGAATTCCACCGCCTGCTCGGTTGCATAGGGAATGCGCAGCTCGTACAGGCAATCTTGGAAGCCCATGATGCCCATGCCCACCGGGCGGTGTTTCATGTTGGAGGTGCGCGCCTTAGTCACCGAGTAGTAGTTGATGTCGATCACGTTATCCAGCATGCGCATGGCGGTGCGCACGGTGGTTTTGAGTTTGTCGTGATCGAGCTGGCCGTCTTTTAAATGGTTTACCAAATTGACTGAGCCCAGGTTGCACACGGCGATTTCGTCTTCGTTGGTGTTGAGCGTGATCTCGGTGCAGAGGTTGGAGCTGTGCACCACGCCCATGTGCTGCTGCGGGCTGCGGATGTTGCACGGGTCTTTGAAGGTGATCCACGGGTGGCCGGTCTCGAACAACATGGAGAGCATCTTGCGCCACTGCGCCAGGGCGGAGACTTTCTTGAATAGCTTGATCTCGCCGCGCGCGGCTTTTTCTTCGTAGGCGACATAGGCGCGCTCGAAGTCTTTACCGAACTTGTCGTGCAGGTCGGGGGTTTCGGATGGGGAGAATAAGGTCCACTCGCCGTTTTCCATCACGCGCTTCATGAATAGATCGGGAATCCAATTCGCGGTGTTCATGTCGTGGGTGCGGCGGCGATCATCGCCGGTGTTCTTGCGCAGCTCCAGAAACTCTTCGATATCCATGTGCCAGGTTTCGAGGAAGGCGCATACCGCGCCCTTGCGCTTGCCGCCTTGGTTCACGGCCACGGCGGTGTCGTTCACCACCTTTAAGAACGGAATCACGCCTTGCGATTTGCCGTTGGTGCCTTTGATGTGGCTGCCCAGGGCGCGCACTGGGGTCCAGTCGTTGCCCAGCCCGCCGGCGAATTTTTGCAGCATGGCGTTTTCTTTGATCGCCTGGTAGATGCCGTCGAGATCGTCGGATACGGTAGTGAGGTAGCAGCTGGAGAGTTGGTTGTGGCGCGTACCCGCATTGAACAGCGTGGGGGTGGAGCTCATGAAATCGAAACGCGACAGCACGTTGTAGAACTCGATGGCGCGCGCTTCACGGTGGATTTCGTTAATCGCCAAGCCCATCGCCACGCGCATGAAAAAGGCTTGCGGCAGCTCGATGCGCTGCTCATCAATATGCAGGAAGTAACGGTCATACAAGGTTTGCAGACCGAGGTAGCCAAATTGCAGGTCGCGCGAGGAATCGAGCGCTTTGCCCAGCAATTCAATATCAAATTGCGCCAAGCGCGGATCGAGCCGCTCGGCGTCGATGCCCTTTTTAATAAAGCGCGGGAAATACTCGGCATAGCGCGTGACCATTTCACCTTGGGCCACTTCTTCACCCAGCACTTCGTGGCGAATGTTGTTGAGCAGCAGTCGCGCGGTGACTTGCGAGTAGGCGGGTTCTTTTTCGATTTGGGCACGGGCGGCCAAAATGGCGCACTTATGCACTTCTTCCATGGGCACGCCGTCGTAGAGGTCGCGCAGCGTGGCTTCCAGAATCGGCTGGGCGGACACGACATCGCCCAGGTCGGCGCACGCATCAGCGATCAGGCCTTGCAGCTTGGCCATATCGAGCGGACGGGTAACCCCATTGTCCGTCACTTGGAGTATGTGCTCACCTGCTCCCACCGCTTGCTTCTGCGCGGCACGCTCCTGCGTGCGACGCTCGCGGTAGAGCACATAAGCGCGGGCCACGTCATGCTCGCCGGAACGCATCAGCGCCAACTCGACTTGGTCTTGAATCTCTTCAATATGGAACGTGCCGCCATGCGGCTGACGCCGGATCAGCGCATTGACCACCGATGAGGTCATACCATCCACCACCTCGCGAATGCGGGCCGAGGCCGCCGCTTGACCGCCACTCACCGCGATGAAGGCTTTGGTCATCGCGATCGAAATCTTGGAAGGCTCGAACACCACCACGCTGCCATTGCGGCGGATGACTTTATGTTCGAGGTACTGGGTTTGGTTGGCGGTGGGCGTGGCGTAGTCGAACGACTGCACCTGGGTCGTAGTGGTTTCGGTGGTGCTGGTGGCAATATGCATCGAGTTTATCTCCCCTTTTATCGATTTGTTCAGCAAAATTACGGGGTTAAAGCCAAACCCGAAAACCACAAGATGTTGTGTTTTTCGGGTAGGTTGGAAACTAATTCTAGTAACTTGCTTGAAGTCGCGCAACAAATATTTCACATCTTTTTATGGGGGGATAAAACGCATTCAAACAAGGGGCTTGGGGTGGCCAATTCGGGCCTCGGCATCCGGATTGGGGGCGGTGGTAATATAAGCACATAAATCAAAAACAAGTGTAACCACGGCGGGTAGGCTACGCGCTGGTTAAAAAAGGTTTTGTCCATGAAACATACCGCCACCCTCCTCATTAGCTGCCCCGACCAGAAAGGCCTGGTGGCGGGCATCGCCGACTTTCTTTTAAAGCACGACGCCAACATCCTGCACGCCGACCAACACCAGGATGCCGAGTTGAAACTATTTCTGATGCGGGTGGAATGGGATCTGGCGGGGTTCGATTTGGATCTGGCGGGATTCGAAGCGGCCTTTAAGCCGATTGCCGCGAAATTCCAAATGAATTGGCGGCTAGCCTCGTCCAACTACCGGCCCAAGATGGCGGTATTCGTGTCGAAATACGATCACTGCCTGGCCGATCTGCTCTATCGCCACCAAGCCGGCGAGCTGCATTGCGATATTCCTTTGATCGTCAGCAACCACGCCGACACGAATTGGTTGGCGGACGCTTACCGCGTGCCGTTCCAGCATGTCGCGGTCACTAAAGACGCCAAACACGAAGCCGAGCGCGACCAACTCGCGATGTTGCGCCACCACCAAATCGATTTCATCGTGCTGGCGCGTTATATGCAGGTGCTGTCGCCGGAATTCATTCACCACTATCCCAACCGCATCATTAATATCCACCACTCGTTTCTGCCCGCCTTCCACGGCGCGCGCCCCTACCATCGGGCATTCGAGCGCGGCGTCAAACTCATCGGCGCCAGCAGCCACTATGTAACCGATTCGCTGGATGACGGCCCGATCATCGAGCAAGACGTAGCGCGCATCTCGCACCGCGATCAAATCGAAGACCTGATGCAAAAAGGCGCGGATCTGGAAAAGATCGTGCTGTCACGCGCGGTGCGCTGGCACATCGACAACCGGGTACTGGTGTATGCGAATAAGACGGTGGTGTTTGATTGACCCCCATCCTAACCTT
>JADMJT010000072.1:5603-8964 GCA_018781585.1 Burkholderiales bacterium
TACTGAAAGTACCGGAGCGTTGAAAGCCCCGTCCGGTCTGACTGGATCCCAAAATAATGGCGGAAGGAAGTGGGAGTCGAACCCACCTGAGCACGTCTGACGTGCTCAACCGGATTTGAAGTCCGGCCGTCCCACCGGGGAGCGAATCCCTTCCATTCGGTGGTGCTGTTTAAACCAAAATCAATCTACTGCGTGACGAGTGAAGGTCGTCGTACCCGGACGCGGCCGATGCGCATCGCCGATGCGCTGCGTATAGCCCATGCGGTCGAAGCATTCCAATATCTGGATCGCCAGTTTGCGGCCGGTGCCGATGCGGTCGCGGAATTCCGCCGCCGAGGCAGCGCCCTGCGCTTCCGCTAGTTCGCGCACGATGTCTGCTAATGCCTCCACCGCTTCGCGCGTGAAATAGTGGTCGTGCGCGACCAGATAGGTTTGTCCGGTGCGGCTCACACGCTTCATCAATAGGCGCGTCTTGTCCTCTTCCAGCAACAGCGAGCGTGCGATATCGCGTACCCGGGGCGGCTGGAAGGGCGTCTCAGCCAGCATGGGGCGCACCTTGAGCCATAGCTTTTCCTCATTGGCGGAGAGCCGCACCTTATGCTCGGGCAGGTGCAGCCAGGGGCCGCTTTGTGCAATCTGCCCGTCGCGCAGCAACTCGTCCAGCAGCGCCGCGAACACGGGGCGCTCCGCCGTGGGCAAGGCCATGCGGCGCAAGCGCTCGCGGTCGGGGCCGAGGGTATCGCTTTCCTTCTGGTGCATCTCGGCCAAGCGCGCGAGAAGGATTTGCTTGAGCGTTTCCCAGCGCGTCGCGGAACAGGCCCAGTTCGCCACGCTGCGCATGGGCAGACTCGATTGCAAGGCGGCAATTTCGTCCGCCCGCAAATTCCAGTTGCGCGCGAAGCGTTCCAGATCGACGCCTTCCGTGCTGTGTTCCAGCGCGGCGGCCAGTGCGCTGCCGGCATCGGCTGTTTCCAGGGAATGCAGCACTGCGATGCGTTCCGGCTTGCGCCGGTTGCGCGCGGGCGGAAAAATGTCCAGCACCATGCCGCCGCCTAGGGTGCGGCTAGCAGATTGATCGCGCACAATGAAACGATCGCCATGCACCGCACACACCGGCTTATCGATGACGATCTGCGCCAGCATGTCGGCGCCGGGTTGCAAGGTCTCACCTTCCAATAGCGCAACACGCGCCGTCACGTCCGATGCGCCAAGATGGAAATGCACCGGCGACCAGTGTTTAAGGGCTTTCGCTTCCGATGGCAGCAGGCGCAGCCGCGCATCCAGGCGCTGGATCGGTTGATGTAGCGCCGCGCCGAGCACCCAGTCGCCGCGATGCACGTCCTGCTTTTCCAGTTGTGCGCCGACGATGTTGAGCGCGCAGCGCTGGCCCATGCGGCCGCTGTCGGCGGCGCGATTCTGCGTGTGGATGCCGCGCACGCGTAGCGGAATACCCTTTGGTGACAGGACGAGTTTATCCTCCACGTGCACTTCGCCTGCGAACACCGTGCCGGTGACCACGGTGCCGGTGCCGGGCAGCGTGAACACCCGATCCACGGCGAGGCGAAAATAGCCGCGCGCTTCACGCGGCGGCATGGCGGTTGCGGTCTGTTCCAGATGTGCGCGCAACGCCGGGATGCCCGCGCCGCTGAGCGAGGATAACGGAAAGATTGGGCTGTCTTGCAGTTGAGTGCCGTCAAGCAGGGTAGCGATTTCAAGACGCGCTTCATCCACGCGCGCCGGGCTCACGCAGTCGATCTTGGTGAGCGCCACCGCGCCGCGATTCAGGCCCAGCAAATCGAGAATCGCCAGATGCTCGCGCGTCTGCGGCATGGGGCCGTCATCGGCGGCGATGGCCAGCAACACGAAGTCGATGCCGGTGGCGCCGGCGAGCATGTTGTGCACCAACTTTTCGTGGCCGGGCACATCGATGAAACCGAGGATGTCGCCGTTAGGCAGCGGCGTGTAGGCATAGCCGAGATCGATGGTGATGCCGCGCACCTTTTCCTCTTTCAGGCGATCGGCGTCGACGCCGGTGAGCGCTTTCACCAGCGCGGTCTTGCCGTGATCGATATGGCCGGCGGTGCCGATGATCATGGTTGCGATTCCAACCAGAAGGGCTGTGTGCGCGAAGGTCCAAATCCCCTCTGCCCCCCTTTTGCAACAGGGGGGGTAGGGGGGATTTGCAGCGCGCGTTGGCCGCTCACCGCTTGAGATCACTCAGTTGCGCGACGAACTCGCCGACGTCTTTATCCTCCAGGCAGCGCACATCCAGCCGAAATGCGCCCTCCGCCACACGGCCGATCACTGGCACGGGGAGTTCACGCAAGGCCTGTTCGATCTTTTTCAACGCGCTGCCTTCGCCCTTGCCCTTCACATGCGGCGTGAAGGCCACACAACAACTGGGCAGGCGATCGATGGGCAGGGAGCCACTGCCGATCTGGCTGTGGCCGGGGCTGAGGGAAACATCGGCGCTGTGGCTGAATGCTTGCTGCAACGCGGGCAAGATGGTCTGCGCAGTGGCTTCGATCTCAGACAGTGGCCGCGTGAGTAAACGCAGCGTGGGCAGGCGTTGGGCCAGGCGTTCCGGATCGCGATAGAGACGCAGCACGGCTTCCAGGGTGGCGTAGATGATTTTGTCCACGCGCAGGGCGCGCTTGAGCGGGTTCTTTTTAATTTTTGCAATGAGGTCGTGACGCCCGACGATGATGCCGGCCTGCGGCCCGCCTAATAATTTGTCGCCGCTGAAAGTGACAATATCCGCACCGGCGGCGAGCGATTGCTGTGGCGTGGGTTCCTTGGGCAAGCCCCATGCGCTCAGATCGACCAGGGTGCCGCTGCCGAGATCCACCATGAAGGGCAGATTGTGCGCGTGGGCGAGTGTGGCCAGTTCGCTTTCTTCCGCAGCGGCAGTGAAACCTTGGATGGCGTAGTTACTGGTGTGTACTTTGAGCAGCAGCGCGGTCTTGTCCGAAATCGCGCTGTCGAAATCGCGCACATGGGTGCGATTGGTGGCGCCGACTTCGACCAGCTTGCAGCCGGCGCGCGCCATGATGTCCGGCACACGAAACGCGCCGCCGATTTCCACCAACTCGCCGCGCGACACAATGACTTCGCGGCGCAGGCCTAGCGTATTGAGCGCAAGAAACACGGCTGCCGCATTGTTGTTGACCACGGTGGCGGCATCACAGCCGGTCAGTTCTTTCAGCAGCGGTTCCACCAAACTGTCACGATCGCCGCGCGATCCGCCTCCCAGGTCGTATTCCAGGTTGCAAGGCCGGCGCATCACTTCGACCGCGTGGGCGATGGCTTCTTCCGGCAGCGGCGCACGCCCCAAGTTTGTGTGCAGCACCGTGCCGGTGAG
>JADMJT010000048.1 GCA_018781585.1 Burkholderiales bacterium
TCAATTCGTGCGTCCAGTGCATGGGTTGGTGATGATGCATGGTGCGAAAGTGCTGCCAGGCGAGTTGCTGGGGCTGAAAAGCGGCAACGTGACACGCGGTCACCGCTTCATGGGCATGCACACCCTGACGCTCGACCATGCCAATCACTACGAAGCGATTCTCGAAGAGCGGGGCCGTGTCATGCCGTCCTTCGTCACGCGTCGTGCCGAGATCGAAATGCGTTTGCTGTTGGCCGCGGGCGATGCGCAGCCGGTAGAGTACGAGGCGCTGCTGGATGAAGTGACCGCGCTGGTGGAATGGCCCGCGGTGTATGCCGGGCAATTCGATCCGGCGTTTTTGGCAGTGCCACAGGAGTGCTTGATTCTCTCCATGAAGCAGCACCAGAAGTATTTTCCGCTGTTGGATCGAGCGGGCAAGCTGCTGCCTAAGTTTCTGGTGGTGAGCAACCTCAAGACCGCTGACCCGCAGCACATCATTCATGGCAACGAGCGCGTGCTACGCGCGCGCTTATCGGATGCTAAATTCTTCTTCGAACAAGATCAAAAGACCAAGCTCGACACGCGCGTGCCGAAGCTGGCCAACGTGGTGTATCACAACAAGCTCGGTACGCAATTGCAGCGCGTCGAACGCATTCAAAAACTCGCCGCCGAAATCGCGCAGCAACTCGGCGCCAATACCGATCACGCAGCGCGCGCCGCCTATTTGTGTAAGGCCGATTTGCTCACCGACATGGTGGGCGAGTTCCCGGAGTTGCAAGGGTTGATGGGCCAATACTATGCGCGCATTGATGGCGAGCCGGAACCCGTCGCAAGCGCGATCGAAGCGCATTACCGGCCGCGTTTTGCTGGCGATGAGTTGCCCGCCGATAATATCGGCGCAGCAGTCGCGCTCGCCGACAAGCTCGATACCCTGGTGGGCATCTACGGCATCGGCCTGATTCCCACCGGCGATAAAGATCCATTCGGCTTACGCCGCTTAGCACTTGGTGTGTTGCGCATACTGATCGAAATGCCCTTGCCGCTGGATATCATGCAACTGCTGCAACGCGCGCGTGCGCAATTTGCCGCCGAGCAGATGTCGGAAAGTGTTGCGCAGGATGTGCATGGTTTTATGCTGGAACGGTTGAAGAGCTACTTGCGCGAGCGCAGCTTCGAGCCGGACGAGATCGAGGCCGTGGTGTCACAAAACCCCACGCGCATCGATCAGGTCTTGCCGCGCATGGAGGCGGTGCGTGCTTTTAAGCAGCTACCCGAGTGCGATGCGCTCGCCGCCGCCAATAAGCGCATTCAAAACATACTCAAAAAAACCGACGCCGTGACGCATGCGCCGGATATCGCGCTGTTTACCGACGATGCCGAGCGCGCCTTGTTTGATGCGGTGACCCAGCTGACGCCGCGCGTGAATTCTTTAGTGAGTAATGAAGACTACACCGACGCATTGCGCGAGCTGGCTTCCGTTCGCGCGCAAGTAGATCGCTTCTTCGATGAAGTGATGGTGATGGCGGATGAGCCGCTGATTCGCAACAACCGTCTAGCTTTGCTGAAGGCGCTGGGCGATTTGATGAATCAAGTCGCGGATATCAGCAAGCTGGCGTAAAACGGTGCATTTTCTGAGCGGGCCGCAAAATAGCGTATGCATGCGAAGTGACTGGTTGGTACTGCAAACGGTCAGTTAGATAGCGCAGAAATTTTGAGACTAGGTTCGAAAAGCGGACGTTGAACGGTTAAGCCAAGCGGCGGTTCACCGTCCGTTTGGGCGTATTGTTAGCAGTCAATGCATTTTGATTGCAAACTGCAAAAATTGTCCCAGTTCCGTTTTTTCCATGAACTGACTTTTATCCTGAAACCAATGGAATCTTCGATCACTCATAATCCATCCAATTTCGTCAGCTAGCTCCATCTTTAAGGGATCAATGTTCAAGCCGTAGTTTTCGATTAACAGCTGTCTGGCTGACTTGCTTCTATCTATTTTGGAGACGAAATCATCTTTATCAATGTCTTCCAGATATCCCATATTATTTAACGCTGTTAATAAGAGTCTTGGCGGCACAGCAGTTTCGAAATCAAAATCAAACTGAAAGATGTTCTGCTTAGCCACAACACCATGATTAATTAGCTTTTGAAATTGATCTCTTTCCTTTCCATCTTTGTCGCCCTGCATAAAACAAACATAGCCATCCTCGATGTACTTGGCGAGCCTCATCTCAATACGTCTGGGATGCTTGTTACCTGATCCTCCATATACCTCGACTCGTAAATCAGTAAACCAAGAAATATTGGACTCACGTAATTTATCAAGGAACGCCTTTTCTGACTTTCCTTCAACAAGCAGGACGGGTTTACGGTCATACAAATTTGGTACATAAGCCAACATCTGGCCAGCTGAGTTTAGAGTTTCACGCAGATGAACTAGCCGCGCAAAAAACTGCGGAGCATACTCTCCGAGCCATTTGATTGTATGTTCATTTATTAGCATGCCAATCTGGAATTCCGCATCAAATGCGAATTCAGACAGATAGTATGCGCCGCCGAGCAATTTCTCTTGCTGCTCTTTATCGCAGTTACCTAAAACGGAGAACGACAAATTGATGAAATTCTTGATGACTGTGGACTTTACGCCGCAACGTATTTCTTCATATCTGCCAGCTTGGCCTGGCACTGGTACAGCAAACTTGCATGTATCGCTTCTTGAGCATTTCCGATGACACTCAACATACGGCACCCATTCTGAAACCAAGTATTTACCAAGCTGATCGGCGTCAAATTCACCAGATAGCTCTCCAACCCTATTTCCGCTTATATCTAGGATAGGAAGTTTATCGAATTGGATTTTTGGTGGCGCTGACATGAATATCCATCGGGATTTTGACCGCTAACGAGCTAACCGGCGCTGCGCGGCTTTATCGCGCAGCGTCCAGCGACCGAAGGGAGCGAGGTTGAGCGCCATGTTAGGCATGGTGCTGTTCGTGCGCCCTCGCGTCGATTTCAAACGGCGCATTGTTGTACCCGACAGCAACTATTTGCTGTAGGTAAACGCGAAGAAAGGCGGCGATGGAACCAGCTTGTTCGTATTGATGGACGTGCCGAAACTCATGGGATAGCAGCCTGACATTTCCGTGACCACTGCAAACGTAGACGCCGTAACCAAGCGTTAGACCAACCATGCCAGGGCCGAGCAACCCTGTGGTGAGGGCAGCCTGCTTCAGTTCAGGGTCTTCGGGTAGCGGCAGAGATGGGACTTCAGCGACCCGAATAAGCTCGGGATGCAATACGCCAACACTTCTTGCTACAGCAAGCAGAACCTCGTTCAACGGTCGGCCCAGCTGCTCAATGGACGAAGACTGAGCCTCAGCCCACGAAATTGCTTTTGGGGTCAGCACAGGTAAAGCGGCGCGGAGATCAAATGTCATGGGAATGCTTAACGTTTAGCTTGAGGGGCGCCAGTTTGGTATTACTCGCATATGCCGGAATAGACTTCGCCAATTGATGTCACTGCCACGAACGGCTTGTTCTTGTTTTTCACGAATTCATGAATTACCAGTAAGTCGGTGGTGGCCTTACCAGTTGGCGAGGAAACAGATAACAACTCAAACGTGTGGTCTTTGCCGCCTCGGTTTAGCACCCTGATTTCTGCAGCGGTGAGGTTACGAAGTGGTGCACCGACCACCTTTCCACCAACTCGATCAACCACGAATTGTTTTCCAATCTCGACAGAACGTGCATGAGGTTTTAGGTTTCCGTCGTCCTGAAGAGACATCTCGCTTCTTACGGTGCATTTGTATTCGAGAGCAGCCGCGTTACAAATCGCGGGTATTAGCAAGGGCAGAAGTAAGTAGATTCGCATGACATATAAATACCTAACAGTTAATAGACGGACACCAGCGTCCGTCTAACAATTATTATTTAGGGTGCCCATTATGCTCATGCAATACCCTGATTCGCAAGCAGTTTCAAAATGCTGCGTCTCTATAACAACCCCCAATAATACGGGCAGAGCTGACGAGGCTGAATGACTGCTTTCGGCGGGTTAAAAGTGGGGGGTCGCGGAGCAGATTGAACGGTCCGCTTCCGCTGCATTGCTGCCCATCTCCGCTCGCGACAAACCGTAGGGATTCGCTGCTTGGGTAGAGTGGATGGCTTCGACGATGTGATGGTGATGACCGAAGAGCCGCTCGTGCGCCGCAATCGTCTCGCCCTGCTCGCCACGCTCGGCGACCTGATGAACCGGGTGGCTGATATCAGCAAGCTGGCGTGAGGAATCGCGCCGGCTAGCGCGGGGAATTCCTGCGATTTTGGGCGGAGTACGTATCACCGGTTTGAATCGTCGGCGCGGTCAGTCCAGGCAAGAGGAGCTCAAAACGCGTGCTCGTGTCAGAGAATACCCGCGTCTGCCCACCATGGGCCGCGACGATTGAGCGGGTGATGGCAAGCCCCAGTCCCGCGCCTTCGCTGGTGCGTTGGCGCGATGAATCGACCCGATAAAAGCGATCGAAGATACGCGGCAGATGTTCCGCCGGAATCGGTTCTCCCGGATTTTCCACCATCACCGACACGAAGCCGTTTGCGGCGGGACCGATAGCGACGGACACTGTGCCGCCTCGCGGCGTATGCCGGATTGCGTTGGACAAGAGGTTGCTCAGCGCCCGGCGCAGCATGAGCCGATCACCTAATACCGTTCCCTCTCCATGCATTGCAAGCCCAATGCCTTGGTGCTCGGCCAGGGCTTCGTAGAACGCGAACAGGCCTTCAACTTCCTGCCTAAGATCGACCGGCTCGCGCGAGGGAATGATGAGGCCATTGTCGGCCTTCGCCAGGAACAGCATGTCGGCGATCATGGTCGCCAAGCGCTGATACTCTTCCAGATTCGAGTAGAGAATTTCCCGATATTCCTCGGCGTCGCGCGCCTTCGACAGCGCAACCTGCGTTTGCGTCATGAGATTGCTAACGGGCGTGCGCAGCTCATGGGCGATATCGGAGGAAAAATCCGAAAGCCGCCGAAAGGAATCCTCCAGCCGCGACAGCATGTCGTTGAAAGAATGTGCGAGGTCGTTCAGTTCAACGGGCACGGACTCGATGGGCAGACGTGCGTTCAAGTGCTCGGCCGACATGTTTTTAGCAACTTGCGCAATGTCGTGCAGCGGCGCTAAGCCGCGCCGTGCCGTGAACCACGCGAGCAAGCTGGTTAGCAGAATAGCGCAAGCAACCGCGACCCAAATGGCCCATCGGATCGAGTGCGCGAAACGCTGGTGCACCGCGATATTGATTGCGAGCGCGACGGTGTAAGGGGGCGCGCCTGCAATGGCCGAAGGCAAGCGAACCGCCACACCGCGGTAAGTGTCACCTTGATCGTTCCAGGTGCGCAACGAGGTTCGCGTGATTTTTGCTGAGTCCGTGGCCGAGGCCAATACCCTTTCTGGAAAGCGCGCGCTGCCCGTAGCGAACACACGCTGACCTTGGGTGCGGACATCAGCCGATAAGGCATGGTGCCCCACCAGGGCGTCGGTGAGCCTACCCGGCAGCGTGTCGCGCGCGCTTGGACTGCGTGTTTCGCCAATGGCGTGGGCGATGAGTTCCAGCTTACCGCCGAGTTCGTCCACATCCATTTCTTTAAAGTGATTGTTCATCTCCCATGCCACGAAACCGCCGACACAAATGATGGTGGCCGCGGACGCGAGCGCGAATAGCAGCGTCAGGCGAAGCGTGATGGAAGGCTGTCGTTTCATCGCTCCGGAATTTCCAGCACATAGCCCATGCCGCGAACGGTGCGGATGAGCTTGGGTTCGAAGTCGTCGTCGATCTTGGCGCGTAGGCGACGCATGGCGACCTCGATCACATTGGTGTCGCTGTCGAAATTCATATCCCAAACTTGGGAGGCAATCAGCGAGCGGGGCAGCACTTCGCCTTTCCGGCGCAACAGCAACTCCAGTAGCGCAAACTCCTTGGCGGTGAGGTCGATTTTCTTGCCGCCGCGTGTGACACGCCGCCGCAACAGACTCAGTTCCAGATCGGCGGCCTGCAATACATCGGGTTCTTTTGATTTGCCGCCGCGCCGTAGCAAGGTGCGCACGCGCGCGAGCAGTTCGGCGAAGGCGAAAGGTTTGATCAGATAATCGTCCGCGCCGAGCTCCAGGCCTTTGACCCGGTCTTCCACCCCGTCGCGTGCGGTGAGCATCAGCACCGGCATTTCTTTACCTGCGCTGCGGATGTTTTGTAGCACCCGCCAGCCATCGAGCGTCGGCAGCATGACATCCAAAATCACGAGCTCGTAAGGCTCACTCAAAGCCATGTGCATGCCGTCCAACCCATCGCGTATAAGATCGACAACGAAGCCAGCCTCCGTCAGCCCTTGCTTTAGATAGTTTCCGGTCTTGGGTTCATCTTCGATGATGAGAATTTTCACGTTGAATCCGCTCCTGCGCAGTGAATGGCTCTTATTGTCTGCTTCGAGACTGCGCGATTCGATAGATTACAAACTTGTAAGCAGCCTGTCAGCTTTTAGTCGGGATGCCTGAGTCAAGATGAGTATTATGTTGAATACAAACGGGGTAGACATGAAAGTCACAAGCGCAATACTAATCGGTTTCATGGCAATTGGCGTCACTCAAGCCAATGCGGATGAAGGTCACGCGTCGCCGCTGGGCCAGCCAGGCAATCCAGCCAAGGTCACGCGCACGGTAGACATCGTGATGTCTGACGCCATGCGCTACACGCCAGCCAGCATCGTCGTTAAGCGGGGCGAGACCATCCGTTTTCGCGTAAAGAATACAGGCCAGATCAAGCACGAAATGGTGCTGGGTAGTCTTGCCGAGTTGAAAGAACACGCCAAGACCATGGCCAAGTTTCCGGAGATGGAGCACGACGATCCCAACGCCATCAGCGTGGAACCCGGCAAGACGGGTGAGCTGGTGTGGCGTTTCACCAAGGCCGGTAAATTCGATTTCGCCTGCTTAGTACCCGGTCATTTCGAGGCGGGCATGCAGGGCAAAATCGTGGTACGCCGCTAACGCAATACACCCAGGAGAACACCATGAAACGTTTCATCACCTATACTTTTATTTTCGCCAGCGCATGGGCAGCACCCTACGCGCTTGCATCGGCAGACCACGCGAGCCACGAGGCTGCGCAAACCGTCGCGCAAGCCGCGCCGCTGTCAGCGGGCGAAATTAAAAAAGTCGACAAGGCGCTGGGCAAACTCACCATCAAGCACGGCCCCTTGGAAAATCTCGGCATGCCTGCGATGACGATGATATTTCGCGTCAAAGATGCCGCGACGCTCGATCAGGTCAAGCCGGGTGACCGCATCCGATTTCTAGCTGAGAAAGTCGACGGCGTCATCACCGTGACCAAACTCGAAGTCGTTACACCGTAATGCTCATTTTCCCCACACAAAGGAGTTCACCATGAAACACCCCGCCCTATTTGCCACCTTAATGATTGCCGCTAGTCTGGCCATCCAACCCGTTCTCGCGGATGACGCGCACCATCCCGATCAAAAAGCCGGCGCGACCGCGCCCGCCGCCGATCAGACGATCCAGAAGATGCAAGCTAATACCAAGCGAATGCAAAGTCAGTTGGAACAGATGGCCAAGTCAAAAGACCCGAAACAGCGCCAGAAACTGATGCAGGAGCATATGCAGACCATGCAGGAAAACATGATGGCGGGGAAAAGCATGATGGGCGGCATGATGGACTGTCCTATGATGAAAGACGGGATGATGGGCGGCGGCATGGGCATGATGGGTCAAGGCGGGATGGGGCCTGAAGCTATGATGGAGCGCATGCAAAAGATGGAAAAGCGCATGGACATGATGGAGCAGATGGCAAAACCGTCCGCCAAGTAAGCAGGTAAACGGGGCGCACACACGCTCCTCGCAAGCCACGAAGCATGTTAGATGGCGATAGAACTAATAATATTAAAAGAGGTGTGTCATGACTGACTTCTGGAAAGTGCATGCATTTTCGCTGGCGACGACGCTGGGTGTGGCCTATATCCTATGCGCCATTTTCGATGCGCTGTTTCCGCCCTTCGGGCTGCTGGCCGCGCTTGCGCCGGCCAGCCCGTGGCCGATCTCCGGCAGTCCCATCGCTTTCCTGGCGGGATTCGCACTGTTCACCGCTGCCGGTTTTGCACTCGGCGCGCTTTATGGAATCGCGTGGGGATTCTGGAGCAAAAAACTGCGGTGAGGTAGCGTCATGGATCCGGATACCCTGGGAAGTGTCGGCTGGTTGCCGCCCTGGGGCGTCGCGCTTTTCGTGATGAGCACTTCGACTGCGGCATGGAGGTGGAAAAATGTGGAATGACGGCATGAATGGTTGGGGTTGGGGCATGGGCTGGATGGGCATCCTATTCTGGATCGTACTCATCCTCGCGCTCGCCGCGCTGATCAAGTACCTGTTCGGCAAGTCCGGTGATTGATGAAGCGGCACCGAACTCGATCGGTAACTTGTTTGCCATGACGCTCGCGGCGTCGATAGTGATTGCGGCACCCACCCCATATAGGAGACCAAAACATGAATGTCAGGATCATTGCTACACGCGGTTGCAGTCACTGCCACAATCTTGAACGCGAGCTCAAAGATTTGGCTATCCTCTACGAAGTGTTATTTGTGGAGGACCATCCGGAAATCGTTCAACGATATAGTATCCGGCACTCACCCAACTTGGTTGTAGATGACGAAGTAGTGTTCCGCCGCCAGCCAACCGAAGGTGAACT
>JADMJT010000036.1 GCA_018781585.1 Burkholderiales bacterium
CACTGAATTTAGTAAAGGAGTGCATATGAGCAAACAAATCATCAAAACCAACGACGCCCCTCAAGCCATCGGCACCTATTCCCAAGCGGTCAAGGCGGGCAATACCGTGTATCTCTCGGGCCAGATCGGACTCGACCCCGGCAGCATGCAATTGGTGGAAGGCATCGAGCAGCAAATCCATCGCGTGTTTAAAAACCTGCAAGCGGTGGCGCTGGCCTCAGGTGGAACACTCGCCGATGTCGTAAAGCTCAATGTGTTTCTCACCGACCTGGGCCACTTCGCCAAGGTCAACGAAATCATGGCGCAGTATTTTCATGAACCCTATCCGGCCCGCGCTGCTGTGGGTGTGGCGTCGCTGCCGCGCGGCGCGCTGGTCGAGGCGGATGCAGTCATGGTGCTCGGATAACCCGTAGGGGCGAGGCATGCCTCGCCCGCGCCACGCGATGCCGCAACTCACGCCAGATCATTCATCGCCCGAAGCTATCGTTGACGCTGCTCCCAAGGCCACGCACGAAAAACTCTCCAAGCTCGGCATTCATCGCGATTTTGATTTCGTATTGCATTTACCGCTGCGCTATGTGGATGAGACGCATATTTATCCGATTGCGCATGCGCCGTATGGGCAGCTAACCCAGGTCGAGGTCACTATCGTTAGCAATGAGGTGCGCTTCCGTCCACGCCGCCAATTGGTGTGCCTGGTGGAAGACGGCAGCGGCGAGATGTATGTGCGGCTGTTGAATTTTTACCCCAGCCAACAAAAGATGCTGGCCGTTGGCAGCCGGGTGCGGCTGTTGGGCGAGGTGCGGGTGGGCTTTCTCGGGCCGGAAATGGTGCATCCGCAGATTCGCGTGGTGCGTGAGGGGGTACCGCTAAAGGAAAATCTCACACCGGTCTATCCCACTACCGCCGGCCTCGGCCAAGATGCATTGCGCAAGCTCATTGGCCGCGCGCTGGTGAGTTGTGATTTACAGGACACACTGCCAGCCTCCGTGCTAGCGCGGGACCACTTGGCCAGTTTCAAAGACAGTGTGCGTTTTTTGCATGAGCCCCCACCGGATGCCCCCATCAATGAACTGGAAACCCGTGAACACTGGGCGTGGCAGCGGCTGATTTTTGACGAACTCCTGGCGCAGCAACTTTCCATGCGCCGGCATTATGCTCGGCGACATGATCTGATCGCGCCTGCTTTACCCGCAAAACTAAAATTAACCCAAGTGTTGTTGGCGGCGCTGCCCTTCGCCCTGACCAGCGCGCAGCGGCGTACCTTCGATGAAATCAGCCGCGATTTGAGCGCGCGCCACCCGATGCAGCGTTTGCTGCAAGGCGATGTGGGCAGCGGCAAAACCATCGTGGCGGCGCTAGCGTGTTTGCAGGCGATCGAAAACGGCTATCAGGCGGCGGTGATGGCGCCGACGGAGATTCTCGCCGAACAGCATTACCGCAAGCTGCACGAATGGCTGAGCCCGCTGGGTATCACCGTGGCATGGATCGCCGCCAGCGTGCCCAAGCGTGCCCGCGACACCATGCTGGCGCAGGTCGCGAGCGGCGAGGCGCAGCTCGCGGTTGGCACCCATGCCTTGTTTCAAGAGCAAGTGAATTTCTCGCGTCTCGGTCTGGCGGTAGTCGATGAACAACATCGCTTCGGCGTGGAACAACGCCTGGCTTTGCATAACAAAGGCGTGAACCCGCATCAACTCATGATGAGCGCGACCCCGATCCCGCGCACGCTGTCGATGAGCTATTACGCCGATCTCGATGTGTCAGTGATCGACGAGCTACCGCCGGGACGCACACCGATCGTGACTAAGTTGGTAGAAGACGCGCGTCGAGATGAAGTGATCGAGCGTGTGCGTGAGGCGTGTGCCACTGGCCGTCAAGCGTATTGGGTGTGTCCGCTGATTGATGAATCGGAGAAGTTGCAATTACAAACTGCGCTCGATACCTATCAGGTTTTGAGCAGCACCTTCCCCGATCTCAATGTGGGACTCGTCCACGGCCGCCTGAAGTCGAAAGAGAAAGCCGAGACCATGGCCGCGTTCAAGGCGGGCGCGATTCAACTCTTGGTCGCGACGACGGTGATCGAAGTTGGCGTGGACGTGCCCAACGCGAGCCTGATGGTGATTGAACACGCCGAGCGCATGGGCTTGGCGCAATTGCATCAACTGCGCGGCCGGGTCGGGCGCGGTGCGGCAAAAAGCGCGTGTATTTTGCTTTATTCGTCGCCACTGTCGGATATGGCGAAAGCGCGGCTCAAGATTATCTATGAATTAACCGATGGTTTTGAAATAGCGCGCCAGGATTTGTCGCTACGCGGCCCGGGCGAATTCCTCGGTGCGCGCCAAAGCGGAGTTCCTATGCTAAAAATCGCCGATATCGAGCGCGATCAGGCCTTGTTGGAACAAGCGCGCGCGCTGGCCGAGGCGCTCTTGCGCGACGCGCCCGATGCCGCTGAACTGCACCTCGCACGTTGGTTGGCGCGGGCGGAGCAATATTTAAAAGTGTAGGGGCATGCCTCCCGTCGGTGACGAGGCTTTGCCAGCGCTGGCCTGGGATTTGCTTGACACAGATAGCTAAGCATCATGTAATTAGCCCGACCCGCGTTTAGACGGGACTTTTTGGGGTGGAAAACATTATTTGCGGCGAATCTTCGTCGGCAGTGATGAATATAACGATAGGAGATAACAATGAGACTAAGCGTCATGTTGCTGGCGGTGTTGACCTGGCTTATGTGCATGCCAGCGCGCGCTGCGGACTATTACATCCTGGGCGTACAGGATTATGTGAAAAATCCGATTCTGGTCGTGCGCGATTACGAGGGGCTGACCGCTTACCTGAGCAAAGTATTGAAGATGCCGGTGCGCGTGGAATCCGTCAAAACCTACGACGATTACATGAAGAAAGCCGCAGCCAAGCGTTTCCATTTCATGTATGCGCCACCTTCGATGATCATGAAAGCGAATTTGACTGCTGGCTACGAGCCGGTGGTAAAAATTCCCGGCTTGCTTTCGGCTTCATTCTTGGCGATGTCCGACGCCAATATCGCTTTCCCGGAAGACATGAAGGGCAAACGCATCGGGTTTTATGAGAAGGACGCGATGATCACACAGCTCGCGCTAGTCGATCTTAAGAGCGAGGGATTTGATCCAGCCACTTTCTTTAAAAGCATTACGTATTACAGTGATTCCAATGCTGTCTTGAACGCCTTGCAGTACAAACTGATCGATGTGGGCGTGGCCAACAGCTCGCTCTTCAACGTCTGGACTAATCGCGGTTACAACATGAATCTAGTGCTGCAAGGCAAAGGGGTGCCGCACTTGACCTTCGCCGTGCGCGGCGACTTGCCGGCGGCCACCAAACAGACAGTGACGCAGGCCTTGCTTAAGGCGCACACGGATAAGGATGGGCAGGACTACTTTAAATTTAGTTCATTCACGAATTTCGAACCGGCCAAGGTCTCGGATTACGATGAGTTAGTGAAATTCCTCGGCATCACCAAATAATCCTCGTAAACACCGCCCTCGGCAAAAAACCCGGGGCGGTGTTTATCGATAATGCCTAGTCCAAGAATAACGCGCGATGTGGGGCTGGCGGCCAGGATTCAGGGGGGTGAAAAAGCGGGGTGATGCCCCGTTTTTTATGTGCCGATGACGCCGCTGGTGGGCGAGCTGGGGCTGGCGGTGTAAATTTTCTTGGGCATGCGGCCGGCGAGATAGGCTTCGCGTCCTGCTTGCACCGCCTTTTTCATGGCCGAGGCCATCAGCACCGGATTTTGCGCTTGAGCGATGGCGGTATTCATCAGCACTGCGTCGCAGCCTAATTCCATTGCAATGGTTGCATCCGATGCAGTACCGACGCCGGCATCGACAATGATCGGCACTTGCGCGTGTTCCATGATGATCTGCAAATTCCACGGATTGAGAATGCCCATGCCGGAGCCGATCAAGGAGGCTAAAGGCATCACCGCAACGCAGCCGATCTCTTCCAATTGCTTGGCGATAATCGGGTCGTCCGAGGTGTAGACCATGACTTGGAAGCCGTCTTTGACCAACACTTCCGCCGCGCGCAGCGTTTCCACTACATTCGGATAAAGCGTTTTCGGATCGCCCAACACTTCCAGTTTCACCAGCGTATGGCCATCGAGCAATTCGCGCGCCAAGCGCAAGGTGCGGATCGCATCATCCGCCGTATAGCAGCCCGCGGTGTTGGGGAGGTAGGTGTATTTCGACGGCGGCAGCGCATCCAGCAGGGAAGGTTGGCTCGCGTCTTGCCCGAGGTTGGTGCGCCGAATCGCCACCGTGACAATCTGCGCCCCGCTGGCATCTACGGCTTGCTTGGTTTGGTCGAAGTCTTTGTATTTGCCGGTGCCGACGAGCAGGCGGGAGGAATAGGTTTTACCGGCGATAGTCAGTGTGTGCATGATAGGTGTGAGAGGTAAGGGGTGAGGTGTTAGGGGTGAAGACTAGCCGCCGCCCACCGCGACAACAATTTCGAGTTGGTCGCCGTCTTGTAGTTCGACTTGCGCATATTGGCTGCGTGGCACGATCTCGCCGTTGCGTTCTACTGCAACACGTTTGCCGGTGAGTTGCATATTTTCCAATAGCTGCGCGAGATTGATTTGCGCCTCAAGCGGCTGGGGCGAACCATTTACGGTAAGCGTAATCACGTTTGCTTCTATCAATTATCCAAGCAGAATTCTATCACGCGAAATGTCAGATGGCTTTGGCAAAGCGCGCCGCTTGGCTGTAAACTAGTCTCGTTTTACAGACATGCGGGCGTAGTTCAATGGCAGAACGAGAGCTTCCCAAGCTTTAGATGTGGGTTCGATCCCCATCGCCCGCTCCACGCTTTTCCTCCGAGGTTGCCATGCCTAACTATCTCAAGTACGCATTGTTTGGCCTAGGCGGGCTAATTGTCCTGTTTGCGCTCTTGCTCGCGGTCGTGGCGTTTACCGTCGATCCGAATGCTTTCAAGCCGCAAATCGTCAAGCTGGTGTTGGACAAGAAACAGCGCACGCTCACCATCGACGGTGACATTAAGCTCAAGCTATTCCCTAAGCTGGGTGTGGATCTGGGCAAAACCCGGCTCTCCGAACATAAAAGCACACAGGAATTCGCGGCGCTGGAGAGCGTGAAGCTGTTCGTAGCCTGGCTGCCGCTCTTGAAAAAAGAACTGGTGGTGGACAAGATCAGCGTGGATGGCGTACGCGCCAACCTCATCCGCTATGCCGATGGCAGCACCAATATCGACGACTTGTTGAGCAAAGAAGAATCGAAACAAGTCATATTCGATGTTGAAGGCATGAGAATCAAACACGGCACACTCAGCTTCGACGACCGCATGGCGAAGCGCAAACTGGGCATCGCCGATTTCGATATGGAAAGTGGGCGCTTGAAGGACAACACGCACACCGATATCGAGCTCGATTTCAAGGTGACGGGGGATAACCCGAAAATCGCAGCGCATGTGAAAGTGAAAAGCGGACTCTTGTTCGCGCTGGAAGCAAAGCATTACATGTTGGATGATTTGAATTTGAAGTTGAACGGCGAGGCGGCGGGCATCCAGAACCTGGAACTCAATGCCAAAGGCGACATCGATGCACAACTCAAGACTCAAGCCTTTTCACTGAAGAATGTGAAACTCGACCTCAAAGGCAATCGTGCGTCGGACAAACTTGATATTGCGCTGAATGCGCCCAAGCTGCTCCTCACTCCATCCAAAGCGGAAGCATCGAAGCTCACGTTGGAGGCAAAAATCGAGCAGGCGAACGGCAAGCTGGCCGCCACGCTGACCCTGCCCGATCTGGCCGGTAACGCCAAACAATTCAACGTGAGCCAGTTAAGCTTGGATATCGACGGTAAGCAAGGCGACAACAGCATCAAGGGCAAACTCACCAGCCCCTTCGCCGGCAGCCTCGACGCGCAAACGTTTAATCTGGCGAAGCTGACCGCCAACCTGGATGTCGCCAATCCCAAGCTGCCCAAAGGCGGCATGAAGCTTGCGCTAACTGGCGATGCGCGCGCCGATCTCACCAAGCAGCAAGTGGCCGCGAACCTCCATACCAAGCTCGACGACAGCACCATTCAAGCCAAGCTCGGTATGAACCAATTCTCCAATCCACATTTCAACTTCGATATCAATATCGATCAACTGGATGTGGATCGCTACCTGCCGCCCAAGGGAAAAGCAGAAAAATCCCAGCCGGAAAGTCCGATTGATTTATCGGGATTGAAATCGCTTAACGCCAGCGGCAGTATGCGCATCGGTCAACTCAAAGTAGCGAATTTAAAATCCAGTAATGTCCGGCTCGATCTCAAGGCCGCTGCCGGGCGAGTAGAAGTAAATCCCTTGTCGGCGAATCTGTATCAAGGCGCCATGAAAGGTGCGCTATCCGCCACCACCACCACGAGTCCGAAAATTGCCCTGCAACAAAACTTGACCGGCATCAGCATCGGCCCGTTGCTCAAAGATTTGGCGGACAAGGACTTGCTCGATGGGCGCGGCAACGTATCGCTCAACGTAACCACGCAAGGCGCGACCGCCAGCGCCATGAAAAAAGCACTCAATGGCAGCGCCGCAGTGAATTTGCAGGATGGCGCGATCAAGGGTATCAACATCGCATCTACCTTGCGTAACGCGCAGGCTAAGTTGGGCATGCAACGCGACAGTCAAACCCAACCCGCGTCCTCCACCGAGAAGACCGACTTTAGCGAACTCAAGGCCAGCTTTGCGATTAACAATGGCGTGGCGCATAACGACGATCTCGCCGTTAAATCCCCGTTGCTGCGGCTCGCCGGCAACGGCGATATCAATATCGGCGCCGGTTCCATGGACTATGTGGCCAAAGCCACCGTGGTCGGCTCGCTCGAAGGTCAAGGCGGCAAGGAACTGTCGCAATTGAAAGGCGTCACCGTGCCGGTGCGCGTCACCGGCCCATTCGATGCGCTCAAATACAAGGTAGATGTGGGGGCGATGGCCGCTGAATCAGCCAAGGCTAAGATTGATGAGAAAAAAACCGAAGTGAAAGAAAAAGCCAAAGAGAAATTGCAGGAAAAACTCAAAGGCTTGTTCGGCCGCTAATACGTTCCTGATGTTTATTTGGCCCAGTTTTGCAAGCGTAGCTCGCTTACGCGGGAAAATTCGCGTTCATTGTTAGTTACCAGTGTCCAACCCATGGCACGGGCATGGGCGGCGATCCAGAGATCGTTATTGCCGATGGGCTTGCCGGCGCGCTCCAGTGTTGCGCGAATATCGCCATAGTGGAGCCCGGCCTCGATCGCCAGGGGTTGAACCGGCAAGACGGTCACCAGGGCTGCAAGGGCCTCGGCATTGCGCTCGATGTGCTGGCTTTTTTGCACCCCGCGCCAGAGTTCACCATAAGTGACGACGGAAATGCCGGCGTGGCCGGCGGGCAGCTTGGCCAGTTTTCGGGCGACAGTGGGCGGCTTATTCTTGATGAGATAAATGCAGGTATCGGTATCGAGCAGATAGCGGGCGGTGCTCACAGCGTTTCCCGTTCTTGGGGCGCGGTTTCACCGCGATCCTCGCTCATAAAATCGTCCGAGAAGGCGTTCAGTACCGCCAGTACGCTTTCGGCTGTGCTGGGGCGTTCACGCAGCACGACTTCGTTGCCGCGCCGGAAAATCTCTACCTCGCTACTGTTGAAGCGGAATTCCTTCGGCAGGCGCACAGCCTGGCTGTGACCGGATTTGAATACGCGCGTGGTCGTCATAGCGGCTCCTTAATGGATATACATTAAGTATATACAAATAGGTTCGGTGGTCAAGCTACAATGGCGCATGTCCGATTTCGCCTCCCGCCTCATTGCCTGGCAGAAAAGCCATGGCCGCCACGATCTGCCGTGGCAGAACACGCGCGATCCCTATCGCATTTGGGTATCTGAAATCATGTTGCAGCAGACGCAGGTGGCGACGGTCATTCCTTATTATCAGCGTTTCATGGCGCACTTTCCCAGTATCGCCAGTCTGGCGGCGGCGGATGAAGAGGCCGTGCTCACGCATTGGAGCGGCTTGGGCTACTACGCGCGTGCGCGCAATTTGCATGCGGCGGCGCGGCAGATCGTTGCTGCGCATCAAGGGGGTTTTCCCGATGCTATCGAGGCTATCACCGCCTTGCCCGGTATCGGACCTTCCACCGCAGCGGCGATTGCGGCTTTTGCGTTTGGCGTGCGCGGGGCGATTCTCGACGGCAATGTGAAGCGCGTGCTCACGCGCTGTTTTGGTATTGAAGGCTTTCCCGGCGACAAGGCGGTGGAGGCAAAGCTGTGGGCGCTGGCTGAATCGCTGTTGCCGGACGCGGAGATCGAACGCTACACCCAAGGCCTGATGGATTTGGGCGCAACGCTTTGCACGCGCGCCCAGCCACGCTGCGGTGATTGCCCGCTGAGCGAGCAATGTGTCGCGCGGCGCGATGATCGCATCGCGCATCTGCCGACACCGAAGCTGAAGAAAATGATTCCCGAACGCGCAACGGTGATGCTGATTTTGCGTCGCGGCAATGAGGTGCTGTTGCAGAAGCGTCCCGCCAAAGGCATCTGGGGCGGTTTGTGGAGCTTTCCAGAAGTCGCACCCGAGGCGGTATTGAATAATCACTTGCAAACCCACTTCGGCGTGCAGGCAGCGCGCGTCGCATCCATGCCGCCACTGGTGCATACCTTCACGCATTTTCGTCTCACGATTCGC
>JADMJT010000023.1 GCA_018781585.1 Burkholderiales bacterium
CGATTGGGGTAAGGCGTGGTGGCCGTGAACACCAAGGGCTGCATCGCATCGCACTCGCGCCGCGCCGCATCCGGCGGCACGCCGATGGCGAGCAATTGCGCCAACACCGCTTCCGGAAAACGTGACGGCAAGGTGGCGTAGGGCGCGGCTTCCAGCACCAGGCCCAGCCGGTCATGTTCGCTCAGCGCCACCACCAGTTTCGGGCGCGTGTGCAGCAGATTCAGCGACCAATCGCCCAGCCGGTTCGCGCCCGGCGCAGGCGGCGCGGACGGTGTGATTTTCATAGCCGTCAGCAATTTTTGCGTGCAGCGCAGCGCCGTCATGCGCCTCCCTCACCATGTCTGATCGAACGCGCGGTGCAGCAGGGTCTGGAACAAGTGCTCGGATGGTAGTCAGACAAGTCTTCCCATAGCGACTGCTTCTTTTTTGGCATTAAGGTTGCTGCTTCATTGCGCTTTGTTTTCCCTATTCCACAGCTATTTATTTTAGCGGGATATGTCTTGGGTCTGCCTACTTGGTACGGGTGCTTGATGCTGTGCCGCTTACCACAGCACGCTCAACGACGATGATACATCGTAAAGGGGATTGGTCGAAAAGCCAGGAAGGCCATTTTAGGTAAGCCGAGTGTGCTGGCGTTGGTGGAATAAGTTCGGATACATTGCGGCACAGCTATTCCGATGCCATGTAGTTAAATTTCTTCGAGCAAAGCCGGAACTTAGTGCGTGAGTGGGCATCCGTATTTTGATGCTACGATGGGCTGCTTGCCAAAATTTCGCCCAATTTATTACGGTATTGCCGCGCATGAAAACAGCCATTAAAAAATTTCTTCCTTACGTTTTGACCGATGCGGGGCAGTTAAGCGCCGGGGAGAAAGTACGTTCCGGGCTGGCGGCGTTTGGCGGCATTTTTCTGGTTGGATGGATCAGCAGTTATTTTGTCACCGGCCCTGGTTTGCCCTTGATGGTGGGTTCCATGGGTGCATCGGCGGTATTGCTGTTTGCCGCTTCCCACAGCCCGTTGGCCCAACCGTGGCCACTGGTTGGCGGCAATATCCTGTCGGCGCTGGTTGGCGTAACGGTTGCCAAATTGACGCATGACCCAGTGATGGGATCTGCTATTGCCGTATCGCTGGCTGTTCTGATCATGCTTCTGACGCATAGCCTTCACCCTCCAGGCGGGGCGATTGCACTGGTCCCGTTTCTAGGCGGACCAAGTGTTCAATCGCTTGGCTATGATTTTGTGCTGCTCCCCACCGGATTGAACGTATTGGTTCTCCTGGCAGCGGGTTTGTTGATTAATAATTTATTACCCTCAAGAAGTTACCCTGCTCGTCCCAAATCGCAGAATACTTTGCACAAACTCAATGACCCGAAAGTACTGGATCGCGTGGGTCTGACGCAGGACGATTTGCACAGCGCGTTAAAAGATTTCAATGCTTATCTTGACGTGAGCGAGGCGGACCTGGGGCAGGTCGTGAAACTGGCGGGAATGCATGCTTATCGACGCAAGCGGGGCGACATTACCTGTGCCGACATCATGTCGCGCGATCTAATCACAGTGGAATTCGGCACGGAGTTGGAAGAAGCCTGGGTACAGATGCGGCTCCACAAAATTAAGCTGATTCCAGTGATTGACCGGGCGCAGCGTGTCATCGGCGTTATTTCATTGGTGGATTTCTTGAAGCGCGCCAACCTGAAAACTTATGAGACCTTCCAGGATAAACTGGTCAAGTTCATCAAACAGACGCCCGGCATGATGTCCGACAAGCCCGAGGTGGTGGGGCAGATCATGGCCACGCCTGCTTTTACCGCGCGCGAAGATATGCATATCGTGGAGCTGGTGCCCTTGCTCTCGGAGCAAGGCTTTCACCACATTCCAATCGTCAATGCCGAGCAGCGTCTGGTGGGCATGGTGTCCCAATCGGATTTGATTGCCGCGCTGTATGCGGGCACGGTAACGGAAGCATAAAAAGTTCTGCCCGGCTAGACCGCCTTTCCCCACGCCGCGCCTTCCGGTAAACTTGCGCCCCCTTCCCCCCAGGCATTCCCATGTACGTTTTTTTTGAAGAAGATGGCGGCTTTAAAGTCGGCACCATCCTGGCTGACAACACCACTTCGTTCCAAGTGGAAACCCTGCACGGCAAGCGCGCCAAGATAAAGGCGAACAATGTGTTGTTCCAATTCAAGGAACCGGCCTTGTCCGGCTTTTTGGAGGCGGCGCATCAGGTCGCGGACAACATCGATTTAAGCTTTTTGTGGGAGGCGAGCGGCGCCGAGGAATTCGATTTCCAATCGCTGGGGCAGGATTATTTCGGGCATGCGCTGAGCGCGACGGAATCCGCCGGTTTGTTGATGCGCCTACACAGCGCGCCGATGTATTTCTACAAGAAGGGCAAGGGCCGCTACAAGCCCGCACCGGAGGAGTCGCTCAAGGCCGCGTTGGCGAGCGAAGAACGTAAGCGCAAACAAGCCGAATTGTTGGCGCGCTATGTGCGTGAGCTCAGCGCCGGTGCCTTGCCCGCCGAATTCCAGCCGCACCTGCCCATGCTGCTCTACGCGCCAGAGAAGAACGCGCTGGAATTTAAAGCGCTGGAACAAGCGGCAGCGGCGACTAATCTCAGGCCTTTGCATCTGCTGGAAAAATGCGGGGCGATTCCCTCCAGCCAGGACTATCACTTGCAGCGTTTCTTACGCGAGTGGTTTCCCGAGGGGCCGGGGTTTACCACCACGGCAACTTGTGTCGCGCCGACAGACTTGCCGCTGGCCGAAGTTTCCGCCTTCAGCATCGATGACGAAACCACGACCGAGATCGATGATGCATTCTCACTCGTTAAGTTGGAAAACGGCGACTACCGCCTCGGCATCCACATCGCCGCGCCGGCCTTGGGCATTACGCCGAATTCCGATCTCGACATGATTGCGCGCAAGCGGCTCTCCACGGTATATATGCCGGGCAATAAAATCACCATGCTGCCGGATAGCGCAGTGGATGTGTTCACACTAAAAGAAGGCAGCGCCTGCCCGGCGCTGTCGCTCTACCTCACCCTGGCGCCGGATTACAGCGTGCGCGCACAGGAAACCAAACTTGAACGCGTGACCATCGCCGCCAATCTGCGCCACGAACAGTTGGAGCCGCTGTTCAATCAAACCACGCTTGGCAACGGTGCGGATTATCGCTATCGCGATGAATTGGAATGGTTGTGGCATTTTGCCGATCATTTAGAAGAAAAGCGCGGTGCAAAGGACAAGGGCCGCGGCTTGATTCCAGAGTACATGTTCAAAATTGAACAGGACCGTGTCCGCATCATTCACCGCGAGCGGGGCACCCCCATCGACAAAGTAGTGGCGGAGTTGATGATTCTGGCCAATAGCCGCTGGGCCGATTGGCTGGCGGAGAATAAAGTTACCGCGATCTATCGCGCACAGGATAAGGGCAAGACGCGCTTGACCACGCAGCCGCTGCCGCATCAGGGCTTGGGCGTCGAACGCTATGTTTGGTCCAGCTCGCCGCTGCGGCGTTACATCGATCTGCTCAATCAACGCCAACTGATTGCCCTGATTACGGGTGACACCCCCATCTACGCCGCCAAGGATGAAGCGCTGGAGAGCGCGATGTATGCCTTCGAGCAAACCTATGAGGCGTACAACGACTTCCAACGCAGTATGGAAAGATACTGGGGACTGCGTTATTTGCTGCAAGAAGGCATCACCGAAGTGACGGCGACCGTTATTCGCGAGAATTTAGTGCGCTTCACCAACCTGCCATTAATCACGAAAGCGGTGGCCGTACCCGAACTTGCAGGCGGCACACGAATCACGCTCGGTTTACGCGATATCGACCCCCTAGCCTTGGAACTGACCTGCCCCTTTGTGGGGGTCTGTCCGGCCGAATCGTAAGAAGGGGGATGCTTAGGCTTGGCCTGAACCGCGCTTAGCCCTACAATGGAGCGGTTTCAACAGCCCTGAATTCGATGAGCGCAGCGTTAGGGCCGATCAGCCCATTTAATTTCAATTTCAGTCTTCTGAACGCGGCGCCGCGTGCACAGAAGGACTATCTGATTTACTTCCTGATTTTGTCTGCGTTACTGCATGGCTTGCTGCTGTTCGTGCAATTCACCGACACGCTGCGTAAACAATCAGATGAAGGCGCGCGTCCGCTGCAAGTGGTGTTGGTCAATGCCAAATCCGCCAACCAGCCACATAAGGCGGCGTTACTGGCTCAGGCCAACCTGGATGGCGGCGGCAATACCGATGCCAAGGTGCGAGCCACCTCCCCCTTCCCCACGACCGAGAACGCAGAACCGCAGCCTGAACTTAAACAGCGGCTGGAACAAGTACGTGAACTTGAACAACAACAAGCGCGATTGTTGACGCAATTAAAGACCAAACCCGCGCTGGAAAAACCAGCGCCTGCGGCACGCCCTCAACCCGAGGCCGGCCATACGCCGGATGCCACTGATTTGATGGCGCGCAGCTTGCAAATGGCGCGCATGGAAGCGCAGATCGAGCGTGAATATAAGGCCTATCAGGAACGCCCCAAGCGCCACTTTATCGGCGCACGTACTCAAGAATATCGCTTCGCGCGCTATGTGGAAGATTGGCGCGTTAAGGTCGAACGCGTGGGTAATCTGAATTACCCAGACGAAGCGCGCCAGAAAAAACTCTACGGCAGCTTGCGCCTCACCGTGCACATCAAATCCGACGGCACATTGGAAAAAGTGGATATTGACCGCTCTTCAGGTTCCAAAATTCTGGACGAAGCGGCTGTGCGTATTGTGCAGCTAGCCGCCCCTTATGCCGCCTTCTCCGATGACATACGGCGCGATACGGACATTTTAGTTATTCCGCGCACTTGGACTTTTACCCGCTCCGATCAACTCGCCAGCGAATAGCTGGCCGGGCATGCCTCGCCCTTTTGAGTATGTTCCGTATATAATAAGCAGTTGCTTATATTACGATATTCAAAGGAAGACCATGCATCTCGGCACCTCCATTACCCAATTCATTATCGAAGAGCAGCGCCATATTCAAGGTGCGACCGGCGACTTTACCTCGCTCTTGAACGACGTCGTCACCGCCTGCAAGGTGATCTCCAACGCCGTTTCCAAAGGCGCGCTGGTCGGCGTGATGGGCTCGGCCGGCTCTGAAAACATCCAAGGCGAGACGCAGAAGCAGCTCGACGTGATCACCAACGAAATCATGATCCGCTCCAACGAGTGGGCCGGCCACTTGGCGGCGATGGCCTCGGAAGAAATGGACGACATCTATCCGATCCCAGCCAAGTATCCGCGCGGAAAATATTTGCTGGTGTTCGATCCGCTCGATGGCTCATCCAATGTGGATGTGAATATTTCCGTCGGCACAATTTTCTCCATCCTGCGCTGCCCGGGCGAAGGCGATGCGCCCAGCGCCCAAGCCTTTATGCAACCGGGCACCAAGCAAGTGTGCGCGGGCTATGCGATTTACGGGTCAAGCACCATGCTGGTACTGACCACCGGCCACGGTGTGAATGGGTTTACCTTGGATCGCGACATCGGCGAATTCATCCTCACCCACCCCAATATGACCATCCCCGCCGACACCAAAGAGTTTGCCATCAATGCTTCCAATCAGCGCTTTTGGGAACCCGCGGTGCAGCGTTATGTGGACGAATGCTTGGCTGGCAAGAGCGGCCCGAGGGCGAAGGATTTCAATATGCGCTGGGTGGCCTCGATGGTGGCGGAAGTACATCGCATCCTCACGCGCGGCGGCATTTTCATGTACCCGTTGGACAGCAAGCTGAAACAACAGGGCGGTAAGCTGCGCCTGCTGTACGAAGCCAACCCGATGGGCATGATCGTGGAGCAAGCGGGCGGCGTAGCGTGGACCGGCTACGAGCGCATTCTCGACATCGAACCGACCGGCCTGCACCAGCGCGTGCCGGTGATTCTGGGTTCGAAAAACGAAGTGGAGACCGTGGTCAGCTATCACCAGGAAACGGTCGGCAAAGCAGCGTAAGTTTTTTCCTACGCAATGCAAAACGGCGGCCCAAACAGGCCGCCGTTTTAATTTGTTCGATCGCAGGAGACGATTCATTGCCTATAGTTAGAAAAAGCGATCGCATCCATCACAACCCAGGAGAATGAAATGGCCATCATCACCATCGGCAACTATTACGCGGAATGGAATCCCTCCGGCTGCGTAGACAAACCGGGCGAAGGCAGGCTTATTTTGCGCAGCGCGACCCAGCTTACCGATTTACATTATTTGAACGGGCTGCACGCGGACGATTACCGCAATCTGCTGCACTTGCTGCAAACCGAGAAGCCGCTGTATTGGGACACCGAGGCAGGAAAACTGCGCACTGCACATCCGCAAACGCATAACGCGGAGCCGGTGGGCGAACAAGAGGGGCGCCAGCTTTCCTGAGCAGCCAGTCGACAACCCTGTTGTCGATGCTATAGCTTGGCTAAACCAGCCGGCTGGAAGCCGGCGCTACATTGAAGCGCCGCAGTGAGTAGCGCCGGCATCCTTGCCGGCAAACCCGTCAGCTTTAAACTGGCCGAGTTTCATTGCAAATCAGCTTAAATTTAAGCGGTCTTGAGCTGCGCCGCTTGCTGCGGGCGTTGCAACTTGACGAGAATGCCTTCCAGCACCGCAAGCTGCTTGAGCAGCGCGGCCTGCGTGGTATCCAGCTCTACCAAGCGATCTTGTAGTGAATCGATGTTGTCGTGGATTTTACGAATGTTTTCCAGGCGACGCTCGATTTGCAGCTTGTGATCGTTGATCTGGGTAATCAACGGCGTGAGCACGTTGCGCAACCAAGCTTCGCATTCCACGCGCGTTTTTTCGAACACCATGCGCGCTTCGCCCACCAGGCTCAAAAAGAATTTGCGAATCAGAAAATGCTTCTCGGTCATGATGTTGATCGGGTCGCGACAAAAATCTTCGGCATGGTGCGCGAGCTTGCGGATCGACTCCATGTATTGGTCTATTCCCAACTCGGGCGCATTGCGGCGCTCGAAGCCGTGCTTAACGTGGAAACGGATGTAGGCCGCATCCACCAACCCTTTGATCTGTTTGGCGTGCTTGTGGATGTGCTGATACTGATGCGCGGTCTGGCGAATCAGCATTTGCATGCTGCGTGACAGGCCCGCGGTAGTCCAACTGCCTTGGATCGAGGCATGGGATTTTTCCAAAATATCGTCCAAGCGGTCGATGCTTAAATTGTTCAGCAGCAAGCGACCTTGCTGGGTGATCACGCCGCGCGTGACGTTGAAGGCTTTCACCGTCTCTTCGTAGCTGCGCTTATCCTGATCCAGCATGCTGAGCATTTTGTGGATCACTTCTTTATTCTTGCCCGAGAGCGAGGACAGCTCTTTATGCTCGTGGCGCGCGGCGGCAATCTGCTGGCGCACGCTGTTGTAGGAAGCCAGCACCATGGCGCCAATTTCTTGGGTAACACTCTTGCGCAGAATTTCCTGGCGCGCGGGGATAATGTCGTTGGCGAGAATTTGTTCCAGTCGTTCGATACCGCTTTTGGCGAGCAAGGCGGGGTCATTTTTGATTTTGGCGACCAGCGCCTTTTGCGCCGAGACCGCCAGCACATTGGCCACGGGCAAACCGAGTTGCTGCGCGGTGGCCTCCTGCTGGCGCTGCACGCTTTGTTGAATTTTGTCCCACGGCTTCAGCTCATCCCACAACACATCGATTTTATTCAGCACCGCGATGGTGTGTTTGGCGTGCTTTTGCACATGCTTCTGCCAAATTTCCATATCGGATTTGGTGACGCCGGAATCGAGTGCGAGCAGGAACAGCACCGCATGCGCGTTCGGAATCATGGAGAGCGTGAGCTCGGGCTCGCTGCCCAAGGCATTCAAACCGGGCGTATCCAAAATCGCCAAGCCGTTTTTTAACAGCGGATGCGGGTAATTGATCAAGGCATGACGCCAGGCGGGGATCTCCACCCGATCGCCGCGCACCATTTCTTGCATGGTCGAATCTTGGTCGTCCCACAAGCCTAAGGTGCGCGCCTCGACCTTGGTGACCAGTTTGGTTTGGGTGAGGCTTTGCATCGCCTCCATCATCGCGTCGGCGGAATCGAGGTTGAGCCGCGT
>JADMJT010000003.1:0-39484 GCA_018781585.1 Burkholderiales bacterium
GTCGCTTCAATCAGCTGATTTAAATCCACCGTTTCCAGCGGCTCGCTTTCCAGGCCGCGTGCGAAGGCCAGGAATTGGCCGATGATGGCATCCATGTCCTCGATGTCTTGCACCATACCGCTTTGCGTGGCGGTATCGATTTTCCCTTGCAGCATTTCCACCGCCAGCCGCAAGCGGGTGAGGGGCGTGCGCAGATCGTGCGAGACGCCGGCCAGCATGACCGTGCGCGCTTGATGCAGGCGCAGCAGATCGGTGTTCATTTGGTTGAAGCTGCGGGTGAGGGTGCGCAGTTCCGCCGGGCCTTGTTCGGGAATCGGATCGGCTTGTTCGCCCAGGCCGATTTTTGTGGCGGCTTTGGCCAAGGCTTGCACCGGGCGATTGATGCGCGAGGCGATAAACCACGCGCCGATGAGCGCCAGCACCAGGCTCAGTGCACCCCACATGACCCACTGCAGCGGAATCATGCGCGCCACTTGTACGCGCGGCATGGCGACCCAGTATTCATCGTCCTCGATCTTGAAGCTGACCCACAGACCTGGCACTTCGCGTCGACCAAACGAGACTTGGGTGTCCTCACCCAAGCGCTGTTTGATGCGCTGCTGCACCAGTTTAAAGAAAGGGCGCTGCGGCTGAAGGCCGGCCGATTCACCGGGGAAAGCGGGATAAATCCGGATGCCTTCTTGTTGATGCAGATCCATCAAGAAAAAACGCCGCTTGGCGGGTTGCACTGCGATCAGCGCCGTGCGCGTCAACTGCACTACGCTGGAAGCTTGCTGGGCAATTTGCTGGGCGCGCGGCTCGCGTTCGAGCCAGCGCACCATGGTGAACCAGGCAAGTTGGCTGATGATGATCAATAGCGCGAGCAGCATCACCGTGCGCCACAACAAGGTTTGCGGCCAAAGTTTCATCTTAGAAACGCCAGTTCACGCCGCCAAGACGCCAAGTACGCCAAGCAACGCAAAGTCTCTTTGCGTTTTCTACAACCGCCCATTGGGTGATGTGCATGAATCCGCCAAAACCTTAGCGCGTCTTGGCGCTCTTGGCGTCTTGGCGGTTTACTGATCCTTACATTATTCATGGCATGCCACATTGGCCACAAATCCCTCCTAGCCTCCCTTTGCTAAAGGGAGGAAGTTGTCCCAAGTAGTGTTCTGCGGGTGCCCCCCTTTGCACTGCGGAAGGGTCGCTGCGTAGCAGCGGGGAACCCACCGGCGTACTCCTTGCGGGTAAAAGGGGGGAAGGGGGGATTTGAAGTGCGTCATGATTTATGAAAAGCACAGTAATAACCATTTTTGGGTTCATGGCGCAGGTGTCCCATCAGGCACGAATACATAGCCGAAGCCCCACACGGTTTGGATGTAGCGCGGCTTGGCCGGGTCGTCTTCGATCAGCTTGCGCAGGCGAGAGATTTGCACGTCGATGCTGCGGTCGAATGCTTCGTGCTCGCGGCCGCGCGCCAGCGCCATCAGCTTGTCGCGCGATAAGGGTTGGCGTGCATGCGTGACAAGTGTCTTGAGTAGGGCGAATTCGCCCGTGGTGAGCGCGAGCGCGTTGCCTTGCTTGCTGAAGCCGCGCGTCGCCAGATCAAGCAGAAAGGGGCCGAAAGCCACGCTGCCTTGCTGCGCCTCCGGCGCGCCGGGCAGGTTGGGGGCTTGTCGGCGCAAGATAGCGTGGATGCGCGCCAGCAACTCGCGCGGGTTGAAAGGCTTGGGCAGGTAATCGTCCGCGCCCATTTCCAGGCCGACAATGCGATCGATTTCGTCGCCCTTGGCGGTAAGCATGATGATGGGAATGCGCTCGCCATTGCCGCGCAGCCGTCGGCAAATGCTCAAGCCATCTTCGCCCGGCAACATCAGATCGAGCACGATCAGATCATAGCGGTTGCGTGCGAGCTGCTTATCCATCTCTGCGCCATCATTCACCAACTCCACGGCAAAGCCTTGCTCGGCCAAGTATTTGCCGAGCAGGTCACGCAGGCGGAGATCGTCGTCCACCACTAATAAGCGATGTTGGGGGGAATTCATGGTGCTTATGCTAACGGGAGCTGGGCTGCGGGAGAAGCACAATGTGACGAGATGTTGCCTGGGCGTGGCTTTGTAACAAATTTTTACAATTGCACCTTAGCCGGAAACAGTTTATTTACAGCTGGGGCCTACGATGCAGCCATCGAGAAAACATAACTCGATTTGACCAAACTTTTAAGGAGTGAATTCATGAAAACGACGATTAGCTTATTGTTAGCATCCCTCGCCATTTTTGCCGGCCAAGCCTATGCCGAACAAGGCGCACGGCATCACCGTCCGCGCGACCCCGGTGTAAATCAGCGCCAACATAACCAGCAAGATCGGATCAAGCAAGGCGTGCGCTCCGGGCAACTGACCAAGGAAGAAACGAGAGATTTGCGCAGCGAACAAAAGGCGATTCGCCAGGAAGAGCGCGCTTACAAGTCCGACGGAAAATTGACCAAAGAAGAGCGTAAAGATCTGCATCAGGATATGAATGCTCTTTCCAAGGACATCTACCAAGAGAAGCACGACGGGGATGTGCGCCCGAAAGCGGTTAAATAAGCTCATTTCATTGATCTTTGCTTAAATCGTGCGTACCAACTTGGTCCCGCAAATCCCTCCCTGCCTCCCTTTGCTAAAGGGAGGGGCCTGTTCCAAGCAGTGTCCTGAGGGCGCCCACCTTTAGCAAAGGGGGGTAGGAGGGATTTGAAATGTGTCATGAATTTTGAAATGTTCAATATTCGGAGAAGATCATGAGCAAATATCTTGCGATGTTATTAGCGCTTGGCCTATCGGGTGTGGCGATCGGCGCCGAGCCGCCGGCCAAGGCTGAGCGTGGGGCTCAACCCTGCGTGGACAAGAAACAACATTTTCAAAAACTTGATCTGGATAAGAATGGCGCAATCAGTCGCGAGGAGGCCAAGACCCATGCACGCATGGATAAAGGCTTTGAGGCCATGGACACGAATAAGGACGGCCAAGTAACGGAGGCCGAATACCGTGACTATGCCAAAGCACGTATGGAGCGGCATCGCGAAAAGGCGAAGACGGAGATGAAAGCGCGCTGGGATAAGGCCGATGCGAACGGCGACGGCATGCTAAGCCGCGAAGAGGCCAAAGGCTCGTCTTATGTCATGAAGCATTTTGATGCGATCGATGCCGATAAAAATGGCCAAGTCAGCGAACAGGAAATAGCCGACTACATGAAATCGCATCGGCCACGTGAAGGCGGAAATCGAGGTTAAGCCACTCCGATGCGCGCCCCTTGTGGCGCGCAAGCAATTCGCAAATAATTAATGAAGCACGCTGATGCGAAACTCGTGCTGGGCGGCAAGTTTGCGATGTTGGATTTGTTGAAAGTTTAGTCTTGTCGGTGACGGGTGGCCCGTAGCGCCGGCATCCTTGCCGGCAGTTTGGCTCCATGTTGCCGGCAAGGATGCCGGCGCTATCCGTTCGTGGCCCCAGTATCCTTCGTGGTAAGGCTTTATAATGTCGGGATGCGACTCCTCGCGCTCGACACTTCTACCGAATATCTTTCCCTCGCGCTCTATCTCGACGGCGAAATCATTTGCCGTGAGACGCACGCGGGTATTCGTCATTCCGAACTGATTCTACCGATGCTGGAGGTGTTGTTGGTTGAGGCTGGAGTGAGCTTGACGAGCCTCGACGGCATTGCCTTTGGCCAGGGGCCGGGTACTTTTACGGGCATTCGCATCGGCTGCGGCGTGGCCCAGGGCTTGGCTTTTGGTGCGGATTTGCCGGTGGTGGGGATTGCTACTTTGCTGGCGCTGGCCGAAAGTGTGGAACAAGATTGCGTCATTGCCTGTCTCGACGCGCGTATGGGCGAGGTGTATCACGCCGCTTACCGGCGCGAGGCGCCCACTGAAGGAGGCTGGCGCGAAATTCATGCGCCCGGTTTGTATGCGCCGCAAGCGACGCCGGTCGTTGAAGGTGACGATTGGGTCGGTGTCGGTAGTGGTTTTCGAGTGGGCGAAGGCGCGTTACGCCAACACTATGCGGGACAGGTGAAGCAGGTGTTCGATGATCGTTTCCCGCATGCGCGTGAGATCGCGCGCCTAGCGAGCCGACAATTGAGCTTGGGCCGTGGCGTACCCGCGTGGGAAACGGCGCCACTGTATATTCGTGACAAAGTCGCGCTGAAAACGAGCGAACGATGAGCGCAGTGCCCAGCCAAGCTTTTTCTTTCCGCCCCATGAACAAAGACGATGTGGATGCGGTGATGGCGCTCGAACGCGAGTTGTATTCCTTTCCCTGGACGCCGGGCAATTTTAGCGATTCGCTCCATGCCGGTTATAGCTGTTGGGTGTATGAATTCGGCTCGCATCTGGTGGGGTATGCAGTAATGATGCTGGCAGCGGGTGAGGCGCATGTGCTCAACATCGCCATCGGTCTTGACTGGCAGCGCCAAGGGCTAGGGCGGCGCTTGATGCAGCATCTGATCAAAGTCGCGCGCGAATACCGGGCCGAGATGATGTTTCTGGAAGTGCGGCCTTCGAATCGCGCGGCGCAACGTTTATATGACGATCTCGGTTTTAACGAAATCGCCACACGCAAACATTACTATCCAGCGCATGACGGGCGCGAAGATGCGATTCTGATGGGGATGGCGCTATGAAGCATTTGTCGCAGGAATGGCTGGCGGAGTTGAACCTGGTTCCGTTATGGCGGCAGCGTACTGCCGGCAAGGATGCCGGCGCTACAACTGCACCTGTCGTAGCGCCGGCACCCCTGCCGGCAACTCAAAATAACCACCTGCAAGGTGTCCACAATCGCGGTTATCTCCCCCACCTGAAAGCCGAAGGCGGCATCTATTTCGTTACCTTCCGGCTGGCGGATAGTTTGCCGCAAAGCGCGCTGGATGAGCTGGAACGCAGCGCGCCGGAAACCCGCTCGAAACAAATTGAAACTTATCTCGATGCCGGGCATGGCGAGTGTTGCTTGCGCAAGCCTGAGATTGCTCAAATAGTGATCCAGGCGCTCAAGCAGTTCGAAGGCGAACGCTACGTGCTGCATGATTGGGTGGTGATGCCGAACCATGTGCACTTGGTGATTGAGCCACGCGGCGCGCATGCCTTGAGCGATATTTTGCATAGCTTGAAATCCTACACTGCGACCGAGGCGAACCGGAGCTTGAGCCGCCACGGCGCTTTCTGGCAGCACGAGAGTTACGACCGCTTGATACGCGGCCAAGCGGAGTTTGATCGCTGCGTGCAATACGTTCGAGAAAATCCCGTGCGCGCCAATCTGGCTGTGGCGCCTGATCAATATACTTATGGTAGTGCTGGGTTTGTTGCCGGCAAGGATGCCGGCGCTACGACAGGCGAAGTTGTAGCGCCGGCATCCTTGCCGGCATTAGCCCCTGACGAGATCGCCCAACTAGACTGGCCGCAACTCAAACATGCGGCCGCGACCTGCACTGCCTGCGCGCTACACGCGCAGCGCACCCAGGCCGTGTTCGGCGTCGGCGACGAGCAAGCGGATTGGCTGTTCGTGGGCGAGGCGCCGGGCGCAGAGGAGGATCTGCAAGGTGAACCGTTCGTGGGTCAAGCCGGGAAGCTGCTCGACAATATGCTGGCCAGCATCGAACTCAAGCGCGGCGAGAAGGTGTATATCGCCAACGTGGTGAAATGTCGCCCGCCCGGCAACCGCAACCCGGAACCTGCCGAGGCGCGTGCCTGCGCGCCTTATCTCGATCGTCAAATTGAATTGATGCGCCCGAAGCTGATCGTCGCCTTGGGCAAGGTTGCGGCGGTGCGCCTGCTGGGGCGTGATGCCAGCATCGCCAGCCTGCGCGGCCAGGTCTTGGACTATCGCGGCACGCCGCTGATCATTACTTATCATCCTGCCTATTTGCTGCGCAGCCTGACGGACAAGGCCCGTGCCTGGGAGGATTTGTGTTTTGCCCGGGAGACTTTTCAGGGCTTGACGAAGCAAGCCTCCGCCACCATTTAGCTTTTATTCCCTTTTAACCCATGGAGAAACCGATCATGCGCCAGCTTGCTATCATCGCTACCTTGCTGCTTACCACACTCTTGGGTGGCTGCGGCTACAACACCTTGCAGCAGAACGACGAATCCATCAAAGCCGCTTGGGCCGAGGTGCTGAATCAGTATCAGCGCCGCGCCGACTTGGTGCCGAATCTGGTCAAAGTGGTAGAAGGCTACGCCGCGCATGAACGGAGCATTTTGGTGCAAGTCACCGAAGCGCGCGCGAAAGTGGGCACCATTCAAGCCACACCCGAACTCATTAACGATGAACAGGCGTTTGCTAAATTCCAGCAGGCCCAAGGCCAACTCACCAGCGCCTTATCGCGCTTGATCGCGGTGGTGGAGAATTATCCGCAACTCAAGGCGGATACCCAGTTTCTGGCTTTGCAGACGCAACTGGAAGGCACCGAGAACCGCATCACGGTCGCACGCAACCGCTACATCAAGTCGGTGGAAGGATACAACGTGACGGTGCGTTCGTTCCCGAGCAATCTCACGGCCATGCTGTTCGGCTTCAAGGTCAAACCCACTTTCGCGCCGGAAAATGAAAAGGAAATTTCTAAAGCGCCTAAGGTGGAATTTGGTACCGCACCTGCGCGCTAAGCCTGTATGAATTTTCGGTCGCGTCTTGCGCGCTGGCTAAGCTTCTTCATATTGCCCCTTGCCTTGGGGGGCTTCCCTGCATTGTCTCAAGAAGAAGTGGCGATACCGCCGCGCGCGGCGCGCGTCACCGATCTCACTCAAACACTGAGCGCGCCGCAACAGCAAGCGCTGGAACAAAAGCTCGCCGCACTCGAAGCGCAAAAGGGCAGCCAGATCGCGGTACTGATCTTGCCCACCACCGCACCCGAGGAGATCGAACAATTTTCCATTCGTGTGGCCGAAGCCTGGAAGCTTGGGCGCAAAGGCATCGATGACGGGCTAATCCTGTTGGTGGCGAAAGACGATCGCACGCTGCGCATCGAGGTCGGTTATGGACTGGAGGGGGCCATACCGGATATCGCCGCGAAGCGCATTATCGAAGAGATCATTACGCCGCGCTTTCGCACCGGGGATTTTTATGATGGCATCGATCAAGGTGTGGATCGGTTAATCGGGTTGATCAACGGCGAAGCGCTTCCCCCACCCAAGCCCAGCAGATGGATAGGCGTGAATTCTTTTGAGAACCTATTTCCGCTGGCCTTGTTTTTGATCTTTGTTGTCGGCGGCATCCTGCGCGCGATCTTTGGGCGGCTGCTGGGCGCGAGCATCACGTCGGCCGTGGCCGGCATTGGCGCTTGGATGCTCATCGGCAGCCTGATCGGTGCGCTGATTGCGGGTGCGCTGGCCTTTTTCTTTGTCTTATCCGGCATCAGCGGCATCGGACACGGCATCGGTCGTGGCGGTGGCGGTTTGGGGGGCGGCGGGTTCTCCGGCGGGGGCGGTGGTTTTGGCGGAGGCGGTGCTTCCGGGCGCTGGTAGAGGAGTAAGCAATGAATGTAAAACGGCTGATAAAGCATTTTGCGCTGCCACCTTGGCTGCTGCGCCGCGCGTTAACGTCCTCCACCATGCACGCGATCGAAGCGGCCATCGCCGCCAGCGAAACGCGTCACCTCGGTCAAATACGATTTGCTGTCGAGGAGAGTTTAGCGTTTGACGCATTGTGGCGCGGCAAGACAGGGCGCGAGCGTGCGCTGGAGGTGTTTGCCAATCTCCGTGTGTGGGATACGGAGTTAAACAATGGGGTGCTGGTATATCTGCTGCTGGCAGATCGGGATGTGGAAATCGTTGCGGATCGCGGTATTTATCGTGCGGTGGGCGAGGCGGCCTGGGAAGAAATTTGCCGCTCGATAGAAGCGGCGCTGCAAGCGGGGCAATTCGAAACCGGTGTGGTGAAAGGAGTCGAGGCCATCGGCGCGCAGTTAGCAGTACATTATCCGCGCCATGCGGCAGGGGCGAATGAATTGCCGGATGTGCCCGTCGTACTGTAGCGGCTTGAATTTATCCTTGCGCAGCCATGTATTCGCTCATTTGCTTCGTGACGGCCTCGATGACGCTCGCGCCGACGCGTAAGTGCTGTGCCATGTTACTGATGTCTTCATCGTTGACCACCTGTTCGCTATCCTGATAGCCGGCCTTGATCGCAAGCAGGTTCGCTAAAGCGATGAGATAAAGGCTATTGCTCGGTTGGCTCGCGCTGGAAACGGCGTCGTGAAAGCGCGCGATTTGCTGGTGTTCGACGGGGAATTTCCAACTGGCGAGCAGCGCCGCGCCAAATTCGCCGTGAAATTTTTCCATGAGTTCCAAGCATTCTTGTTCCGTCGCATCGGGGCGCTTCTTCGACATTTCTGCGAAAAACTGCAACAGGATGAGCTTGCCGATATCGTGCATTAGGCCCAAGGTGTAGTAGCTGTCCGGATCGGGGAGCGCGAGTTTTTGTGCGAGCGCTTGGGCGCAAGCGGCGGTCGCGAGCAAGTGTTGCCACACCTTATTCAGCAATACCTCAAACTGGGGTACATCCACTTTGAATAGGCCGCGTTTGGAAAGAATCAGCACGTAGTTTTCCGTCATTTTCATGCCGATACGCGCGATGGCCTTGTCCAGGGATTTGATTTCTGACAAGCCGCGGTATTGCGGCGAATTGGAAATGCTGATCAGCTTGGAGGTGATGCCGGGATCGGTTTGCACTACCTTGACCAATTCATCCAGATCCATGTCAACCCGTTGAAACAGCTCCTCGACTTTATGCGCGAGTTCTGGAAGCACCGGTAACGAGGCTTGCCCACTTCTGATGCGATTGACTATTTCCTCGGTGATCGACAGGGTGGGGGTAGTCTCAGCCGCTTTCGTGGCTTGCTTCGTGGGCAACTCCGCTTGGGATTTCGCCAGCAGTTTTTTGGCTTTTTGCACCAGCGAGTCTTTGTCGAAAGGTTTGGTTATATAGTCGTTTACCCCAGCTTGTAGGGCATTGATGACGCTGGTTTTGTCTGAGCGCGCAGTCAGCAGCAGCATGGGGATGTGTTTGGTTTTATCGTTGCTACGCATCGCTTCCAGCAGCTCAAAGCCGGTCATGTGTGGCATGTTCCAGTCCGAGATGACCATCGCGAACGGTTCCGCTTGGAGTTTTTCCCAGGCTACTTGGCCATGCTCGCAGGCAACTACTTCGTCGCACGGCAAATTTTTACTGACGATGGTTTTTAGGGCCAGCCGGATGTTTTCTTCATCTTCTGCAACTAGGATACGTATGGCCATTTTAGGATGCTCCCGTTTCTGTTTTTACTGGCGATGAAAGCGGCGCATCATTTTTTCGTTGATGTTGCAATGCCCGCTCGATTTCCTCGTCTGTGAGATAGCCGAGATCAACTAGGATCTCACCCAACTTTTTACTGGCACCGCTTGCGTCGGGCAGGGTGAACAGTATCGTGGTGCCCTTTCCCAACGCGCTTTCGGCCCAGATATTTCCTTGATAGTGGTCGATGATTTGTTTACAAATCGTCAGGCCCAGGCCGGTCCCTTGAATCTTGCGAGATTGGTCGTTCTCTACTTGATAAAACTGATCGAAAATGCGTTCCAACTGGCTGGCGGCGAGACCAGGACCGCTATCCGCGACCGCAAGTTGAACGAATCCTTTTCCGGTGCGATCCCACACGCGTTTGGCGCTGACAATGACTTTGCCGGACGGCGTGAATTTGAGTGAATTCGACATCAAGTTGGCAAATACTTGGCGAATCTTGTCCGAGTCGGTAACCGCATACAGTGAGGCGTCGGCGACGTCTAATTCGAGCGCAATGCCTTTTGCGTGATAAGCGCCGGTAAAGGCTTCCACCGAAGCCCGTGTCACATCAACCAGATTAATTTTTTCATCGCGCCAGACCATGCGTCCGGCATCAATCTTTTGCATATCTAAAATATCGTTGATCAACCGGTTTAAACGGTCAGCTTCGTCATTGATGATGCGCAGGTAATTTCGGGCATCCGGATCGTTGATCTCATCGCTGAGAATATTAGCGAAGGATTTGATTGAGGTTAGCGGCGTGCGCAACTCATGCGATACGATTGAGATAAATTGGGATTTAACTTGATTCGCACGCGCTAGCTCGTCATTGGTTTTTTCTAATTCTGCGGTGCGTTCCTTGATCAGCTGTTCCAAATTGGCTGTCAGCATTTCCAGCGCTTTTTGATTCGCGGCGAGATCTTGCGCGTTGCGTTTGCGCTCGGTGATGTCGGTTTGAATGCAGATAAAGTGATGAGGCTGGCCCTGGATATCTCGAATTGGAATCATGGAGGATTCTAACCATTGAATCCGGCCATGCTTGGGCTTAATTTGCAGTTCGCCGCGCCAAATTTCACCCCGCAGCAAATTATCCCAAAGCGCTGTATGACACTCAATCGGATCGGCTTCCGGATTTAATTGGGTGAAGGGGTGATCGAGTAATTCATGTCGCGAGTAGCCGGTTATCTCGCACAGTAGATCATTCGCATACTTAAGATGGCCGTTGAAATCAATGATGCTCACGATGGCGTGACGATCAAAAGCGTATTGCTGCTCTTGGAGTTCATTGAAGGCTTGGTTCAGTGCGGTGTCTTGCGCGTGTAGTTTGCTGGCGACTGAATTGAGTACATCGGTTAATTCGCGCAAATCGAGCGCGGCGGGCTTCGCCAGATGTGCGTCTGGATAGGTGGGTAGGGCGCGGATAAATTTGGTGATGTCGTTGAGCGGGGCCAACGCGCGTTTGAGTAGCCAGAATATCATTGAGCCCGCAAGCAGTGAGACGATGCCACTTTGTATGAGTATGGGCGCCACGGATGTTCTCGATGCGTCGCCGAAATGGCTTCTTAGCATGATTGCCGCCCAAACGATCAAGGTGGCGAGCAATGGTATTTTCCATTGCAGCCGATTCGGCCAAAACAACCCCGCGGCCCTCGAAGTTGATGGGCATTGCGGGGCTGGGTTTGATGCCTGCGCAGTTTGTTGTTTCAGCATTTTTCAGTCTGGATTAAGAAACGGCTCTTGTGCGTAAATATGACATTCGACCGCCAATCTATCGGCATCTCTTCTACAAACTTAACTTGAAAGCAGGGGGATTAACCCACCTTGGCCGTGCCCGACTTTGGCGCGAGAGAAAAACCGTACAGATAAGGACAACCGGATGCCGGTTGTTAGGGATGGGAGCTGGTGCGGGCTACGTCGAGCAATTTCTCGATTTCCGCACCGTGGCGGGTCACGTTACAGCGGTGCCAATTCATGATGAAGAGCATGATGGCCGAGACGAACAGCCCGAAAATGATGATCGCGCCATTCACCGAAACGTCTGCTTTTTGCAACAGATAGTAGGTGCCGACCATGACCAGAATGCCGGCATTCTCGTTAAAGTTTTGTACCGCGATCGAATGTCCGGCGCCCACTAGGATATGGCCACGATGCTGCAATAGCGCATTCATCGGCACCACGAAGAAACCGGCGATAGCACCGATCAGGATCATCAAGAGCATCACTAAAGGAAGGTAGGTCACAGCGACCATGCTGATGACGAAGATGCCCATCATTGCCCCCACCGGCAGCACGTTGACTGATTTGTGTATGGGGATGATGCGCGCCGCGGTGATCGCACCGATCGCGACACCAATGGCGACCACGCCTTGCAGCATGGAGGCCTTGTCGAGCGAGAGTCCCAATGCAACTTTGGCCCAATCCAGCACGATAAATTGTAAGGTGGCGCCCGCAGCCCAAAATAGGGTGGTGACAGCCAAGGAAATTTGTCCTAATTTGTCCATCCAGAGCAATTTCACGCAATGGCTGAAATCACGTACGAGGAACCATGGGTTACGCTTGACCGGTTTGTGATCGACGCCGGTGTTGGGCACATATAAATTGAATAACGCGGCCAATAAGTAAAATACCGCAATCACGCTAATCGCCATTTCTGGCGCGGTATCGATCCCGGTTTCGATGCCCGGTAGATCAAATTGTGCTAGTTGGGCGCTGATCGACGGGTTGATCAACATCCCTCCCACCACGGTGCCGAGGATGATCGCAGCAACGGTCAGCCCCTCGATCCAGGCATTTGCCAGTACCAGCTGATTAGGGGGCAACAGCTCGGTGAGAATGCCGTATTTCGCCGGTGAATAGGCCGCCGCGCCGAGCCCGACAATGCCATATGCGAGCAAGGGATGGACATTGAACAATAACAGCAGGCAGCCCCCGATTTTGATCGTGTTGCTGATCAGCATCACTTGCCCTTTGGGCATGGAATCGGCGAAGGCCCCCACGAAGGGCGCCAACACCACATAGGAAACCGTGAAATAAAACTTGAGTAGGGGCGAATATTCGGGGCGATGGAAAAAATCAATCAGCAGCAAAATCGCGGCGATGAGCAACGCATTGTCTGCAAGGGCGGAGCAAAATTGCGCCGCCATGATGATGTAGAAACCGCGGTTCATTCAGTACAATTTACACAGCAGTGCCCGAAGGTTATGCCGTAAGCGGAAAGCGCGTTTATACCATACAACCGGTGACGATCGTAAGTTCGGTGCGGATGGTCGAATTGATGAGATTTTGCAGCCGGGGGCCCCGGACCGCGCCAAGCTTTTTACCGAATCCGGCGTAAATAACCTATAATCTCCCGCCTATTTCACTCATTACCAGTCATTTTTCATGTCATTTGAAAGTTTAGGTTTATCTCCCGATATCCTGCGCGCGATTGCCGATGCGGGCTATACCGAGCCCACGCCGATTCAGGCGCAGGCGATCCCCGTCGTGCTGTCGGGCAAGGACGTCATGGCAGGGGCGCAAACCGGCACCGGTAAGACCGCGAGTTTCACCCTGCCCATGCTGCACAAGTTGGCGGTGCATCAAAACACCAGCACCTCACCCGCACGGCATCAAGTGCGCGGCCTCATTTTGGCGCCGACGCGCGAACTGGCGGCCCAGGTCGAGGCCAGCGTACGTACGTACAGCAAATATCTCTCGCTTCGCTCGACGTCGGTGTACGGCGGCGTGCATATCGATCCGCAAATCGCGGAACTGCGGCGCGGCGTGGAAATTCTGGTGGCGACCCCAGGCCGCTTGCTTGATCACTTGCATCAAAAAAGCGTGAACCTGTCGCAGGTGGAGTTCCTGGTGCTGGATGAAGCCGACCGCATGCTGGACATGGGCTTCATGCCAGACATCCGGCGCATTTTTAGTTATCTGCCGCCGCGCCGGCAAAATCTGTTGTTCTCGGCGACCTTTGCCGAAGAAATTAAGCGCCTGGCCAATGATTTCATGCACGACCCGCAGTTAATTGAGGTCGCGCGCCGTAACGCGACCGCCGATACGGTCACCCAGGTTGCGTATCCGGTGGGGAATGATCACAAACGGCGCTTGCTGGCGCAGATCATCAAAAATGAAAAATTGGAACAAGTCCTCATTTTTACCAACACCAAGACCGGTGCGAACCGGCTAGCGCATCAATTGATCCATGAGAACATCAACGCCGTCGCGATCCACTCGGATAAAACCCAGCAGGCGCGCATGCAAGCGCTGGCTGAATTTAAGGAGGGCAAGATCCAGGCCTTAGTCGCAACCGACATCGCCGCGCGTGGTTTGGATATCGATGATTTGCCGTGTGTGGTGAATTTCGAGTTGCCGCATAGTGCGGAGGACTACGTCCATCGGATTGGCCGCACGGGCCGTGCTGGGACGAGCGGGAAAGCAATTTCGTTGGTGAGTCCGGAAGAAAAACGCTATTTGAGCGATATCGAGAAACTGATCAAACGCGTCATTCCGCTTGAAGCCATGCCAGGTTTCGGTGCGGAGCGCCTAGTTGAGGTCGCTGGCAAGGACCACTACCACGAAAGAAGCAAGGAGCGGGCGCGGCCTGTCGCTGCACGGAAGGTAGAACCGGAGCCGCGTATCGAGCCAGAATTAGCGCTTGAGTTAGCGCCGGATACGGAAATAAAAAGGGCGCCGATCCGGCGCCCTGGGCAAAAACGTGAAGTGGCGGCCTTACTCTTGCCACCCCGCAGCATCCCCGCCACGGAATAGCCAAGCCAAGAGCATCGGCATTTCATCCGCTTGCGTTTCTGTTTTTGCAGGGTTCTCAGCTTGGTTCTCGACCGTAGGTGCGGCTGGCGCAGCGGCTTCCAGCCTTTTCTCAGTTTCAATCGCAAGTTTCTCGCCCGATTCCACCACCGGCGCTTCGCTCACTGTTTGCGATTTCACTTCTTCAGTCCCCGCAAGGGGGACGCCGGTGGGTGCCCCGCTGCTATGCAGCGACCCTTCCGCAGCCTCGGCTTGTTTGGCCGGCGCCGGCTCGTCTTCCAGCTGCTCGCGTGGCGGGTTGCCATCATAGATCAGGTTACGTCGCTGCTGAATGTAAGCATCGCGCAAAAAGGTATACGGGTCGAGCGCCGCTTCGTCCAACACTTTTTCCGCATCCAGCAGGCGTGCGCGGCGGTCGATGACGCGCAGCGCGCCTAAGGTATTGCGGGTCGGGATGTGGCTCAAATTCCAAACCGGATCCAGTTGGTAATAGGCCGCTAAACCGACGGTATCGCGCAAATTGCTTGGCCCGAGAATCGGCAGCATCAGGAAGGGGCCATCGCCGACTCCCCAGTAGCCCAAGGTTTGGCCAAAATCCTCATTGTGCTTTTCCAGGCCAAAACTGGTCGCGACATCGAACAGGCCGCCAATACCGAAAGTCGTATTGGCGATCAAGCGTGCCACATCGGAGGCTGCCTGGCTGAATTTGAACTGGAGCAAGTTGTTCACTGCGATCAATGCATCATCGATATTGGAGAAAAAATTCCCTACACTCGTACGTACCGGGTTAGGCAAGACGGCCTTGTAGCCTTTTGCCACGGGTTTCAGGACCGCTTCATCAATCGTGTCATTGAATTTATATACCCCGCGGTTAAGGGGTTCCAGCGGGTCGCGCGGGTCGCCATTGGTGGCGCAACCGGTAAGCGCAAACACGATTCCAAGCAGAGCGAATTTGGGTAGGAGCGATATTTTCATGTTCTTATCTAATTTTAGTTTCGAAATTGGGAGCAAATATATCAGCTAAGTACGTTGTTTGGAACAGTTTTTTCTCTAGATAACCATATCGGCTAGTGACCGGAATACTTGAGTGTAGACATTCAAGAAAGGGGAATTCAGGCCGTTTACTTAACTTATTCAGGCGATTTTTCGGCAAAATTACATTCAGGCGCATTTAGGGCTAAATTTTTTCTCGGGCCTGCCGCTAATCCAAATCATGGCACTCAAAGGCATCACAATCGGTACCCTGGCCCGCAAGGCGAGCGTGAATATCGAAACCATTCGTTACTATCAGCGGCGCGGCCTATTGCAGGAACCGCCCAAGCCGGTGGAAGGCTATCGCCTGTACCCGCTGGACTCGATACAACGGATCCTCTTTATTAAGCGCGCGCAGCGATTGGGCTTTAGCCTGGAAGAAATCATCAACCTGATCCATTTGGGCGAGGGCAGCTGTAGCGACGTGAAAAGCGTGGCGATGCAAAAGCTTTCCTTGATCGAAGATCGATTGACCGACTTGGGGCGGATGCGCCAGACGCTGCTGGATTTAGTTCAACGTTGCGATACCGACCAAAGTCAGCCCGGCTGCCCCTTAGTGGCGAGCCTTGCCGAGCGCGAATACGAAACAGGTTAGTCGCATGCCGCCGTACGGCGAATCGGGCGAGATGCGGTTTATATTCACTGATGTTGCTTAGCAAATTTATCGTGATGCCGATCCCCCGTTTTTTTCGTCATTCCCAGCACACCATCTCCTTTGGATTTATCCTCGTCCTGATCCTGATGGCCGCGATTGCGGTGATTGGACTCACGCGCATGGCGGCGGTCAACGAGCGCATGAACGCGATCGTCAGCCAGCACAATGTCAAAACCGAGTTAGTCGCTGCGATGCGTAATGCGGCGCGCGAGCGTTCCATCAGCCTGCACCGCATGGCGCTGATGACGGATCCCTTCGATCGCGATGACGAGTATCTGTATTTTCGCAAGATGGCAGCCGAATTTCTCAAGGCGCGCGATGCGCTGAAAGTCATGCCCTTAAGCGAATTAGAACAAAAGACTTTTGAAGAATCGCAGGGTTTGACGCGTCGAGCGTCATTGGCTCAAGAAGCAACCTACGAGCTTGTCGTTGCGCAAAACTTTGACGAAGCCAATGCGCTGCTGCTTAACGAGGCCGTCCCAGCGCAAAACCAAGTCCTGGCATCCCTGAGCAAGTTGCTGGAATATCAGCGACAGGCGACGGGCGAAGCCGTGGGATCCGCGCGGCGCGAATACGAAAAAGCCTTCTACAGCATGAGCGGCCTGGGCTTGCTCTCGATGGGGCTCGGAGTGGTGATCGCCGTCATGGTCGTTCGGCGTACGACATTTGTCGAAAAAGCGCTGTTTCATGAAAAGGAACGCGCCGAAGTCACGCTGCATTCCATCGCGGATGCGGTGATTACCACCAACGGTGAAGGTGTGATCGAATATATGAATCCGATCGCCGAACAACTTACCGGCTGGCAAAACGCAGACGCACGCGGCCACCCGATTGATCAAGTGTTTCGGGTGATCAATGAACTGACCCGCGAAGCGGTCAAGAACCCGGTTACTGAATGTAAGATCGAGGGCCGCGTGGTGAGCATCGATCCGCATGGTGTGCTGGTGGCGCGTGAGGGCACAGAGTATGCGGTCGAAGACTCGGCTGCGCCGATGCGAGACAGCCAAGGTACGGTGATTGGCTATGTGGTGGTTTTTCATGATGTCAGCCACGCACGGCATTTGGCGCGGCAACTCTCCTGGCAGGCCAGGCACGACGCGCTTACCGGGCTTGGCAATCGATTTGAATTCGAATCGGTCATGGCGCAGATGTGGGAGAGCGCTAAGTACCATAACAAGCACCATGCGCTGGTGTATATGGATCTCGATCAGTTCAAGATCGTGAACGATACCTGTGGCCACGCGGCGGGCGATGAGTTGCTGCGGCAACTGGCGGTGATCATCTCGGCCAAGGTGCGCGAGGGGGATAGCTTGTTCCGCCTCGGCGGCGACGAATTCGCGATCTTGCTCAATGGCTGCCCGATCAACCGTGCTGAAGGCATTGCGAACGAGATTCGGCTCGTGGTCGAGGAGTTTCGATTCGTGTGGCAAGATAAAGCGTTTGGCATCGGCGTAAGCATTGGCCTGGTGCCGATCACGGTCGATAGCGTAAACGTGGCATCCCTGCTCGCAGCAGCAGATGCTGCGTGCTATACCGCAAAGGAAAAAGGACGCAATCGCGTACAGGTGTACGAGCCGAGCGACACCGAGTTGGCCCTGCGCGAAGGCGAAATGCAGTGGTTACCGCGCATCAACCGCGCGATAGATGAAAATCGATTGCAGTTGTATTACCAAAAAATCGCCAATGTACGTGACGGCGATGTGAGAGGCAGCACGCAATATGAGCTCTTGTTGCGCATGACGGACGAGCATGGCGTCATCATTCCACCGCAGGCTTTTATTCCTGCGGCCGAGCGTTATAACCTGATGCCCTCTGTCGACCGCTGGGTGATCCGTCATGCGCTGGATTGGATCACGCGGCATGCGGCACAAGTCAAAGACGTGTCCACCATTTATATTAATCTCTCTGGACAATCGTTGAATGATGACAAGTTCCTCGATTTCGTGACAGCGCAAATCAAACGCCTGGATGGTTTGGGCATCGAAATTGGATTTGAAATCACCGAAACGGCCGCCATCGCCAATCTTAGCCGTGCGATGCGCTTGATGGGCACGCTCAAGGAGCTTGGATGCAGTTTCGCGTTGGACGATTTTGGGAGCGGGATGTCTTCCTTTGCGTACCTTAAAAATCTGCCGGTGGATAAAATTAAAATCGATGGCGTATTCGTGCGCGATATGCTGATTGATCGGGTGGATTACGCCATGGTCGAAGCGATAAATCGCATCGGCCATTTGATGGGCATGCAGACAGTGGCCGAGTTCGTCGAAAACGACGCCATACTGCATCGATTAAAAGAATTGGGCGTCGACTATGCGCAAGGGTACGGTATTCATCGCCCTGAGCCGTTGGCGCTGTTTTTTGCCGAGCCACGGTCGATACAGACAATCGCTATCGCACGTTAGTGGTTGTCGTGAGAATCGGTACAAAATAAACTACGCGTCTCCTCCAAACCTGGGTAACGCCATGCATTCACCTATGCAGACTGTACTGGCCGGTGATATCGGTGGCACTAAAACCTTGCTGGCCTTGGCGCATTGGGATGCGGGACAACTACGCATCGAGCGCGAAGCACGTTTTACTACCCGCGATTACCCCGCACTTACCCCGATGGTGCGTGAATTTCTAGCCGGGGCGGCGCCGCACGCCGCCTGTTTCGGCCTGGCAGGCCCCATCAGCAGCCGATGCATCCAACTTACCAACGCAGCGTTCTGGATCGATGCGGATGAAATCGCGCACGACTGCGGCATCGCGCAAGTACGCTTGATCAATGATTTTGCCGCCATCGGCTATGGCTTGGACGCGCTGGCGGCAAGCGAATTGGAAATCCTGCAAAGTGGCGCAATCCGGCCTCAAGCGCCGCGCGCCTTGCTTGGCGCCGGCACGGGTCTGGGTCAGGCGATTTTGGTTTGGCAAAACGATCACTACGAAGTGCTGAGCAGCGAGGGTGGCCATGTCGATTTCGCGCCGGTGGATGAAGCCCAGATCGCATTATGGCGCGCGCTTAGTGCGCAATACGACCATGTCTCTTTTGAACGTTTGCTATCGGGGCAAGGCTTGCACGATATTTTCCGGCATCTCGCTGTGACAGGCTACCCCACGCCCGCATTGCTTGCTGCGTTGCATGGGGGAGGCGACCCGGCTGCCATTATTTGCGAATTCGGTTTGAGTCATCGGGATCCGCTGGCGGCAGCGGCCTTGGAACTGTTCGCAAATATCTATGGCCAGCAAGCGGGGAACCTTGCGCTCACCACGCTCGCCGAGGGCGGCATCTATATCGCCGGCGGCATTGCGCCTAAATTGATTCGGCAATTAAAAGCAGGGGGATTCATGGAAGCATTCCGCGCCAAGGGGCGTTACAGGGAATGGTTATCCAGCTTGCAGGTGACCGTGGTGATGAACCCGAAAGTCGGTTTGTTGGGGGCAGCTTTAGCCGCCGGTCGCTGACATAAAGCGAATGAGCTTCGCCGGCTCCTCGCGAAACTCATGCCGCTCGGGCTTTTGCGCGATGGCTTGCAGAATCGCCTGTTCGATGTCTTTATCACTCGCGCCATTACGCAGCATGGGGCGTAATGCGACCTGGTCATTTTGGCCTAAGCACATATAGAGCGTGCCATCCACCGCCAAGCGCACACGGTTGCAAGTGTCACAGAAGTGTTGCGAAATCGGGGTGATGAAGCCTACTGAGAATGTGTTATCCGGCGTTTGCAAGTAGCGCGCCGGCCCCCCGCCGGATTGCACGCCATCAATCAGGCCAAAACGCGCGCGCAACCGTTCTTTCACGGGTTGCAAATCGAGATGCCGGGCCTGACGCCCGGTGTCACCCATCGGCATGGTCTCGATCAGCCGCAGCACATAACCCTGTGTGATGCAGTAATCAACCATGGTGTCGATTTCGTCGTCATTCACGCCTTGCAACGCCACCATGTTTATTTTGATCGGGGCAAATCCCGCGCGCTTCGCAGCATCTAGCCCCGCCATAATCTTGGGCAAGACATCGCGCCCGGTCACCTGCGCGATACGATCTGCATGCAGAGAATCAAGGCTGACATTGATGCGTGACACACCCGCTTGGAACAGGGCATCGGCGTGTTTATCGAGTTGCGTGGCATTAGTGCTGAGTGAAAGATCGTTGAGACCGGGCAATTGTTTCAAGCGCCGCGCCAAATCGGGCAGGTTACGGCGCAATAGCGGCTCCCCACCGGTAAGACGCACACGCGACACGCCCAAGCGGGCAAAGGCGCCCACCACGCGTTCGATCTCATCGAAGTTCAGCCAATGCGCCGGCTCTTCGAAATCCTGGAAACCCTCCGGCATGCAATACGTGCAACGCAGGTCACAGCGGTCGGTTACCGACAGGCGCAGGTATTCGATGGCGCGGTCAAAACGGTCAATTAACATGATGACTAGTATTATAGCGTTGTATTTGGCAGAATATAACCCTTTAGAGTAGGGAGGATTCAGGTGGGCATGAACGTTTTCGGCTTTGCCGGGTACAGCGGCAGCGGCAAAACCACCCTGTTAGAACGCTTGATCCCGTTTCTAACCGGTCAGGGGCTGAGGTTGGCACTGATCAAACATGCCCACCATGATTTTGATATAGATCAAGCCGGTAAGGATTCCTACCGGCATCGACAAGCCGGGGCGACCGAGGTGCTGGTGAGTTCCGCCCAGCGCTGGGCTTTGATGCATGAATTACGCGGAGCGGAGGAGCCCAGTCTGCAAGCACATCTGGCGCGTCTTTCTCCATGCGATCTGGTGCTGGTGGAAGGCTTTAAACGCGAGCCGATTCCCAAGTTGGAAATTCATCGCCAGGCGAACGCCAAGCCGCTGTTGTTTACGCAAGATCCGCACATTGTCGCAATTGCGACCGATGTGCCAATGGAGACTTCACTGCCGTGTTTTGATTTGAATGCGATTGATGCGATCGGTTTTTTTATTTTAAAAACGACAGGACTACGATGAACAAGCCAAGCCAAGCCGCATTGCTGTCGGTGGATGAAGCGCTGGATTTCCTCCTGAGCCAGGCGCACCCGGTAGAAGCGGTGGAAGCGGCGCTGACACTGGATGCACTCGGCCGCGTGTTAGCAGCGACGCAAGTTTCCGCCATCAGCGTGCCACCACTCGATAATAGTGCGATGGATGGCTATGCGGTGCGCGCCGCTGATTTAAATGCCAGCGGTGAAACGCGCTTAGCCGTAACGCAGCGCATCCCGGCAGGTTGCGTTGGCAGTGCGCTACTACCGCAGAGCGCGGCGCGGATATTCACCGGCGCACCCATTCCCCCCGGCGCCGATGCGGTGGTGATGCAGGAAGACACGACCCAAGTGGACGATATCGTGACTATTCAACGTGCGGTGCCGTCGGGCAATAACATTCGCCGCGCCGGTGAAGATATTGCCCCGGGCAATACTGTGCTCCAAGCCGGCGTCCGGCTCGGACCGCAACACCTGGGCTTGGCTGCCTCGATTGGACTGGCGCGCTTGCCGGTGTATCGCAAACTTAAGATCGCCACTTTTTTTACGGGTGACGAAATCGTCATGCCGGGGCAGCCTTTAGCGCCGGGGCAAATTTACAATTCGAATCGGTTTACCTTGAATGGCCTGTTGCGTTCAATGGGATTCGATGTGGTGGATCTGGGCATTGTGCCGGATGATTTAGAGGCCACCGTCGGTGTGTTGCGCAGCGCAGCGAGCCAAGCGGATGTGATTCTCACCAGCGGCGGCGTGTCGGTGGGTGAGGAAGATCACGTCAAAGCTGCGGTCGAGCGCTTGGGCGAGATTGCAATGTGGCGTATCAGCATGAAGCCGGGCAAACCACTAGCCTTCGGCCGCATCGACAATGCTTCGTTCATCGGTTTACCCGGCAACCCGGTCTCGGTCTTTGTCACCTTCTGCATTTTCGCGCGGCCCTTCTTGCTGCGCGCGCAGGGCGTGATGGATATCGCGCCGCGCGGTTTTTGGGTCGAGGCGGCATTCGATTGGCCCCGGCCTGATCGCCGGCGCGAATATTTGCGAGCGCGGCGGGTACCGGGCGAAGCGGGCGCCACCCGTGTCGAAATTTATCCGCATCAAGGTTCGGGGGTGCTGACTTCCACCGTGTGGGGCGAGGGCTTGATCGACGTGCCGGCAGGCGCCACCATCGCCCGCGGCGAGCGTGTGCTGTTTTTGCCTTTTTCCGAGCTGCTGGCATGAGCGTGACCGTCTTGTACTTTGCGCGACTGCGCGAGGCGCTGGGGGTGGCGCAGGAGCTTATTGCCCTACCGGCCCATCCAGCCAACGTGGCGGGGCTGCTCGATCAGCTACGTGCACGCGGCGGGGAATGGCAAACAGCGCTCGCGTCGACCCAGCCGTATCGCGTGGCGGTGAATCAAGACATGGCAGAGATCACCACGCCCTTGCACGACGGCGACGAGGTGGCGATCTTTCCACCGGTGACCGGCGGCTGATATGGCTGTGCGCGTGCAGGAGGCCGACTTCGATTTAAGCGCCGAGATTAATGCATTCCGCGCCGGTCGGCCCGAGATCGGAGCGGTGGCCGCGTTTGTCGGGCTGGTGCGTGACGTGAATCTGGGCAGCACGGTTTCCGGCCTCACGCTGGAGCATTATCCCGCCATGACACAAAAAGCGCTGCTGGGCATCGTGGCCGAAGCCGAGCAGCGCTGGGAGATCATCGACGCGCTGGTGATTCATCGTGTTGGGCGCCTGCAACCGATGGATCAGATTGTGCTGGTCGCGGTGGCGAGCGCGCATCGGGGCGAGGCATTCCATGCGTGTGAGTTCATCATGGATTACCTGAAAACCCAAGCGCCGTTTTGGAAGCAAGAGCAAACGCCGGAGGGTGCGCGTTGGGTCGAGGCGAAGGAATCGGATAATGGCGCCGCTGCACGTTGGGAAAACCTTTTAACCACGAATAAACACGAATGAACACGAATTTAAAAGCAAATTTAATCCCTACGTTGAGTGGATCTCACTTTTACTCAAAGCATGGGTTGATTAGTGTTCATTCGTGTTCATTCGCACCCCGGAGGGTAGGCTGCGCGCTGGTTTCAAATGGTTAAGCCTTCTATCCGCATCCTCTTTGGCGCCGCAAGCTCGCTCGGCCCAGGCAAAATCGCGCTTTTGGAATCAATCAGCCGCATGGGCTCGATCTCCGGCGCGGCGCGCGAAATGGGCATGTCCTATCGCCGCGCCTGGCTCTTGGTGGAGGCGATGAATACAGCATTCACACAACCCGTGGTGATGGCGGTTACCGGCGGCAAGCGCGGCGGCGGCGCCGAAGTGACGGCTTTCGGTCTATCCTTGCTGGAGCGCTATCGCAAGATTGAAGCCAAAGCCGCAGCGGCCGTGGCGGCGGATTTGAAGGCCCTGGCCAAGATGTTGGTGCAACGCGAATAGGCGGCCCGGCCAATCAAGTTTTGCCGATATTTGCCGCTGTTCTAATGTTCAGGCCTTTGTTATTCTGGATTTTTCATGACTTTCATACCGATCAAAGGATGTTCGATGCGCAATTTCACAACTCGTTTATTAGTAGTGGTTTTGTTTTTGTTCTCCGCTAATACATTCGGCGCCGACAAACATAGGGTGACCTATACCTCGAAGGATGATTTTGAAACGGTCAAAAGCGCCATTACCGACGCCATTACCGGGCAAGGCTTGGTGATCAATACCACTTCGCATATCGGCGAAATGCTGGAGCGTACCGGTAAAGACATGGGCGGCGCAAAACAAGTGTTCGTAAAAGCGGAATCATTCGAATTTTGTAGCGCCTCCGTGTCGCGCATGACCATGGAAGCGGATCCGCACAATATCGTATTCTGTCCTTACATCATTTCGGTCTATGTTTTGCCGAACGAACCGAAGAAAACCTATATCTCATACCGCAAGCCAGCGCCGGTCGGCACGCGCGCATCAAGGGCATCGCTGAAAGAAGTAGAGAAGCTATTGCGCTCGATCATTGAGGAAGCGCTGAATTAAGCGATGCTCGCTACCATGGATCCACTATCGATCATTATCACGGGCGTCGCACTGGCCGCATTGGCCGGCGCGGTGGGTGTGTTGCTGATTAATCGGCGCCAGGATAAGCGGCGCGGCGCGGCGGAGGACGCGGTCGCGAAAGCGGCGCAGGATTATTTTGCGCGTTTTCAGATTCGTGCTCGCACCGTCGGCGCTCAGTTGCCTGACGATAGTATGGTACTGATGGTGGAGACGCCGCCGCATAAGAAATTGCGTTTTTCCTACATCATCGAGCCACCGATCAAGCATTTCATCCACGTACAAACCGGCATCGAAGTAGCACGTATTTTCTGGCGCTTCCCGATTCCACCTAAGCTCACCGGCGCACCAGACGTGAAATACGCCGATCCTGACACCATTCAACTGGATACGGCGCAACCAAGCGTCGATGCAACCGCCGCCCCGCCGCCTCTGCCGACGGAAGCGGAGTTGGAAACGGACGATTATTTTCATCAGCATCAGACCTATCACATCGAAGAAGTGAGCTGGGAAAATTTCTCGACCGTCACCCAGAGTCCGGCTGAAGCAGGTGCAACAGACTCGAAACCTCCGGTTACGAAAAAGTAAATCCAGTAAACCCTTTAACCACGGATAAACACAGATAAGGCACGAAAAGCTAAAAATCGTTTTGGTTTTTATCCGTGTTAATCCGTGCGCATCCGTGGTTTCAAAAAGGTTTCCCGCTTGCTTCCCCTCGATCAACTCATCCTATTTGCGGCTTCGCTTCTGGCGAATTGGTTTTCCGCGCTATCGGGCGGCGGCGCGGGTTTAATCCAATTTCCCATGCTGATTTTTCTCGGCTTGCCATTCGGCGTCGCGCTGGCCACGCATAAGGTGGCGAGTGTCGCCTTGGGCTTGGGGGCGACGCTGCGTCATTGGAAGGAAAGCCACCTGGAGCGGCGCTTTGCGCTCATCATCTTGGGCGCAGGTTTGCCCGGGGTGATGCTCGGGGCAAGCCTAATTTTGCGGGTGCCGGAGCGTTGGGCAACCTTAGCGCTCGGTGTGCTGACGATGGGCTTGGGGATTTACTCGGTACTGAAACCCAAGTTAGGGTTGGAACACACACCGAAGAATCGCGAAGGTGCGGCCTTGGGTGTCGGCGTGGCGGGCTTGTTCGTGATTGGGGTGCTGAACGGCTCGATTACCTCCGGCACCGGGCTTTTCCTCACCATGTGGCTGATTCATCGCTTCGGCTTGGACTACAAACGCGCCGTGGCTTACACCCTCGTGCTGTGCGGCCTATTTTGGAACGGCACCGGCGCGGTGATATTGGGCTTGTTGGGCAATATCGCTTGGGACTGGATGCCGGCGCTGCTCGCCGGCTCGCTCATCGGCGGCTATCTCGGCAGCCATTTCGCGATCAAAAAAGGCAACCGCTGGATCAAGCGCGCATTCGAGATAGTGACGATTTTGATTGGGGCGAAGTTAGTATTTTTTTAGCCACTGATACACATGGATAAACACAGATAAAGCATGAAAAGCCAAAACAAATCGTTTTGGTTTTTATCCGTGTGTATCCGTGGTTACAACAAGCTTTACCCATACACCCACTGATTCAACAACAAGCGCGCTGCGTCGATCACTTCCGAGGCGGTCAGGCCGACCGGGCCGATATGTTTTGCGCTCAATTCATCCGCCGCCGCGCCGTGCAGGAATACGCCCAACAGCAGCGCATCGCGCGGGATCATGCCTTGCGCCAATAGTGCGCCGATGATGCCCGCCAATACGTCGCCGGTACCTGCACTGGCCAAGCCCGGATTGCCGCTGCCGTTGAGATACCACGCGCCATTGGGTTGGGCGCAAACACTGCCCGCACCTTTGAGTACGACGAAACTGTTCAAGCGGGTGGCGAGGATGGTTGCCACATCCACGCGCTGGTAGCGCACGTCGTCCGTGCTAGCGCCGATCAGTCGCGCCGCTTCTGCCGGGTGCGGGGTGATGATAGTTTTTGCCTTGCGTTTTGACACCTGTGCTTGCAACTCGGGGTCTTGTGCCAGCAGGTTGAGTGCATCGGCATCCAACACCAAGGGTAGCTCGGATTCGATGGCTTGTTTTAGCCATTGCACCGCATGGGCCGATTGCCCCATGCCGGGCCCGGCCACGATGCAGCTGAGGTTTGGCAATGCCAGCAATTCATGCGCTGAACGCAACATTAATTCAGGTTGCAAGCCATCGATACGCGGCGCGCTATCGTCGATCAAGCCGAGATAGACGCGTCCGGCGCCGAGCTTTAACGCGGCGCGCCCGGCGAGCAAGGCGGCGCCGGCCATGCCCGGCGCGCCGCCAAGTACGCCGACGCTGCCGAACCGGGCCTTGTGGCTATTGAGCGGGCGCGGTGGCAGCAGCTTCGCCACCAAGGGTCGCTCGAGCAGCCAGCCGCTGGGCGGGCAGAGCAATTGCGTGTCCAACCCCAAGGTGCGCAGCCAGATATTGCCGCTATGATCCGGCCCGTCGCCGGTGAGCAAACCCGGCTTCAAGGCGAGGAAAGTTACGGTATGCGCAGCGCGGATGACCGGCCCCATGGCGTGGCCGGAGTCGGCATTCAGCCCGCTCGGGATATCCAGGGCAAGAATCGGTACGTTCAGATCATTGGCTTGATTCACCAATTCGACATACGCGCCTTCCAAGGGCCGGGTGAGACCGATGCCAAATAAGCCGTCGATCACTAAGCCCCAGCGCCCATGCTCCGGAATGGCATCAAGGCAAGCATCCACCTCGATCCAAGCAGAATAGGCCACGCGGGCATCGGCGGAGAGTAAATTAGGATCGCCAGTAAAGACGACCTCTACCTTGTACCACCATGCTTTTAGTTGCGTTGCTGCGACAAAAGCATCACCGCCGTTATTGCCGGGTCCGGCCAATACCAGGATGGCCGAGCCGTCCGGCGCCAGCTCGCGCGCGATTTCGGCTGCCGCCAGCCCGGCGCGCGCCATGAGCGGAGGCGGGCTAGGCAGACGTCCAGCCTGAGCTTCGATCTCGCGCATCTGATCGGTGCTATAAATAGGATTAGGGAAAGGAATTTCGTATATATTCATAGGGCTAAATATCGGCAGAATTTAGCCGAAATATACCATGACGAGGCTGGTCCAACGGGGGAAAGGAACGTAATCATGAAAGATGAAAAAACAAATCCATCTGGTGCCCCTATCGCGGCCTGCGATATCGAACATCGTTGCGCTATCGTGTCCTGCGCGACCTGTCTGTCGGAAATACCCGCCGACGTGGCGTTGACCTTTGACGGACCGGATTATGTACAGCACTTCTGTGGCCTCGATTGTCTTGAGGCGTGGAAACGTAAGCAGGCTAAATAGCATCACCCTCAGGTAGCTGCATCAGGTTTCAGTGAGCCGGGCGCGGGTTTCGGGTAAAATTTCGCTTTTCCGCATTAAAGCGATCCCCGAACCATGTCCCAGTTAATCCAGTTGCGTGGCCGCAACGCCTTATCCCCTTTTCGTCACGACAAACTCAAGCTTGCGCTCGCACAAGCAGCACCCAGCATCGAGGCGGTGCATGCCGAGTTTTGGCATTTTGTCGCGCTGCGCCGCACGTTAAGCAGCGATGAACGCAAAACCCTGGAACAGATCCTGACTTATGGCCCGCATACCCAGCCGGGCGATACGCGCGGCCATCTGGTGCTGGTGACGCCGCGCATCGGCACGATTTCGCCCTGGTCCACCAAGGCCACCAATATCGCTCAGCAATGCGGGCTGGACGCGGTAGTGCGCATCGAGCGCGGCGTGGCCTGGTATTTCCGCAAAGCTGGCTGGGCGCCGCTGACGCGTGAAGAGAACCGCGCGGTGTACCCGCTGATTCATGACCGCATGACCGAAACCGTGCTCAATGACATGGAAGGCGTGAGCAAGCTGTTCGATCATCATCAGCCCTTGCCGCTCACCAGCGTGGATATTCTGGGCGGCGGGCGCGAGGCCTTGGCGGCGGCGAATCGCGAGCTGGGTTTGGCCCTCTCGCCGGACGAAATCGATTACCTCGTAGAAAATTTCACGCGCATGGGGCGCAATCCCGCCGATGTCGAATTGATGATGTTCGCCCAGGCCAACTCCGAGCATTGCCGTCACAAAATTTTTAACGCCGATTGGATAATCGACGGCACGCCGCAAACTGAGACGCTGTTCGGCATGATCCGCAATACGCATGCTTTGAACCCAGCCGGCACCCTGGTCGCGTATTCGGACAATTCTTCCGTGATCGAAGGCGCGATGATCGAGCGCTTTTATCCTCACTCGGGCGGCACGGTGTACGGCTACACGCATGAGCCGACGCATATCTTGATGAAGGTGGAGACGCATAATCACCCCACCGCGATTTCACCCTTTCCTGGGGCGGCTACCGGCTCTGGCGGAGAGATTCGCGATGAAGGCGCCACCGGCACCGGCTCCAAGCCTAAGGCGGGTTTGTGCGGTTTTTCGGTTTCCAATCTCGCTATTCCTGGCCAGGAACAGCCATGGGAAGCGAATCCCATCGGCAAACCCTCGCGCATCGCTTCCGCGCTGCAAATCATGATTGAAGGGCCGATTGGCGCCGCTTCCTTCAACAACGAATTCGGCCGGCCCAATCTTGCGGGATATTTCCGCACCTATGAGCAAGCAGTGGCAGGGGAGATGCGCGGCTATCACAAGCCGATCATGTTGGCCGGCGGCGTCGGCAATATCTCGGAAGCGCATGTCGAAAAGCGCGAAGTGGTTGAAGGTGCGCTACTGATCCAGATCGGCGGACCGGGCATGTTGATTGGCCTCGGCGGCGGCGCGGCATCGAGCATGGATACCGGCGCCAACGTCGAAAGCCTTGATTTCGATTCGGTACAACGCGGCAATCCCGAGATGCAACGCCGTGCGCAAGAAGTCATCGACCGTTGCTGGCAATTGGGTACGGCCAATCCGATTCTCTCGGTACACGATGTCGGCGCGGGCGGCTTATCCAATGCGCTGCCAGAAATAGTGCACGCCTGCGACCGCGGCGGACATTTCAAATTGCGCGAGATTCCAAGCGAAGAACCCGGCATGTCGCCGATGCAGATTTGGTGCAACGAAGCGCAAGAGCGTTATGTTTTGGCGATCAAACCCGATAGCCTGGAAACATTCAAAGCCATGTGCGAGCGCGAGCGTTGTCCGTTTGCGGTACTGGGTGTGGCCACGCGCGAGCATCATTTGGTGGTGGAAGACAGCCATTTCGGCAACAAGCCGGTGGATGTGGATTTGTCGGTGATCTTGGGTAAGCCGCCGAAGATGACACGCGATGTGACGCATATACAGCGCGAGTTGTCGCCGATCGATTTTGCGCCGATGCAACTAAACGAAGCCACCTTGCGCGTGCTGCGCTTACCGGTGGTAGCGAATAAAACCTTCCTCATTTCCATTGGCGACCGCAGCGTGGGTGGCTTTACCGCGCGCGATCAAATGGTCGGCCCCTGGCAAGTGCCGGTGGCCGATTGCGCCGTGACCTTGATGGGTTATCACACTTATCAAGGTGAGGCATTTGCTTTGGGCGAGCGCGCGCCGCTGGCCTTGATTGATGCGCCGGCTTCCGGGCGCATGGCGGTGGGCGAAGCGATTACGAATCTGGCGGCGGCGCCGATAATGAAGCTTTCCGACATCAAGCTTTCCGCCAATTGGATGGCCCCAGCCGGGCATCCGGGCGAGGATGCGGCGCTGTTCGATACCGTCAAAGCAGTGGGCATGGAGCTGTGCCCGCAGCTCGGCATCAGCATCCCGGTGGGCAAGGATTCGATGTCGATGAAAACGGTATGGGACGAGGGCGGCGGCAAAAAAGAAGTCACCGCGCCCGTATCGCTCATCGTCTCCGGCTTCGCCCCGGTGTACGACGCACGCAAAACCTTGACACCGCAACTGCGCACGGATTGTGGCGACACCGATCTGATCTTGATTGATCTTGGCGCGGGACGTTGTCGCCTAGGCGGCTCGGCCTTGGCGCAGGTGTACAACCAGATCGGCGATTGCTGCCCGGATGTGGTGGATGCCGCCAAGCTTAAAGCGTTTTTTGAGACAGTGCAGGCGCTGAATCGCGATGGAAAACTGCTCGCCTATCACGACCGCGCCGATGGCGGCTTGTTCGTCACCTTGTGCGAAATGGCGTTTGCCGGCCATACCGGCATCACTTTAGATTTGGATGAGCTGTGTTTCGAACGCGTACGCAACGATATCGAACGCCATGGCGATGACGAACCGCGGCTCGCGCCGGGCGAATATTCGCAACGCATTTTTAGCGTGCTGTTCAATGAAGAGTTGGGCGCGGTGCTGCAAGTGCGGCGCGGGGACACTCAGGCGGTGCTGGATGCTTTTCTTGCTGCGGACCTGCGCAGCGAGCTGCATGTGATCGGCGCGCTGAACAGCGACGACCATATCCGTTTTATGCGCCAAGAGACGACGATTTACGATGCCGCGCGCATCGATTTGCAGCGCGTCTGGTCCGAGACCACGTATCACATGCAGCGCATGCGCGATAACCCCGAGTGCGCGCAGCAAGAATTCGATCGCCTATTGGATGCAAGCGATCCGGGCCTCTCGGTCGCGCTGTCTTATGATTTGAATGCGGACATCGCCGCGGCTTATATCTCGGTTGGTATCGCAACCGGCCAGCGCCCGCGCATGGCGGTCTTGCGCGAGCAGGGCGTCAATGGCCAAGTGGAAATGGCAGCGGCGTTCGACCGCGCCGGGTTCGAGGCGGTGGACGTGCACATGAGCGATATCATCAGTGGCCGCGTGTCGCTGCGTGACTTCAAAGGCTTCGTCGCTTGCGGCGGCTTTTCTTATGGCGACGTGCTGGGCGCGGGGGAGGGTTGGGCCAAGTCCATCTTGTTCAACCGCCGTGCGCGCGACGAATTCGAGGCATTCTTTCAACGCGACGATTCGTTCGCCCTAGGCATTTGCAATGGCTGCCAGATGATGAGCAACCTGCACAGCATCATTCCGGGTACGGCCCACTGGCCGCATTTTGTGCGCAACAAGTCAGAGCAATTCGAAGCGCGTTTCGTGCTGGTGGAAGTACAAGACAGCCCCGCCATCGTGTTTGATGGCATGGCTGGCAGCCGCATGCCAGTCGCGGTGGCGCACGGTGAGGGCTATGCCGAATTCACCGATACAACTTCCCTAGCGCAGGCGCAAATCGCGCTACGCTTTGTCGATCACCACGCACAGCCAACTGAAACCTACCCGCAGAACCCTAACGGCTCGCCTCAAGGTATCACCGGGCTCACCACGTCGAATGGCCGCTTCACCATCATGATGCCGCACCCGGAGCGCGTGTTCCGTGCGGTGCAGCACTCTTGGTATCCCCATGGCTGGCAGGAAGACGGCCCGTGGATGCGCATGTTCCGCAACGCGCGCAAGTGGGTTGGGTGAGAAGATCTTTTTTGAAATCACGGATGAACACGGATACACACGGATAAAAAACAGCGTGTGGCCTGTTTCGTCTTTTATCCGTGTTTATCCGTGGCTAAAGTTTTGCTTTTGCTTGAAATCTAGCGCCTTCACCCCCATTTCACACCCCAAGTAACGAGAAAGCAAGGCTATGCAATACAAAGACTATTACAAAATTCTCGGCGTGGAACGCGGGGCCTCGGAGGAAGAAATCAAAAAGGCCTACCGCAAGCTCGCGCGCAAATATCATCCCGACGTGTCGAAGGAAAAGGACGCGGAGGAAAAATTCAAAGCCGTGAACGAGGCGAATGATGTCCTGAGCGATCAGGAGAAGCGCGCCGCCTACGACCAACTGGGGCACTACAAACCAGGCCAAAATTTCCGGCCACCGCCGGCTTGGGAGCAGCAGTTCGGCCACGGCGCGCAGTCCGGCGATTTCGGTAATATGGATTTTGGCGACTTATTCTCGCAGATGTTCGGTGGGGGTGCAGCACATGGACGGCGCGGTGGACGCGGCTTTGGACAAGCCGGACAAGATTTCGAGATGGCTTTTGAAATCACGCTGGAAGAAGCCTATCAGGGGGGTGAAAAAACGCTGAAATTGGAAGTGCCTGAGCCGAGTCCACAGGGCTTCATGGTGCGTGTGCCACGCACGATCAAGGTGCGTATTCCGAAAGGCGCGACCGAGGGGCAGCGGCTACGCTTGCCGGGCAAGGGCGGTTCTGGGATGCATGGGGGTAAAGCGGGTGATTTGTATTTGCGCATCACCTTCCTGCCGCATGCGTGGTTTAAACCCAGCGGACACGACCTAAATTTAGAGGTTCCGCTCACGCCCTGGGAAGCAGCGCTGGGCGCGAATGTGGAAATTCCCACCTTGGCGGGAAAAGTGCGCCTGAAGGTCAAGCCGGGCAGCCGCTCGGGGCAAAAGATGCGGCTCACCGGCAAAGGCTTGCCGAAAGCGGGTGATGCCTTCGGCGATCTTTATTGCGTGTTCCAGATCGCCACGCCGGAGCCCTTGAGCGAGCAAGAAAAGAAACTGTTCGAAGAGTTGCAACAATCTTCTACTTTTAATCCGCGCAGCTTTTAGCGCTTTTTGTGACGAAAAAAACGGCGCTGCAGATTGCAGCGCCGTTTTCATTTTTATTACCTGAATTACTTTTTGTCAGCAGGGGCGGGTGGTGTCGGCTTGTCAGCGGGTGTGCTCGGCACCGGGATGGTGGTCGCGGCCGGGGCCTGCGCGCCTTTGTACTCAATCTTGGCTTTGGCGCGTAAATCTTCGATGTGCTTACGCAATTGCTCTTGTTGTACGCGTGGGGTGAGATTGGCTTTCACTTCGTCAAAAGCAGGCATATCTTTAACCTCTTCCAACTTGATAATGTGAAACCCGAATTGAGTTTGCACCGGGGCTTTAACGGTCTCGCCTTTTTTCAAGGCCACCATGGCGTCGGCAAACGGTTTCACAAAGCGCGCCGGCGGATTGAAACCCAAATCGCCACCCTTTGGTTTCGATCCTTCATCGAGTGATTTGCTGCTTGCCAGCTTATCGAATTTCGCGCCTTTTTTGAGTTGGGCGAGGATGTCCATCGCTTCCTTCTCGGTCTTCACCAAAATGTGGCGCGCGTGATACTGTTTGTCGCCCATTTGGGTTTTGATCTTGTCGTACTCCGCCTTGAGCAGGTCATCGGTAGCCGGGTGGGTTTTGGAAAAATCTTGTAGATAAGCGTTAACCACAATGGCCATTTCTGCCAGTTCGACCTGTTGTTTTACTTCAGGACGCTTATTAAAGCCTTGCTTGACTGCATCCTGGCGCGCGACTTCTCGGCCAACCAATTCTTCCAATACGGCTTTGCGCACTTCCGGCGTATCAGGTGCATTTTGCATGGCCGCTTGCTTCATGAAGTTGTCTATCATGGACTGGTAGAGCGGGGAGCCATTCACGGTAGCGATGACGGTTTCGTTGCTGCTGGCTTTCTTTTCTTCTTGGGCGTTGCAGGCATTCAGCAGCACCAAGCTACCGAGCGCGAGCAGGGCAATGCGGGCTTTGACGTTGCGCATAGTGATTCCTTTATTAGTCATGGGTTGAAAAAAATTCGTCTGGGGTTTGAGCCTTGATGCTTAATGCGTGAATCTGTTTGTGCATCAGGTCGCCGAGCAATGCATATATTTTGCGGTGGCGCGCAAGGGTCGATTGTCCTGCAAACTGCTCAGATACGAGTGTAAGAAAAAAGTGCCCGCCACCGCTTTTAGCGCCGGCGTGGCCCGCATGGCTGGCGCTATCGTCTTGGATTTCGATATGGGAGGGATTAAGTACGGCTAACCGGGCTTGTATGGTTTCAATCGTGTTCATGCGGGGAATACCTTCTTAAAGGGTTTGACGCTGACTTGGGCATATATCCCCGCAGCGACATAAGGATCGGCCTCGGCCCAGGTTTTTGCAGCTTGCAGCGAGGAAAATTCGGCCACGATCAAGCTGCCGGTAAAACCCGCCGGGCCAGGATCGATGCTGTCAATCGCGGGAAAGGGGCCGGCGAGTAATAGTCGGCCTTCGTCTTGCAATTGTTTGAGCCGCTCCAGATGCGCGGGGCGCACAGAGAGGCGCCGTTCCAGGCTATCCGCTATATCTTCCCCCACGATGGCGTAAAGCATTAGGGGCTTTCTCCTTCTTCCATATGCTTGGAGAGCATCACGCCCTGCAGGACGATAAATACCAGCATCAGCCCCATGAAGCCGAACAACTTGAAATTCACCCAGGTGGATTCGGAGTAATTATAGGCCACATACAAATTGAGCACGCCCATGCCGGAGAAGAACAGCGCCCAGCTTAGATTGAGCCGCCGCCACACCGGCGCGGGTAGTTTGACTTGGCCTTTCATCATCACGCTGATGAGATTCTTGTTAAACGCAAAATCAGAAACCAAGAGTGTCGCGGCAAACAGCCAATACAACACGGTGGGTTTCCATTTGATGAAAGTGGGATCATGCAGCCACAAGGTCGCGCCGCCGAACACGACGATCAGCCCCAGGCTGACCCAGAGCATGGCATCGACTTTGCCATGACGAAACCATACCCAGCCGATTTGTAGGAAAGTGGCGGCGATCGCAATGGCCGTCGCCATGAGAATCGGTATTTGCTTGATATCCGCGTGATAGCCGATCGCCACGGCCAGTGCATTGGCTTCCTCGGGATTGCTGCCCGCCAGCTTAAACGCGGCAAAAAAGAGAATGATGGGGAAGAGATCGAATAAAATTTTCATAGTGTGTCTAACGTGAAACTCGCGCAGCGAGCCTAAGTCCCTCTCTCCCGCTTGCGGGAGAGAGTTGGGAGAGGGGGTAAACGGTCATGGAGGGTTTCCCAGTGTGGTTGACTATTGTCATGACCGTTAGTGTCTGACAGTCCAGCGCGTGAAATATTCTTGCATCAGGCTTTTGACGATCGGGCCATAGACGGGTTTATCCGATTGACGCAGCCCTTCTTCGAAGAAGGCGGGCGCATCTTCTGGCAGATTGCGGCTCAGGGTGTCGAAGGCTTCATGCATCAACTGCGCATCTTGGGTACGGGTGGCAACAATGGCAAAATTGAAATTCAGCGCGCGCCAGGGCCGGCCGGGGTTGGTTTTATCCAGGTCTTGCTTGATCGCAGCCGCAGTATGTTCCAACACGAGTTGCATTGCGCGGTACAACACGCGCAGCGTTTCTTCGGATGCGGTGGTGTTGGCTTCAGAGGCGAAGCCATTGACGATGGTGTCTAGTGCGTGAATTTCGCCCTCATGCCGTACCACCCAAAGTGCTACGCCGACCGCGACTTTTTCCACGTCGGCTTTAGCTTGGCTCAATTCCAAGCGCTCGGCCCAAGTGGCGAGGTCGGCGGCGATATTCACGCCATGCTCGCCCAGTTCGCCCGGATCGTCGTAAGGCAGGGGGCCGTATTCGCCATTCTCTCGATCGAGCTTGTCGAAAACAAACAAAAGCTGAGATAGCGCCTCGACCAATTGGCCGGGGCTAACGTCGCTCGGCAGCATGCCGCGTTCGGTGAAGCGCGATTCGATCGCTTGCGCAGCACGGGTGAACAGGGTTTGGATTTCTTGCAGCTCGGTCATGGGATCCGCTCGGCGAAAGCCAAGCAGGGTGCTTATGAAGCTGGCAAGTTTAACATGGGCAAAACAGACAGAATAGCGGCGTTTTGCTAGAATTCCCTTTTATTAACCTGCTTTAACCCCGCTTGATCAAAGTTGACCTACACAGCCATTCCACTATTTCAGATGGTTTGATGACCCCACGCGAGTTGGTGCACCATGCTGCCGCCCAAGGCGTGCAGGTACTTGCGCTGACCGACCACGATGACGTGGCGGGTATTCCGGAGGCGCGCGAAGCAGCGTTGCAAATCGGTATCACCTTGATCGCGGGCACCGAAATTTCCGTCACTTGGCGCAACCGTACTCTGCATATCTTGGGTTTGCACCTTGATCCGGCGCATCCGGCGCTGCAACAAGGGTTGGCGCGGCTGCGCGCCTCTCGCGCCACCCGTGCGCAAAACATTGCTGACGAGTTATCCAAGGTAGGCATCCTGAACAGCTTGGAAGGCGCGCATAAACACGCGCCAGAAGGCATTATCAGCCGCACGCATTTCGCGCGGTTTTTAATCGAGCAGGGCCACGCAAAAGACATGAAGAGTGTATTCAAGCGCTATCTAGTCAAAGGCAAACCCGGCTACGTGCCGCATATTTGGGCTACGCTGGAAGAAGCCGTGAGTTGGATTATTGGCGCCGGCGGCATGCCGGTTATCGCGCATCCCGGTCGCTACGATTTGGGCAGCACCTTGATGAATGCCTTGTTTACCGAATTCAAATTACTCGGCGGCGCGGGCATTGAAGTCGTTTCGGGCAGCCACCACATCGACAACTATGAACAGTTCACGCAGCTGGCCGAGAAATTCGGCTTGCGCGCTTCGCGCGGGTCGGACTATCACGGCCCCGGCCATAGCTATCGGGAGATGGGCAAGTTGCCCGATTTACCCAGCCGCTGCCAACCGGTGTGGCAAGACTGGGAAGAGGTGCGCTCGCTCGCAGCATGATGGAGGGCAAGGTTTCGCCCCAATCGCTCTAAAATCTATGGCGCAATATTTCACTATCCACCCCGAGAACCCTCAGCCGCGGCTGATTCGCCAAGCGGCCGAGATCATGCGCGCGGGCGGCGTGGTCGTGTATCCGACCGATTCCTGCTACGCATTCGGTTGCCACATTGGTGATAAGGACGCGGAGCAGCGCATTCGCGAGATTCGGCAAGTCGGCGTCGATCATCATTTCACTTTGGTATGCCGGGATTTGTCAGAGATTGCGCACTACGCGCGCTTGGACAATCAGCAGTTTCGCTTGCTCAAATCCGCCACGCCCGGCAGCTATACCTTTGTTTTGGAAGCCACGCGCGAAGTGCCGCGCCGCTTGCAGCATCCCAAGCGCGCCACGATCGGGCTGCGCATTCCGCAGCACCCGGTGGCGCAGGCGCTGTTGGCCGAGTTGAACGAACCGATTTTAAGTTCGACGCTGATCCTGCCAGGCGACGAATTACCCTTGAACGACCCGGATGAAATACGCGAGCGCGTGGAGAAACACGTGGCGCTGATACTCGATGGCGGCGCGTGCGGCGTCGAGCCGACCACGGTGATCGACCTCACCGGCGAGATGCCGGTCGTGCTGCGCAAAGGCCGGGGCAGCCTAACGCCGTTTGGCTTGGAACACTGAGGAATAGAGTGGCTTAATGGATTTTTCAAATATCATCGTACAGATTTCAGTTCTCGTATTGCCGGTGTTGTTCGCCATTACCTTGCATGAAGCGGCGCACGGCTATGTGGCGAAACATTTCGGCGATCTCACCGCATATCAAGCGGGGCGGATCAGCTTGAATCCATTGCGCCACATCGATCCCATCGGCACCATTCTCGTGCCACTGGTGGTGTATTTCAGCACGGCCGCCGCCGGCCAGGGCTTTCTATTTGGCTGGGCCAAGCCGGTGCCCGTGAATTTCGCGCGGCTGCGTCATCCGAAAAAGGATATGTTATGGGTCGCCGCAGCGGGACCGGCGGCAAATCTACTGATGGCCGTGATGTGGATTTGGATCGCGAATGGCGCGATGCAGACCGGCGGCGGGACGACGAGCACTTGGTTTTATGCCATGTCCCAGGCCGGTATTCTGATCAACGTCGTGCTGATGGTGCTGAATCTGTTTCCGCTGCCGCCGCTCGACGGGGGGCGCATCGCGGTCAGCCTGCTGCCTCATGCTTACGCTTATCGCTTTGCGCGCATCGAGCCCTACGGCATGATTATTCTGGTGCTATTGCTGATCAGCGGCGTGCTCGGCGTGTTATTGGGGCCATTCGTTTTCTATACCCGTGCCTTGTTATTATTTCTTTTTGGTTCTTAAGGAAAGTCCACTATGTTCGTTGAACGCGTGCTATCCGGCATGCGCCCCACCGGTAGTCTGCATCTGGGCCACTACCACGGGGTGCTCAAAAACTGGATTCAATTGCAGCACGAATACGAGTGCTTATTCTTCGTCGCCGACTGGCACGCGCTGACCACGCATTACGATAACCCGCACATCATCGAACAAAGCGTGTGGGGCATGGTGATCGATTGGCTCGCCGCCGGTGTCGATCCGGCGCAAGCGACGTTATTTATCCAATCGCGCGTGCCGGAGCACGCCGAGCTGCATCTGCTGCTCTCCATGATGACGCCACTTGGGTGGCTGGAGCGTGTGCCGACATATAAGGATCAACAAGAAAAACTCACCGAAAAAGATCTTTCGACCTACGGTTTTCTCGGTTACCCCTTGCTGCAAAGCGCCGATATTTTGATCTATCGCGCGAACCAAGTGCCGGTGGGCGAAGATCAAGTGCCGCACATCGAATTCACGCGCGAAATCGCGCGCCGCTTCAATCATCTCTATGGGCGCGAGCCGGGGTTCGAGGAAAAGGCTTTGCTAGCCGTCAAAAAACTCGGTTCCAAAAAAGCCAAGCTGTACGATGAGCTGCGCAATCGCTATCAGGAACAAGGCGACAATGAGGCGTTGGCGTCCGCCCAAGCGCTGCTGCACGAAGCGCAGAATCTCTCCATGGGTGATCGGGAACGCCTCTTCGGCTACCTGGAAGGCGGCGGCAAAATGATCCTGGCCGAACCGCAAGCACTGCTTACCGCTGCCGCGAAAATGCCCGGCCTGGACGGCCAAAAAATGTCCAAGTCCTACCACAACACGATTGCCTTAAGAGAAGACACCGACAGCGTCGTGAAAAAAATCCGCACCATGCCCACCGACCCTGCACGCGTGCGCCGCACCGACGTTGGTGACCCGGCAAAATGCCCGGTGTGGCAATTCCATCTTGTGTATTCCGATCAAGCGATTCAGGATTGGGTGGTGCAGGGCTGCAAGAGCGCGGGCATTGGTTGCCTGGAGTGCAAGCAGCCGGTGATCGACGCCGTGCTGGAAGAACAAAAGCCCATGCACGAGCGCGCCCAACCCTATGAAGAAGACCCGACCTTGATCCGCAACCTCATCGCCGACGGCTGCGAAAAAGCGCGTGAGTTGGCGCAGGAGACATTGCGCGATGTGCGTGAGGCGATGGGGTTGAATTACAGTTAGAAGCAGTAAATGATCACCTATCCGGACGACACCGAAGTACAAGTGGGCGACTTCATATTGATAGAGGGGGGCAGGACGCCAGGTACGGTGTATGAACTCATTGAAACGTCAGAACAAATGGAGCGGTGTCGTGTTGATGTGCCAGGCATCCTGGTAGATTCGATACCGGATGGTTTGGTATTTCTGCCGTCAGAAAGTTTCAGTGATGACCCCATCGCATTTGTTTCGCGCCCACATACTCATTCATCAAACTGACAGCCACTGGCAAGCCGGTGTGTTCATTAAATTGAATTTTCTTTAATCAAATATTTTGTTTGTGCGCTAGGCGCGTTTTCTTTATGGCCGGTAATGCCCCGGCAGGGCAGTCCCTTTTTCTTGCTTATCCAAGAAAAAGGAACCAAAAAGAAGGACACCCCGGTTCGCCGGTCGCCCTGTTGGGCGACTTCCCTGCGTTGCTCGCCGAACCGGGCGGCTGCGGAACTCGCGCGATCCGCTGCGCGGCCACGCGCTCAGACAGGTCCTCGCCGAATTCCCCGGCCCGGCTGCGCTACTCGGCGGCTCGCAGGGGCCCCAAGGTCAACACCAGTGGCGCATCTCGGCTTTGTGATATTCAAAATAGCTCTCAATTGATGGATTGGAATCATGATCGAGTTTTATGGGCTTTGTTGGCTGTAATTGCCTGTTTTTACGTTAAATAATTATGCCGCTTTGGCTTGGGATATAATCTTGTAACATTTCAAGGGC
>JADMJT010000003.1:39584-56708 GCA_018781585.1 Burkholderiales bacterium
GTTAAATAATTATGCCGCTTTGGCTTGGGATATAATCTTGTAACATTTCAAGGGCGCCCACATTGCCCAGTCCACAAACAATCTAATATGACCGAAATTACCCTCGCCGAACCGCAACCCTTAGCCCGCGTCTACGGCGAACCCATCCTGCAAATGCCGCTGGATTTGTATATCCCGCCGGATGCGCTGGAGGTGATTCTCGATGCCTTCGAGGGGCCGCTCGATCTGTTGTTATATTTGATTCGCAGACACAATCTGGATGTGTTGGATATTCCGATGGCGGAGTTGTGCCGGCAATACATGGTGTATGTGGAGATGCTGCGCCATACGCAGTTGGAGTTGGCGGCCGAGTATTTGGTGATGGCGGCGGTGATGACCGAGATCAAATCACGCATGCTGTTGCCGCGTCCGCCGAGGGAGAACGATAACCCCGAGGCCGACCCGCGTGCGGAGTTGGTGCGGCGCTTGCTCGAATACGAGCAAATGAAATATGCGGCACGAAAAATAGACGAATTGCCGCAAGTCGGACGCGAAATTAGCTTGGTGCAAGTTTATCTGGAGCATGTCGCGGTGGAGCGCCTGCCGGATGTGAATGTGCTGGATTTGCAAACGGCGTGGGAAGCAGTCGTGGCACGCGCGAAGCAGACCAAACACCATCGCATTACGCGCCAGGAGTTGTCGGTGCGGGAACACATGACGCGCGTGCTGCGCGCCTTGACGCATGGCAAGTTTGTGGAGTTTGCTGAATTGTTTAACCTGGAAGCGGGTGTGCCGGAGCTGGTGGTGACCTTCCTTGCTGTTTTGGAATTGGCGAAGGAACGGTTGATCGAGATCACCCAGCAAGAAACCTATGCGCCCATTTATGTGAAACGCCTAGAGAGTAAAAGCGATGAACGAGAATCTGAGTGAAATGAAATTGATTCTGGAAACTGCGCTGTTGGTGAGCCAAGAGCCACTGACGCTGCATCAGCTCGGCAAGCTGTTAGAGACCGAGACTGAAATCGATGCCGACAACCTGCGCAAGCTGTTGGACGAGCTTAAAGCGGATTGGGCCGATCGCGGGGTAGAGTTGACGCAGGTGGCGAGCGGCTGGCGCTTTCAAGCGCGCCCTGAATTTCAGCGCCACATCAATCGCTTGAGCCCAGAAAAGCCGCCCAAGTATTCGCGTGCGGTGCTGGAGACGCTGGCCATCATCGCCTATCGTCAGCCGGTGACGCGCGGCGATATCGAAGACATTCGCGGCGTGGCGGTATCGCCGAATATCCTTAAAACCCTGGAAGGGCGCGGCTGGATCGATGCCATCGGCCACCGCGATACGCCGGGCCAGCCGACGCTCTACGCCACCACCAAACAATTCTTGGATGATCTTAATTTGCGTTCTTTGCAAGAGTTGCCGTCGCTCGATCAATTTGTCGTGAACGAACAAATGCTGATCGCCGAAGCGTTGCCTGAAGCCGAATCCCCTCTCCCACCTGAAACATCAAGCACAGAAACCCATGTCGGAGCGGCTGCATAAGCTACTCGCCGCGGCGGGGGTAGGTTCTCGTCGCGAAATGGAGGAGTGGATCAGCGCGGGCCGCATCACGGTCAATGGCGCGGTGGCCACGCTCGGACTCAGCATCGAGACGACCGATCGCATCATGATCGACAAAAGGCCGTTTCGCTTTAAACGCGAACTTAAAAGCGGCATCGCACGCCCACCGCGTGTACTGATTTACAACAAACCCGAAGGCGAGATCGTCTCGCGCGATGATCCAGAAGGCCGCACCAGTGTCTTCCAGCAATTGCCGCGTATTAAGGGTGCAAAATGGATTTCAGTTGGGCGGCTAGATATCAACAGCGGCGGTTTGCTGCTCTTCACCACATCCGGTGATTTAGCCAATCGCTTGATGCACCCGAGTTACGAAATCGAACGCGAATACGCGGTGCGCGTGATGGGGGTGTTGAGCAAAGCGCAAATGCAAACTTTGGTAAATGGCGTCGAGCTCGATGAAGGACTCGCCAAATTCGACTATATTGAAGATCGTGGCGGCGAAGGTTCCAACCATTGGTATCACGTCGTGTTGAAAGAAGGCCATAAGCGCGAGGTGAGACGCATGTTTCAAGCGGCAGGGCTGATGGTGTCGCGTCTGCTGCGCGTGCGCTATGGGAGCATCCGCCTTCCCCCACGGATCAAGCGCGGCCAATTGCTCGAATTGGAATTGCCGCAAGTCAACGCATTGCTTACATCGGTTGGTTTGATTGAATCGCCAAAGGAGAAAACGCATGCCCAGAAAAATGTCAAAAGCCGCGAAGATATGCCTGCTCGGAATGCTGTTCCTCGCAAGCCCGGGCGTGTTAGCGTTAGAGAAGCCAGTAAAACCAGCCCCAGCCGGAAAACAAGCCCGCGCGCCCAGCCTAGCCCTAGGCGACACGGTAGTGAAAATGGCGCTGGCCCCAGGCGTAAGCCTCGATGACGCCGCGGAGTCGATGAAGCTCCGCGCCAATGGTCTCAATATGCAACTGGTCGCCGAGCTGCCGCTATCGAAGCAGGTTGCGGCGATCACTGGGAAGAACGAGCGGCGCGCGACGATTTACCAATTCTGCGATGCGATGACTGCGCGCAAAATGCTTGATTTCAGCTTGGATTTCGCCGCGTATCTGCCGTGCCGCATCGCGCTGGTGGAGGATGAAAAAGGCCAAGGCTATCTGGTGATGATGGATCTTAATCTACTCATCAATGCGTCCAAGCTGGATCCGGGATTAAAAGCCAAGGCGATTGAAGTGCGAGATGGCCTGATGAGCATCATGAAGGCAGGCGCGAACGGGGAGTTATAAGCTTAGAAACTGCTGTTGAATCGCCAGGGCGCTAAGAACGCCAAGCAAAACAGCAAATTCTTGGCGCCCTTGGTGTCTTGGCGGTTGAAATTTCACGTGACTACTTCTTCTTTGTCAGGCGGTCAATCACATCCGCCGCCCAATCTTTCCCCCCCAATCCGAACGCAATCGCCAAAGCCAAACTCACTGCACCAAAGCCAATGGCAAAGGCTGTGGTGAGTAATTGCGTGCCGATGTTGAGTTGTTCCATGGCGACGAATACGACAAAAATCTGGATGGCGTATTCAGCGAGGGTGCTAATGGTCAGGGCGCCCTCGACCCCGATGTTCTTCAGATAGGCGAAGACGACGCGGTTGATGGCGCGCGCGAGTAGGGTGCCGAAGACGAGCACGATAATGGCGATGATGATATTCGGAATATACAGCGCTACCTTGTGAAATAGCTCGGTGACTTTCGATAGTCCGAGGCTATCCGACACCAGAATAATCACCACCAGCATCACCAGCCAATACACCAACTCGGCCAGAATTTTGCTGAGCGAGACCTCGAGTTCGCCATATTTAAGAAACGATTCAATCCCCGATTTTTGCGCGAGCTGATCAAAGTGAATGACGGACAGAAATTTATTGAAGGCGGCGCGAATCAGTTTAGCGACGATCCAGCCGACAAAGAGTAGCAGCAAAGCCGCGAGCAATTGCGGGATAAAGGCAGCCAGCCTGGTCCAAAAAGAGGTGAGTGAGGCGACGAAGATATCGAGCTGTTGCTGCATGGCTTCTCCTGGGCAGGGTGTTCGTCAAAACTTAAGGGCACATTAAAGACGCACTTAAGATCTTTGTCAAAACGTTTACTGGCGGGATAATTGCTCGCGTGTAATGATGAATACACAATCGGTGCCTGCAGGCATTTCCGGCCAGGTGAATTCGATCCCGGGGAAGGCTGCTTCAAGCGCCAAACGATGGTGGCCCAGCTCCACGACGAGTACGCCGCCGGGTTTTAAATGCTCTGGCGCATCTTTCAAAATCACTCGAACGTGATCCAGGCCATCCTGGCCGCTGGCCAGCGCGAGCTTCGGTTCGTGTTGGTATTCTTGCGGCAAGGCAGCCATCGCCGCTTGATCGACATAAGGCGGGTTGCTGACAATGACATCATAGGTACGGTTTTGCAGTGCCTTGAATAAATCCGACTCAATCGGCGTCACTTGTTGCGCTAATCCGTAGTCACTGATATTGCGCCGCGCAACGTCCAGCGCATCGGGCGATAGATCGACCGCATCCACTTGCGCGCGGGGAAAAGCATGCGCCAACAATATGGCGAGGCAACCGGAGCCGGTGCATAAATCCAGCGCGCTAGTGACGTTCTCCGGATCGGCCACCCAGGGTGAGAGTTGCTCGCGCAACAGCTCGGCTATAAAGGAGCGCGGCACAATCACCCGCTCATCGACATAAAATTTAAAATCGCCCAACCAGGCTTCATGCGTCAGGTAGGCGGCGGGGACGCGTTGGACGATGCGCTGCTCGATGAGTTGCAATACGCTTTCCACTTCTTGCTGCAACAATTTTGCATCCAGAAACGGATCGAGGCGGTCGTGCGGTAGATGTAGTGCGTGCAAAATCAAATACGCGGCTTCATCCAGTGCATTGAGGCAACCGTGGCCAAAGAACAGATCCGCTTCATTGAAGCGGCTGATCGCGAAACGCAATAAGTCGCGCGGGGTGGTGAGTTGGGTTTTAGCTTGCTTGAACACGAGGCTGACTTACTTGATGAGTTTTTCAAGCGTGCGTTGATAAATCTCGCGCAAGGGTTCGATGTGATCCAGCTCCACGCACTCGTTGAGCTTGTGGATCGTGGCGTTGCGCGGGCCAAGCTCGATCACCTGCGGGCAAATGTCGGCGATGAAACGTCCATCCGAGGTGCCGCCGGAGGTGGAAAGCTCGGTTTCTACGCCTGTCACTTCTTTAATTGCAAGGGAGATGGCGTCCACCAGATTGCCGCGTCCGGTGAGATAGGGCTTGGAATATTCCCATTCAATGCTGTAATCGAGGTCATGCCGATCGAGCAGGGCGAGTACGCGTGATTTGAGGCTATCCACCGTGCTGGCGGTGCAGAAGCGGAAATTAAACAGAATCTCGACTTCGCCGGGGATGACGTTGGTCGCCCCGGTGCCGCCGCGCATATTGGAGATTTGCCAAGTAGTGGGCGGGAAAAATTCATTGCCTTGATCCCACTCGGTGGCGGCAAGTTCGGCGATTGCCGGCGCGACGAGATGGATCGGATTCTTGGCAAGATGCGGGTAAGCGATGTGGCCTTGAATGCCTTTCACGATCAGATGCCCGGAGAGCGAGCCGCGCCGGCCGTTTTTCACCGTGTCGCCCAGTTTGTCCACGCAGGTCGGCTCGCCCACGATGCAATAGTCGATTCGCTCATTGCGCGCTTGCAAGGTTTCAACCACTTTCACCGTGCCGTCCACCGCGATGCCTTCTTCGTCCGAGGTGATGAGCAAGGCAATCGAGCCATTGTGGTTCGGGTGTTGTGCCACGAAGCCTTCAATCGCCGTGATAAACGCAGCGAGCGAGGTTTTCATATCCGCCGCACCGCGACCGTACAGCATGCCGTCGCGCTCGGTGGGGGTGAAGGGTTCGCTCACCCATTGCTCGACCGGGCCCGTGGGCACCACGTCGGTATGCCCGGCGAAGCATAGGATAGGTCCTGTCGTACCGCGTCGCGCCCAGAAATTATCCACATTACCGAAGCGCATCGGCTCGATTTTGAAACCGAGTTTTTGCAAGCGTTCGATCAGAATTTCCTGGCAGCCGGCATCATCCGGCGTGAGCGAGCGGCGCGCAATCAGCGCCTTGGCGAGGTCTAGTGTGCTACTTGGCATTGAGTCCGGTCTCGATGAGTTTAATGACTTTATTTTCCAAATCCTGCGCCGCCGGCAGGGCGGGGCTGCCTTGCGCCACTGCACTGGGGCGCACGAATAACACGCTGGTGATGCCCGCCTTGTGGATCAGCGTCACATGCAGGGGGCACAGCGCAAGCAGGCTCGGGTCGGCGTTGCCGACTTTATTTGCGGCGATGCCATTGCAAAACACCATGGACTTGATGCCTTCGAGTTGGCTTTGGTTGTACTCCTTACCAATCTTGCCGGCGATCTTGGATAGATTGTCGCCGATGTCCACCTCGTACACGACGCGGAAGCCGCCCTCTTCAAACGCTGTATTGACCCGATCATAAACCGCGTTGAGCGGTTGCTTGATGGACTTTTCATAGACCCCGGGCGATCCGGCTTGCGCGGTGGCGGCAAACAAGAGCGCGAGGACGAGGAATGAACGTTTCATGCTTTTTCTCCAAAGATAGCTTGGTATTCGGTTTCATTGAAGCCCAAGATCAGTTTGCCCTTGTGCTCGAAAGCGGGGCGCTTGAGGACGCTCGGTTTATCCTGCGCCAACTGGATGGCCGAAGCAGCGTCGTTGACCTGAGCCTTCTCCGCCTCACTGAGCTTGCGCCAGGTTTGGCCCTGGCGATTGATGACTTTTTCCCAGCCGGCCTTGGTCATCCACTTGGCGAGCAGTGCCGCATCGGCGCCCTGTTTTTTGTAGTCGTGGAACTCGTAATTCACACCATGAGCGGTGAGCCAGGCGCGGGCTTTTTTGACCGTGTCGCAGTTGGGGATGCCGTAGAGTTTCATCATGAAAGTCTTTCTCACCACGGAGTACACAGAGTACACGGAGTAAATTCATGTGTTTTTCCTCCGTGTACTCTGTACTCCGTGGTTAAAGATTTTGAACTAGACGCCGCGTAAGAGCTCGTTGATGCCCACCTTCGACAGCGTTTTCGCATCCACCTTTTTCACAATCACTGCGCAATACAGGCTGTAGCTGCCGTCTTTCGAGGGCAGGTTACCCGATACCACCACCGAGCCGGCAGGGATGCGGCCATAGGTCACTTCACCGGTTTCGCGATCGTAGATCTTGGTTGATTGGCCGATGTACACGCCCATGGAGATCACGGAGTTGTCTTCGACGATTACGCCTTCGACCACTTCGGAGCGTGCGCCGATGAAGCAGTTATCACCGATGATGGTGGGGTTGGCTTGTACCGGCTCCAGCACACCGCCGATGCCAACGCCGCCGGAGAGGTGCACGTTCTTGCCGATTTGCGCACAGGAGCCAACGGTGGCCCAGGTATCGACCATGGTGCCTTCGTCGACGTAAGCACCGATGTTGACGTAAGACGGCATCAGCACCACGTTCTTGGCGATGTACGAGCCCTTACGCACCGAGGCCGGCGGCACCACGCGAAAACCGCCCTCGCGGAAATCCGTCGAGTTGTAGTCGGAGAATTTCGACGGCACTTTGTCGAAGTAATTGGTAAAGCCGCCCTTGATGAAGAAGTTGTCTTGCATGCGGAATGACAGCAGCACAGCCTTTTTTAGCCATTGATGCGTGACCCACTGGCCATCGATTTTTTCCGCGACGCGCAATTGGCCTTTATCGAGTTTATCGATTACCAGTTCGACTGCTTCTTTGGTCTTGGCATCGGCGCTGCGCGGGGTGATATCGGCGCGACGTTCAAAGGCTTCGTCGATAATGGCTTGAATGTCTTGCATGAGAATTCCTATTTTATTTTTGCCACGTGATCTCTGTGGCTAAAGGGTTTGAATAAAGGATTTGATACGTTGCGCGGCTTCCAGGCATTGGCTTTCACTCGCTACCAGCGCAATGCGCACAAAGCTTGCGCCGGGATTCACGCCACGCGCCTCGCGTGCGAGAAAGCTGCCCGGTAAAACCGTGACATTATAGTCCCGGTGCACGGCCCGCGCGAATTCGGTACCGGCCATGGGCGTTTTCACCCAGTAGTAGAACGCCGCATCCGGCATGTCCAGTTCCAGCGTTCCGGCCAACTCGGCCTTGAACGCGGCGAATTTCAGGCGATACAAGCGCCGATTTTCAATCACATGGGCTTCGTCTTGCCACGCGGCAAGACTCGCCATCTGCACTGCCGGGCTCATGGCACAGCCATGATAGGTGCGGTAGAGTAAAAACTTTTCCAGAATCTGCGCATCGCCCGCGACGAAGCCGGAGCGCATACCGGGTACATTGGAGCGTTTGGAGAGGCTGCTGAATACGACTAAATTGATAAAATCTTGTCGTCCCAGCTGCTGTGATGCTTGCAACGCACCTAGCGGGGGATGGGCTTCATCGAAATAAATTTCCGAATAACATTCGTCAGCGGCGATCACAAAGCCATAACGATCGGACAGGGCGAACAACTCGCGCCAATCTTCCAGCGTCATCACCCGGCCGGTAGGGTTGCCGGGTGAGCACACGTACACGAGCTGGGTGCGTTGCAATACGTCCGGCGGCACCGCGCCGAAATCCATGCGGAAGCCGTTGTTGGGCAAGGTGTTGAGGTAATAGGGCGTGGCCCCGGCGAGCAAGGCTGCGCCTTCGTAGATTTGATAGAACGGATTGGGTGAAATGATGACCGGATGCTTGGCGCGGTCGATGATGGTTTGGGCGAACGCGAACAGCGCCTCGCGGCTGCCATTCACCGGCAACACTTGGGTCTGGGGGTTGATGTGCGGTAATTGGTAGCGCTTTTCCAGCCAACACGCGATGCCCGTGCGTAGACTATCCATGCCTTGCGTAGCGGGATAAGCCGCCAAGCCATCCAGGTGTTGAATTAACGCTTCGCGGATTATCGCCGGGGTAGCATGCTTGGGTTCGCCGATGGATAAGTTGATCGGTGTAAAATCCGCGTGCGGCGTGATGTCATGAAACAGCGTGCGCAGCCGCTGGAACGGATAGGGTTGAAGCTGGGCGAGATCAGGATTCACAGCGGCATACCAGATAAAACCGCAATTATAAGGGTAAGACGAATGCCGACCAACCGCCGTATCTATGCTATTTCCGGCCTGCTTACCGGCGCTACCGTGTGGGGCGTGGTGTGGTATCCCTTCCGCTTGCTGGATGGCATGGGGGTGAATGGTATCGCTTCCACGATTATCGTGTTTGCAATTGCGTTGTCCATCGGCCTCATCGCGTATCGCCATGCTTTGCGCGAAATCAATCCGGGTGCTGCGCGTTTAATTTGGATTGGGCTGGCTGCGGGCTGGACTAATCTGGCGTATGTGGTGGCGGTGATTCACGGTGAAATCGTACGGGTCATGTTGCTGTTTTATCTCGCGCCCTTGTGGACGGTATTTTTTGCGCGCTATTTTCTGGATGAACGATTAAATAAAACCGCGCTCGTGGTGATGGCCTTAGCGCTTTCCGGCGCAGTGGTTATGTTGTGGCATCCGGATCTGGGCAAGCCCTGGCCGAAAAATGCTGCGGAGTGGATCGCGATTACGGCAGGCATGGCCTTCGCCCTGACCAATGTGCTCACGCGTCAAGCGGCGCAATTTTCGGTGCAATTAAAAGCCCTCGCGGTCTGGAGCGGGGTGGTGGGGGTGGCCTTGATCTGGGCTTTGATCGAGCCGCCGCAGTGGCAAAATGTTCCGCAGCTAGCGCTTGCGGGTTTCAGCATGCTCTTGCTGGTCGGGGTGGTGATATTTATTGCCACGGCGGCCATGCAATATGGGCTGACCCACACGCCGGCGAATCAAGCCATCGTGATTTTGTTATTCGAATTGGTCGTGGTGGCGGTGTCGTCGTATTACTTGGCGCACGAAACTTTAAGCCTGCAAGAATGGATAGGCGGCGCGATGATCGTCGCGGCGAGCATATTTTCCAGCATGCTGGAAAAGGAAAAATCAGTAACGCATGAAAATCACACAACTACTGCATAGCTCGATTCTGGTTCAGGATATCGGTCAAGCGCGCGCGTTTTACGAAAGGGTATTGGGGTTAACCCCGAGCACCCAGCGCCCGGACTTAGGCTATCCCGGCGTGTGGTACGAATTGGGCACGCAGCAGATTCACGTGCTCGCCTTGGCCAATGCGCCGCAAGCGATCCACGCCGAACATGGCGGGCGCGACCGGCATATCGCGCTGGCGATCGACGATATCGCTGCGCTCAAAGCCAAACTCGATGCGTTGAAAATTACGTATACCCTGAGCCGCTCCGGGCGCCGCGCCTTGTTTTGCCGCGATCCGGATGGGAATGCCTTGGAGTTTGTTGAAAGCTAGCGTGCCCGAGCCTGCAATGCGCGACGATGATAACGAAACAGCGTGCGCTCCAGCCACTCCTGCACGTCTTCGCTGAGATGTATTAACTTGGCGTGAACTTTGGTGCCTTGTGCGCCGGTGATCTGCACCGGCAAAGTGAGCGGCCAGTGCAGGCGCGGCGAAAGAAACAGGGTGAGCACCCCTTCGCTTCCGGCCGCGATGGGCGCGGCCGCTTCCCAGATCATTTCATGCGCGCCTAGCACAACCTCTACGCTGGGGAGGGAGGGTTGCTGTTTGCGCATGAGTTCCCCCACCAACTGCAGCAATAAATCCACCTTAGCCTCCAAGCGCCCCGCAGCGTGTTCGCCGGTTGCGCTGGCATCGAATTCCTTCTCATGGCTCTCTAACGCGGCAAGCGCTTGCAGGCAAACGAGATTGCCGTGCATCCATTCGGCTACTAAGGGCTGCGGAAAAGTGTGGGCTGCAGCCCAAGCGAGCGGCAGGTGGGCATGCAGAGATATTCCGGATTCGCTCATGATTTCAGGATAGCAGTTTATCGCCATATTGCGCCAAGCGCGCCGCGCCATAGGCGGCTTCGCCGTGCAGGGCGGGGGTGACCGGCACGCCTAACAAGCGTGCGCGCAGCTTACTCCAAGCCTCGTTCTTTGCGCCGCCGCCCGCCGAGAGGACGTGTTTGACGGGGGTGGCGCCGAGTTGGGCGAGCAAAGCATAGCCCTGGGATTCGATGCGGGCGACGCCTTCCAAGAGGCCATGCAGGAATTGCACGTCGTTTGCTGGGCGCGGGGTGAGACGCGGCGCGAGATGCGGATCATTGATGGGAAAGCGTTCGCCGGTTTTCGGTAAGGGATAGTAATCGAGTCCGCTGGGATAAGTAGGATCAATTTGCCGGGATAGGTCGGCCAAGGCGGCATCGTCAAAGAATTGACGCAATACCGCGCCACCACTGTTTGATGCGCCGCCGGCAAGCCAGCGCGAACCTAGGCGGTGGCTGTAAATGCCATAGCGCACATCTTCTACGCGCTTGGTCGAGAGCAGTTTCAGCACTAGCGTGGAGCCAAGCGAAGTGATGGCATCTCCTGGTGTGCCAGCGCCGCTGGCGATGAAGGCGGCGATGCTGTCAGTGGTGCCGGCGCGCACGCAGCAGGTAGGAGAAATATCTAATTTGCGTGCCACTTCGCGAGCCACAGCGCCCAGCAAGGTACCGGGCGTAACCACCTGTGGCAAATAGGCCCCGACGTTGAGCGGGCGCATCCAAGTTGGCCAAGCCAAGGCGGCGACATCGTAGCCAAGCTTCAAAGCGTTGTGGTAGTCGGAAATGCCCGGTTTGCCGGTGAGCATGCTGGCAAGCCAACTTGCTTGGTCGGTGAAATAGCCGGGGGGCTCAGTGTGGGGCTGCTGGAGTGCATGGAGCAGCTTGGCCAGGCTCGATGTCGGTGCGGCGGCAATGTGTCCACTTGGCGCGCATGCAGCGATGCGATCAGCTTCGATCCGTGCGCGGCCGTCGTTATATAGTTGGGGAGGATGCAGCGGCGTGTTGGTCGCATCGCACAACAACACCGTAGACGAAGTGCCGTCAATGGCGATGGCTTTGATCCGACGCCGCACTGGAGCAGGCAGGGTGCCGAGCAGCCATGTCAGGGCGTGCAGCCAACTTTGCCATTGGGCAAGATCATAGGAGCAATGTGCTTGCGCGACCACGCTTCCATTGGTGTCAATAACTTGGGCGCGCGCACCGCTGGTGCCGAAATCGAGGCCAAGAGAGAGGTTTTTGATCATTTACTTGCCTGTTGGTCTTCTTTTTGAGTGTACAACAATGCAATAATGCGCACGCTACACCCACCAAAAAAGAGAAGCGGACACTACTTTGTCCGCCATGCAGGGAGAGAATTTCTTGTTTGACGCGCTGACCCCGATTCAGCTTGCGGCCGGTACGGCCATTATCGCCATCGCCTATCTGGTACGCGGTATTGCCGGCTTTGGTTCCGGTCTTATCGCAATCCCCCTCCTGGTTTTGTTTTTACCGCTTTCCGTCGCCGTGCCGCTGGTCGTGTTGCTGGATTATGTCGCCTCGCTCAGCCAGGGAATGAATAACCGCAACGATATTCGCTGGAAGGAAATTGTTCCCTTGATTCCTTTTAGCTTGATCGGTGTGGCGATCGCACTATTTTTTATTTCACGCACGGATGCACTATTACTCACCAAGGCGCTCGGCGTATTCATCATTTTATTCGCCTTCTATATGCTCTCCGGTCACACCCCTAAAGCCGGCGCGGCGCGCGGCTGGGGCATATTAGCGGGGATGTCCGGCGGCATGATCGGCACGCTGTTCGGCACGGGTGGGCCATTGTATGTCACTTATTTCAAAGCGCGCGGCTTGGATAAAGCGGCGTTTCGCGCTACTTTTGCCACGATTTTTTTACTCGATGGCGCGGGACGGCTTGTAGGCTACGCCAGCTCAGGATTTTTTACGATGGGGTTCTTAGCCTGGGTCGCAGCGGCGCTGCCGATCATGGGTGTTTTTCTTTACATCGGCGGTCATATTCACACCAAACTGACTCAAACCGAGTTTCAGCGTGCGATCAGCGTGCTGCTGATCGTAAGCGGTGCCGCGCTATTGGCGAAATAGTCGCATCGATTGAGCAGATTTTTGCACTACTCGTAGTGATTTCTTAGCACGCCAATTCCCCCAATATCAATTTCCACCGTGCAACCCTTGGGCATGGGTTCGGTCCCGATAGAGGTGCCGCAAGCAATGACATCGCCCGGGTTCAAGGTCATGTCATGGGAAAGCAGACTTACGATCTGGCGTGGCCGATAGAACATATCGGCTACCGGATAATGCTGTTTCTCGACGCCATTCACCCGAGTGCGCACCACGAGCTGGTCAGGCTCGATGCCGGTCGCGATAACTGGGCCGATCGGACCGAAGGTATCGAAACTTTTCGCGCGCACCCATTGCGTAAAAGTCGGATCGGCTTTGAGGATGCCGCGTGCGGTGACATCGTTGATGCAGGTGTAGCCGAAGATATATTCGGTCGCTTCGGCTTCGCTCACATTACGGCAGGTCTTGCCGATGACCACCCCTAATTCGCCCTCGAATACAACGGGGCCGTCGTAACTCAACGGTTGGCGAATAATTTTTTCCGATGCGAGGTAGCAATTGTCGGTTTTGACGAAATACAGCGGATGCGGCGGATGCGCCAGATTTTCTTTTTGGGCACGCTCGTAAAAATTATTCCATAAGCCGAGCATTTTTCCCGGTACGCAAGGGGCGAGCAATTCGACGGCGGTTCGTGCCAGGGTTTGTCCTGTAGGCTGGTGGGCGCCTAGCATATTGCCGGCATGCACATGAATCGTGTCATGTTCGAGTGTGCCAAAAGCAATCTCCCCACCATGCGAAAAACGAACCCATGCAGTCATTACGAATCTCCGTGCTCAACTACTGTTTAAGTGAGGAAGCAGCCTAAAGCTGGGCGAGCCAAACGACGATAAGTGGTTTGTGGCGCCAGCTAGCATGCAAGTAGCTTAGCACAGGCTTAGCGCCGGACGAATCAGGGTAGGGAGTGAAGGGTTGATGCATCATCTGATAAAAATTTTTGTGATCATGGCGGTGTTTGCGCCGCTTATGTATTTCAGCGCATATATGCTCGGCGCGCACCGCTATCAAGTTGATGTCTTGAGCTTGCCCCTAAGTGAGCAAATGGTGCTCATGGCGTTGTTGCTTTTACCGGCCTTCGCGATGAGATATTTACGTCTGCTTTCCACACCCACGTCCACACCCCATCCCATGGAATAGTTAAGCGCGCGTATTCGAGTTCGGCGCAAAGTTCGATAATTCCACTATTGGTTCCGGTTTCCAGCCTTTCTTGCAATGTTCCGCCACCACGTTGGTAAATATCCCGCCCCGCACATAGAACTTGGCCGTGAGCCGCATGAAGCGCGGCTTGGCAGCTTTCGTCAGGTCGTCCAGAATGCGGTTTGTGACCGCCTCGTGAAACGCGCCTTCGTTGCGGAATGACCAGATATAGAGCTTCAAGCTCTTCAATTCCACGCACAGCTTGTCCGGGATGTAGTCCAGAAACAGGGTCGCGAAGTCCGGCTGACCGGTCTTGGGGCACAGGCAGGTGAACTCGGGGATCTCCATGTGGATATGAAAATCCCGGTTGGGGTTGGGATTATCGAATGTTTCCAGTGACTTGCTAGGTTTGCTTGGCATTTGTCGTTTCTTTATAAATTTGGGTTCAAAATTAGGTAAAATTATAACCCTGCCTGACGGCTTAGGAGGATGCCCTCCCAGGAGTAAGCCGTCTCAATTCCATAAAATAACGAAGCCCGATTGTGCGTCTCACTCATATAAAGCTTGCTGGTTTTAAATCTTTCGTCGATCCCACGACCATTCACGTTCCCGGCCAACTGGTCGGCGTCGTCGGCCCCAACGGCTGTGGCAAATCCAATGTAATCGATGCCGTGCGCTGGGTGCTGGGCGAGTCTTCGGCTAAACATCTGCGCGGGGAGACCATGCAGGATGTGCTGTTCAATGGCTCCGGCGGCCGCAACCCGGTGTCGCGCGCCAGCGTTGAACTGGTGTTCGATAACAGCCTGGGTCGCGCCGGCGGGCAATGGTCGGCTTATGCCGAAGTTTCCGTCAAACGTGTGCTGGATCGCAATGGCGATTCTAACTACTACATCAATGCTATCCATGTGCGCCGCCGCGATGTGATGGACATGTTCCTCGGCACCGGGGTCGGCGCGCGCGCCTATGCCATTATCGAGCAGGGCATGATTTCGCGCGTGATCGATGCCAAACCGGAAGAGCTGCGCGTGTTTCTGGAAGAAGCGGCCGGCGTGTCGATTTACAGAGAACGCCGGCGCGAGACCGAGAACCGGTTGCGCGATACGCGTGAGAACCTGGCCCGGGTTGAAGATATCCGGATCGAGTTGGGCAATCAGCTTGAGCGGCTGAGTGCGCAGGCTGAAGTCGCCAAGCATTATCACGCCTTGCATGAGCAGATGACCCATTCGCAGCACATGCTGTGGTTCCTGCGCAAACGTGAAGCGCAAGCGCAGTGGGAAAAAGCCACGCGTGAAGTGGCGCGCTTGGTGAACGAGCTAGAAGCCGAAACCGCGCGCCTGAGAGAAGCCGAGAGCCGCATGGAAGCCGCGCGCGCCGAGCATTACACCGCCAGCGATCAGTTGCATGCCGTACAGAGCGAGGTGTACGCGGCGAATGCCTTCGTTGCCAAGCTCGAGCAGCAAATCCAACACCAACGCGATAGCCGCAATCGCATCAACCAGCAAATCACTTCGCTCGAACAGCAACTCGCTCAACACGAAACCCAGCGGGCCCAGGCCAACGAGCAGCTTACTGATTGGCGCGAGCAACTCGAAGGCGCCGTGAGAGCCGCCGCCGAGACGGCTGAGGCGGCTACCGCAGAGCGCAATAAACTCCCCGCTGCGCAAACTGCCTTCGATGCAGCCCAATCGCGCAACGCCGAATTACAGCGCCAATTGTCCGAAGCGGAGCAAAGCCGGCGCGTGGAAGAAACCCATTTTGCCCATGCCGAGAAGGCGCTGGAGCAATACCGCGCGCGCCTATCGCGCTTGCAGCAAGAACAAACACAACTGACCCGCCCCGACCGTGCGCAATTGGCTGCCCTGCAAGCGCAAGTAGTCGATATGACCGGCCGTCTGAACACGGCGCGCAATCAATATAGCGAGAAACATCAGCGCCAGCCGGATGCCGAACGCGCCGTGCGCGAGGCGCAGCGCAAGGTAAGTGAACATTTGCAAAACCTCGCCCGCCTTGAAGCCCGCGTTCAAACGCTGACTCAGATGCAGAGCAATCTCGATCAAGACGAGAAGCTCAAAGCCTGGCTCGAAAAACACCAGTTGGCGAGCTTTGCCCGTTTATGGAAAAGTTTGGAAATTGAAGCCGGTTGGGACATCGCATTGGAGGGCGTGTTGCGCGACCGCGTCAATGCGGTCGTAATGAGTGATGTCAGTGCTGCAACGCAATGGATGAGCGACATGCCGCCCGCGGTGATCACCGTTGTGGATGGTGGTGCAGGCAGCATTAACGACGGTGACGCGCCTTCCAGCCTCACCCCGCTGAGCCGCTATGTGCGCTGGCGCGGCCAGGGCGGTGGCTGCGTGGCGGATTGGCTGCACGGCGTGTATGCAGTGGCTGACTGCACCGAAGCGCTGTCGCGGCGCAATGAGCTTAAACCGGGCGAGTTGATCGTATGCCAAGCGGGCCATGTGGTGACGCGCCATGGCGTCAGTTTCCACGGCGAGCAATCCCCCCTGCATTCGGTGCTGATGCGCCAACGTGAGATCGAGACGTTGCAGGTGGAAATTCAAGCCGGCAAAAATGCGCAAAGCGGCATGGAAGCCGGCGTGACCGAAGCCGAGGAGCGCAGCGCCACTTTAAAAACCGAACTCGCAACCGGGCAGGCCGAGATCAGCCGCGTGCAGCAAGAGTTGCATCGGGTGCAAATGGATGCGCAGCGCATGGCGCAGCTAGAGCAGCAAGCGGCGCAGCGCGGTGGCGCCATTGAGCGTGAAATCGGTGAAGTCACTGCTGCGCTGGGCACGGAGGAAACGAATCGCGCGCGTATCGGCGAAAATCTCAAAACCCAGCGCATCGCGATTGAAGTCTTGCTGACCAATATGCAAGACGCCAAGATCGTGCGCGAAGAAGCCACTAATACGCTCAATCGCCAGCGCGATGTCTTGGCGCAAGCCGAGCGAGCAGCACAGGAAGCGGCGTTCAACGAGCGAGCCGCACGCGCCAAAATCCAGGAACTGGAAAATATCGCGCGCCTGGCCGAAGAAAGCCTGAACCGGATTAACGCCGAGAAATCAAAGCTGAGCCTGGAACGCGATGGGCTGGACGAAGCGCCGATGAAGCAAGCGCTGGATCGCGCACTCGAAACGCGCCAAGCGGCGGAGTTGAAACTCGCCACAGCGCGCGATGTGCTGGCGCAGGCGACGCTCGCGCTGCAAGCAGTGGAGCAAGCGCGCCTCGGCTCCGAACAGCGGCACGATCCGCTGCGCGACAAATTGGAACAGGCACGGCTCAAGGAGCAGGAAGCGCGTCTGACCGACGAGCAAGCCGCTGCGCAGCTACAGGAAGCCGCCGCGAATCTCGAACAGCTTGCTCAGCAAGCGGAAA
>JADMJT010000003.1:56808-77421 GCA_018781585.1 Burkholderiales bacterium
GCGCAGCTACAGGAAGCCGCCGCGAATCTCGAACAGCTTGCTCAGCAAGCGGAAAAGGGCGTCAAGGCCGACCATCTGCAAAGTGAGATCAATCGCCTCAAACAGGAAATCGAAGCGTTGGGCGCGGTGAATCTGGCGGCGCTGGATGAATTGCAAGCGGCGAGCGAACGCAAGCAGTATCTCGATGCCCAAGCAGCCGATCTGATGGAAGCGGTAGACACGCTCGACCAAGCGATACGCAAAATAGACCATGAAACGCGTGAGCGCCTGCAAGCGACTTACGACACAGTCAACGGCTACTTCAAGGAATTGTTCCCGAGCATATTCGGCGGCGGTCATGCTGAATTGGTGCTGACTGGCGATGAAATACTCGACGCGGGCGTTCAGCTCATCGCCCAACCGCCGGGCAAACGCAACAACTCCATCCACCTGCTGTCGGGTGGCGAGAAGGCGCTGACTGCTCTGGCCCTGGTATTCTCCCTGTTCCGCCTCAACCCGGCGCCGTTTTGCCTGCTGGACGAGGTAGATGCGCCTCTGGATGACGCCAATACCGAGCGTTACTGCGAGTTGGTAAAGAAAATGTCGGAGCACACGCAATTCATGTTCATCACCCATAACAAGATCACCATGGAAATGGCCGAGCAATTGGTGGGGGTGACCATGCCGGAGTCCGGCGTATCACGCATTGTGGCGGTGGATGTCGATGTTGCCATGAAAATGCAAGAGCAAGCCGTAGCCTAATGGCCATGGCCTCCAGGAAAAGAAAAATATAATGAGCGATTTGCATTTAAGCCTGATGGGCTTCGGACTCTTGGTTATTATCGGGGTCGTGGTTTACAACTGGATTCAGGAACGTAAGTTTCGCAAGATCGCGCAGCAGCGCTTTCAAGCGCCGCGCGAAGATGTCCTGATGACCGACCCCGCAACTGATATTGGAGCGACGACCCTTGGCCGCGCCACCCTGAACGATGTACGCATCGAACCAAAATTGAGCGAGGAATCTGCAGTGAGCGAGGAAGGTGCGGCGCTTGAACCTGTCGTTGAGTCAACACTGGCACCCACAGCTGCGAGGGCACTTAAAGCCGATAAACCCGAGAGTGAAATACCGGCGCCGATTGACGCCAGCATTGATTATGTCGTGCGTCTGGATTTTGCGGAGCCAGTGCAAGCCGCCACATTGCGTGCTGCGCTAGGCGCGTCGACGCTGGGCAAAACGCTCATTTGGCGTGGTCTCGACCCTACCGGCAGATGGGAAGACGTTTTGATCGCGCGTGATCGCGTTGAGTTTTCAGCAATGTATGGCGCATTACAGCTGGCAGACCGGGCGGGTGCGTTGACGGGTGAAGAGATCGCTGAATTTTCCAGTCAGATACAGCAGGCGGCGGAGACTTTGATGGCGGTGGCACAAATGCCGGAGCGTCAGGTTGCGCTGGATACGGCGGCCAAATTGGACACGTTCTGCGCCGACGTGGATATTTTGGTGGGGATCAATGTGATCGCGCTGGATCAGGATACTTTTCCGGGTACCAAAATTCGCGCACTGGCTGAGGCGGGTGGTTTTAAGCTGGCAAGCGATGGTACGTATCAATACCAAGATGATCACGGGGCGGTGTTGTACACCCTGACGAATCAAGAATCGGCGCCATTCAAAACGCAGGAAATGAAATATCTCAATACCCATGGCCTGACCTTGCTGTTCGATGTGCCGCGCATCCCGAATGGCTTGCGTGCATTCGACCACATGATTCAGTTTGCGCGCCAATTGTCCGATTCGCTCAAGGGTATGCTGGTGGACGACAACCTGCGGCCCTTGACTGACGAGGGCATCGCCAAGATCAAGCAGCAGATTTCGATGATTTACGCCAAGATGGATAAGCACGGCATTCCGGCCGGTTCGGCGCGCGCGCAGCGGCTATTTTCTTGAAAGCCTGTTCTCGTTTTTGAAACCACGGATGAACACGGATGAACACGGATAGAAGTTCAATAACAAGTCTTATCCGTGTTAATCCGTGTGTATCCGTGGTTAGAATTTGATCTTCCTTTCATGACGATTCCGCAAAACGTCGCCGCCCGAGTCAAGCAACTGCGTGAGGAAATCGAGACCCACAATTACCGTTACTACGTGCTTGATGCGCCGACGATTCCGGATGTGGAATTCGACAAACTGTTCCGCGAACTGCAAGCACTCGAAACCGACTATCCCTCACTCGCCACCCCTGATTCGCCCACCCAGCGGGTAGGCGCCAGCCCCACTACCGAATTCGCCCAAGTGACGCATCGCGTGCCGATGTTGTCGCTCAATAATGCATTCGAGGACGAGGAGGTGGAGGCCTTTGACCGCCGCGTGCGTGAAGGGCTGGGCCGCGACAGCATCGACTATGCGGTTGAACCCAAATTCGATGGCCTCGCATTGAGCTTGGTGTATGAGCAGGGTGTGCTTACCCAAGCGGCGACACGCGGCGACGGCTATGCCGGCGAGGACGTGACGGGAAATATCCGCACGATTCATGCGATACCCTTAAAGCTGCATACCTCCCACCCGCCACGGCTGCTCGAAGTGCGCGGCGAGGTGCTGATGCTGAAGCGCGATTTCGAGCGTTTGAACGCTGCGCAGCGTGCCAAGCAAGAAAAGGAATTCGCCAACCCGCGCAATGCCGCCGCCGGCTCGCTGCGCCAGCTCGACCCGCGCATCAGTGCGTCGCGCAAGCTGACTTTTTTTGCCTATGCCATTGGTGCGATAGAGGGCGCGCAAATGCCGCGGCTGCAAAGCCAAGTCATGGATTGGCTGTCCGAGCTGCATTTCCCAGTTTGTTCTGAACGCCGTGTGGTGACCGGCGTGAGCGGCCTGCTGACGTATTACCGCACGATCGGCGCCAAGCGCGAATCGCTGCCGTATGAAATCGACGGCGTGGTGTACAAGGTGAACGATCTCGCCGCGCAAAATGAGCTAGGTTTCGTTTCGCGCGCACCGCGTTTCGCCGTGGCGCATAAGTACCCCGCACAAGAGATGATGACCGAGGTGCTGGATATCGACGTGCAAGTCGGTCGCACCGGCGCCATCACGCCGGTGGCGCGGTTAAAACCGGTGTTCGTCGGTGGCGTGACAGTGACCAATGCCACCCTGCACAATGAAGACGAAGTGCGGCGCAAGGACGTCCACATCGGTGATTTCGTGATCGTGCGCCGCGCCGGCGACGTGATTCCGGAAGTGGTGAGCGTCGTGCACGAGCAGCGGCCCGCAGCAGTGCGGCCGTTCGTGATGCCGATCCAGTGCCCGGTGTGCGGTTCGCATATTGTTAAGTTGCCAGATGAAGCGGTAGCACGCTGTTCTGGTGGACTGTTTTGCCCGGCGCAACGCAAGCAGGCCCTGCTGCATTTTGCTAGCCGCCGCGCGCTGGATATTGAAGGTTTGGGGGATAAATTGGTCGAACAGTTGGTGGATAGTGGTCTCGTTCACACCCCGGCCGATATCTACCCCCTCGATATGCAAGCGCTGGTGAATTTGGAGCGCATGGCGGAAAAGTCGGCATCGAATATTTTGGCCGCGATTGAGCACAGCAAGCAGACCACGCTGGAACGCTTCATCTACGCGCTGGGCATCCGCAATGTAGGCGAAGCCACGGCCAAAGCGCTGGCGCGTTACTTTGGCTCACTCGATAGCTTGATGGATGCCGACGAAGCGCAATTGACCGAGGTACTGGACATTGGCCCGATCGTGGCCGAGAGCATCGCACAATTTTTCGCCGAGCCGCACAACCGGGAAGTCATCCAATCCTTGCGCGCCGTAGGGGTAACCTGGCCCGAAGGCAAGGGTAAACAGGCGATGGTACAAACCGCGATCAGCGGCAAGACGTTTGTGCTGACGGGCGCATTGCCCACGCTCTCGCGCGAGCAAGCCAAGGAATTGATCGAGGCCGTTGGGGGAAAAGTGATCGGCAGCGTATCGAAAAAGACTGATTATGTCGTGGTGGGCAGTGACGCCGGCAGCAAACTGGCCAAGGCGCAAGATCTGGGCGTGCCCTTGCTGGATGAGGATGGTCTGCGTGCACTATTGGATCAAGCATAGTAATTAATCTTCCATCAATTACTGCTAAAATCCAGCGCCATCCAAGGAGCGATCCAAATCATGACGAAAAAAATCCGCAAAGCCGTGTTTCCCGTAGCCGGGATGGGCACGCGCTTTTTACCCGCGACCAAGGCGAGCCCGAAGGAGATGCTGCCGATCGTGGATAAACCACTGATTCAATACGCGGTGGAGGAAGCGATCGCTGCTGGCATCACTGAAATGATTTTCGTCACCGGTCGCAATAAGCGCGCGATTGAAGATCATTTTGACAAAGCCTATGAATTGGAAGCGGAGTTGGTAGCACGGGGTAAAGCCAATATCCTCGAACAGTTGCGCGGCATTCTGCCGTCCAATGTCACCTGCGTGTATACCCGTCAGGCGGAAGCCTTGGGACTCGGGCATGCGGTGTTGTGCGCCGCATCGGTGGTGGGCGACGAACCGTTTGCGGTAATCCTGGCGGATGACTTGATCGATGCCAACCCGCCAGCACTCAAACAGATGGTGGATTTATACGAAGCGCACGCCAGCTCGGTGTTGGGCGTTGAAAATGTGCCGCGCGCGAATACCGGCGCCTACGGCATTGTGGAAAGCCACGCGGTTTCCGATCGCGTGCAGCGCGTGACCGGCATCGTGGAAAAACCCAAACCGGAGGCGGCGCCTTCCACCTTGGCGGTCGTCGGGCGCTATATCTTGACGCCACGTATTTTTCGCATGCTGGAACAGGTAAAGCCGGGCGCCGGCGGCGAAATTCAACTCACCGATGGCATTGCCGCCCTGATTGAATACGAAGCGATTTTTGCTTATCAGTTTGAAGGAATACGCTACGATTGCGGCAGCAAATTGGGGTACCTGCAAGCGACCATGGGCTATGCTTTAAAACATCCCGAGATCGGCGATCAATTCCGGGAATATCTCGCATCGCTGCATTGCGATTTACCGAACGGTCATGGCAATGGTAACCCCGGAAAATGAAACTCGCCATGACCGTTTCCCTCTCTCCTAGCTCTCTCCCGCAAGCGAGAGAGAGGGACGCAGGCTCGCATCGCGAGTTTCGTGTTTAACGCTGAGCTTGAAGGAGGGGAGTTATGGCTAACAAACTCATGATTGTGATGGTGAATACTGATCCAAAGAATAGTGCGGAATTAGGCGCGCCTTTTTTCCAAGCCACCGTGGCGGCCGCGATGGAATATGAGGTAGAAGTGATTTTGACCGCGGGCGCGGGTGAGTTGGCAAAACGCGGCGTGGCGGAAAAATTACATGTAAAAGACGGCTCGAGCAAAAGCGTGTACGACTTTATCAAGGATGCGTACGCAGCCGGCGTGAAATTCAAGGTGTGCACGCCGACCTTGGAGCTATGGGGCGACGATCTCATTCCGGAAATCGAAGAAACGGTGGGCGGCTCGTATGTCATTCAGCGGGCGATGGATGGTAACACCGTGACGTTTACCTACTGATCGTCGCATGCATAGCCGCGAACAGGCATTAGCAATTCTCCATTCAGCGGAGCGACTTTGCTCCGCTGAATTCGTATCCGCTTCAGTATCGCGCGTAGCGCAAGAAATCACCGCCCAACTCGGCGAGCGCTACCCCATCGTGCTGTCGGTGATGGGCGGCGCCATCGTGTTCGCCGGCCAATTATTGCCGCAACTGCGCTTTCCGCTCGATCTCGATTACATTCATGCCACGCGCTACCGCAACAGCACGCAAGGTCAGGATATCGCCTGGAAGGTGATGCCAAAGGAAGATGTGAAAGGCCGCGTGGTGTTGGTGATAGACGACATCCTGGACGAGGGCCATACGCTGGCGGCGGTACGCGACAAGCTGCTGCAAATGGGCGCCGCGGAATTTTATTGCGCCGTGCTGGCGGATAAGGAAATCGATCAAGTCAAACCAATCCAAGCTGACTACGTCGGCTTGCAACTCCCCAATCGCTATGTTTTCGGCTGTGGCATGGATGTAAAAGGCATGTGGCGCAACCTGCCGGAAATCTACGCGCTGAAGGAATGAGCACCCCCGCTACGCTGGAAGCGCTGCTGATCGAGGCGCAGCGGCTGTTTTCCCTGAATGATTTCCCTGCGGCGCAAGTCGTGTTCGAACAGGCGCTGGCGCTGCGCCCGAATTTTCCTGAGGTACTCAATAATTTAGCTTGTGCATTGGAAGCACAAGGCCAATATTCCGCGGCGCAAGCGCGGCTCGAACAAGCCCTGGAATGCGCGCCGAGCTTCGCCGATGCGCGCGCCAATCTGGGCCGGGTATTGTTGCGGGATGGCAGCCCCGAAGCCGCGAAACGCCAGCTAGCACTTGCCCTGGAGACGATGCCGAATCATGTCGCCAGCCTGCATTATCTCGCGCTGAGCGAGAAGGCACTGGGCAATTACGCCAGCGCGGAGGCGGCGCTCAGCCAAGCGGTCAATTTAAATCCACTCGCGCCGGAACTGCGCAATAACTTGGGTAACGTGTTGGCGGCCCAAGGCAAATATGTTGCGGCGATAACGCACTACACGGTGGCGTTGGAGCGGGAACCGCACCATCCGGCGGCGGCGTTGAACTTGGCGAATGCCTTATCGCGCCAAGGTCAAATGGATGAGGCGATTGAACGGTATGATCAAGCGCTTACGCTCCAACCCGATTTGGCCGAGGCGCAGTGGGGCCGGGCACTGGCGTATTTGCAAAAGGGCGATTTGGCGCGTGGCTGGGAAGGTTATGAATGGCGCTTCCTGTTCCAGCAAGCTTATCCGCATCGTTACAGTAAGCCGTACTGGAATGGTGAGCTGTTCGCGGGCAAGCGACTCTTGATCTACGATGAAATCGGCTACGGCGACGTGTTTCAATTCGCGCGCTATTTGCCGCTGGTGAAGGCGCGCGGCGGCACGGTATTGTTTGAAGTGAAGCCGGGCTTGCAGTCAGCCTTGCGCGGCTTGACCGGCGTAGATGAGTGGCTGGAACGCGGCTCACAACCGGTGGAAGAGAACCGGTTTGACCTGCATTTACCACTGGAGAGTTTGCCTGGCGTCTTCGGTACCACCCTCGATACGATCCCCAGCGACGTGCCCTATTTATTCGCCGATGACGCGTTGCGTTCGAAATGGCGCGCGCGCATCGTGCCCAGCGCTGATCTCAAGATCGGCCTGGTCTGGGCGGGCAATCCGGATAGCGCCTACGATCAAGCGCGCTCGTGTACGCTGCGCGACCTGGCGCCGCTATTCGAGATTCCCGGTTGCCGTTTTTACAGTCTGCAAGTCGGCAAGGCGGCATCGGATATACACGAGGCGGGGTTTCCGCTGATTCCCTTGGGCGAGGATTTTGGCGACTTCGGCGATACGGCGGCGGCGATGAGCCAACTCGATCTGATCATCACCGTGGAAACCGCGGCGGCGCATCTGGCTGGCGCACTGGGCAAGCCGACCTGGGTATTGCTGGCGCACGTGCCGGCGTGGCGCTGGCTGCTGAATCGGGCCGATAGCCCGTGGTACCCAACGCTACATTTGTTCCGCCAAACAGAGGCGGGAGCATGGCCGGCGGTGATCGCAGTACTCGCGCAAGCACTTGAGCAATATGTTAAAGTTACTTCAAAATAAGCACGAAGTGCATCCGTGAATTCAAACTGTTTTTAGTCCACTCTTAATCCCACTCTTAATTAAGACAAACCCTATGCTCTCAATCATCGGCGGCTCCGGCCTGACCCAACTTGCCAACCTCGAAATTACGCATCGCCAAGTGATCCGTACGCCCTTCGGTGAGCCTTCCGGCGCGCTGACCATGGGGCGGCTATCGAACGAGGAAATTATTTTTCTGGCGCGACACGGCTACGGCCATACTATCCCGCCACACGAGGTGAACTATCGTGCCAATATTTGGGCGATTCATTCGCGTGGCGTTAAAGATTTAGTGTCGGTGGCCTCAGTCGGGGGCATTCATGCGGATTTGAAGCCGGGGACAATTGTGATTCCGGATCAAATCATCGATTACACGCATGGCCGCCAAACGACGTTTCGCGAAGGTAAAGACAAACCGGTGGTGCACATGGATTTCACCGAACCGTATTGTCAAAAAATACGCGCGCTATGTTTGCGCGCAGTGAAGGCGGCGGGGGAAACCTGTATTGATGGTGGCGTCTATGCGGCAGTGCAGGGGCCGCGCCTGGAATCGAAAGCCGAGATCAATCGCTTAGAGCGTGACGGCGCGACGATGGTGGGCATGACCGGTATGCCGGAAGCCGGGCTCGCCAAGGAAATTGGGCTGTGCTACGCCACGATCGGCGTGGTGGCAAATTTCGCCGCAGGCCGTGGCTCGAGCAAGGACGCGGTACATTACGATGAAGTCGAAGCCGTGTTGAAGCAATCCATGCAGCGCGTGCGCAACATCCTTGAGCATTTGGTTGCCTTGCACGCCAGCTAAGAAGCAAGTCGCACAGCGACACTCTGTCCCTCTCTCCCACTAGTGGGACTGCGGAAGGGTCGTTGCGAAGCAGCGGGGCACCCACCGCGTACTCCTTGCGGGTGGAGAGTTAGGAGAGAGGGCAACAACAGAGAAACATGCTTTATGCGTAAGCTAAATTTATGAGCGTCAGAGAAATTCTCCGCATGGGCGACCCGCGTCTGCTACGCGTCGCAGAATTGGTGGATCGCTTCGATACACCGGAACTCCAAGCGCTGATTCAGGACATGCGCGATACCATGGCGGCGGCGAGTGGCGCGGGGCTTGCCGCACCGCAAATCGGTGTCAATCAGCAAGTGGTAATTTTTGGTGTGGAGCATAACCCGCGCTATCCCGATGCTGAACAAGTGCCGTTTACGATTCTGATCAATCCCACGCTTTATAAGCTAGATGAAGAGATGGAAGATGGCTGGGAAGGCTGCCTTTCCGTACCGGGCATGCGTGGTGTCGTGCCGCGTTTTAGGCGCTTGCGCTATACCGGTGTCGATGCTGCGGGTAATCCCATCGACCGCACGGTAGAAGGATTCCACGCGCGCGTGGTGCAGCACGAGTGCGACCATCTGTATGGCGTGCTATATCCGATGCGCATGAAAGACATGCGCCAATTCGGCTTCACTGATGTGCTGTTTCCCGATCAGGAGATGCCGGACGAGTGATTCCGCTGCATTTCGCGACTATTCAAAGCTTAAGAAGCGTCAAAGCCAGCCGATAATGTTCTAAACTACGGGCTTTCTTCCTAAGCCCATGTATTTAATATATTGTTTAATAAGGTAATTTAATGGTATCAAGCAGCAAGCAAGTGGTTGATGTGTTGTTTATCAACCCCGGTAACCGACGTGCGGTCTATCAAAAGTTGGGTGATGATATTTCGGCCATCGAGCCACCCTCCCTTGCCGGGTTGTTCGCAACCTATGTCCGCAACAAAGGCTTAAGCGTGGCCATCTTGGATGCCCCGGCGTATAACCTCAGTCCGGAGGAGGCCGCGCAACAAGTGGCCGATCAATACGATCCGGTGCTGATCGCCATGGTGGTGTATGGCTTTCAGCCCTCGGCCTCGACTCAAAACATGCCCGCCGCCGGCGCTACTTGCCGTGCGCTGAAAGCCCTCGATCCGAACTATAAAATCCTCATGACCGGCACCCACCCGGCCGCCCTGCCTGAGCGCACGATGCAAGAAGAAGCGTGCGACTACGTGTGCGACCGCGAAGGCCCGGAGACCATTCTACAAACCGCGCAAGCCTTGAAGGCTGCGGAAGGGTCGCTGCGCAGCAGCGGGGTACCCACCGGCGTACCCCTTGCGGGTGCTGCGCAAACACCCAAGCTCAATGACATTCCCAGCCTTTGGTATCGCTTTGGCGGCGTGATTATGAATAACCCCCCCGCGCCGCTGATGGATGATCTGGATAGCGAGATGCCGAGCGTGGCGTGGGATTTGCTGCCGATGGATCAATACCGCGCGCATAACTGGCATTGCTTCGAGCATATCGCCCAACGCCAGCCCTATGTGTCGCTGCATACCAGCCTGGGTTGCCCATACAAATGTTCGTTCTGCTGTATCAATGCGCCCTTTGGCAAGCCTTCGTATCGCATGTGGTCGCCCGATACGGTGATTAAAGAAATCGACGAGCTGGTGAATAAATACGGCGTGAAAAACATTAAGTTCGTGGACGAGATGTTTGTGCTGAACAAAAACCATGTGATCGGCATCTGCGACCATATCATCGAGCGCGGCTACGACCTCAACATCTGGGCCTATGCACGGGTGGATACGGTGAAGGACGAATTTCTGGACAAGCTTAACCGCGCGGGCTTCCGTTGGCTGGCCTTGGGCATCGAATCCGGCTCCAAGCATGTGCGCGATGGCGTGGAAAAGGGCCGCTTCGGCCTGGAAGAGATTCTACAAGTGGTGAAGAAAATTCAGGATGCGGGTATCAACGTCATCGGCAATTACATCTTCGGCCTGCCCGACGACACCTTCGAGTCCATGCAAGAAACGCTCGACCTTGCGATTGAAGCCAATTGCGAATTCGCCAACTTCTATTGCGCCATGGCCTATCCCGGCTCCAAGCTCTACACCATGGCAATCGAAAAAGGCTGGGAATTACCGGATAGTTGGATCGGCTACTCGCAGCACAGCTTTGAAACCATGCCGCTGCGCACCGACGTGCTGACCGCAGCAGAGGTTTTGAAATTTCGCGATCAAGCCTTCATGACTTATTTCAAAAACCCACGCTATCTGGCGCTGGTGGAGAAAAAATTCGGGCCGGAGGTGTTGCAGCACATCGAGCAGATGACGCAGATTCAACTCAAGCGAAAACTGTATTCCCCCGGAGGGGAGGCTCTGCGCTCATGATTATCAGCCGCACCCCCTTTCGCATTTCCTTTTTCGGTGGCGGTACGGATTATCCGGCCTGGTACCGCGAACACGGCGGTGCGGTGCTGGCGACGGCGATCGACAAATACTGTTATATCAGCTGTCGCTATCTGCCGCCGTTTTTCGAGCATAAATACCGCATCGTCTATTCGCGCATTGAAAACGTGATGGAGGTGTCGCAGATCGAGCATCCGTCGGTGCGCGAGGTGCTGCAATGGATGAATTGTGTGCGCGGGATCGAAGTGCATCATGACGGTGATTTGCCAGCGCGCTCCGGACTCGGTTCCAGCTCCTCTTTCACGGTAGGCCTGATTAATGCGCTAATGGCGATGAAGGGGATGTACGTCACCAAAGACAAGTTGTTGCAGCATGCGCTGCATGTCGAGCAAGATCTGATTCAAGAAAACGTCGGTTCGCAAGATCAAGTATCTGCGGCCTATGGCGGGTTCAATAAGATTGAATTTCGCCAGGACGGCGCGATAGACGTCAACCCCGTGATCTTGCGCCCGGAGCGGCGTGAATCATTGGAATCGCATTTGATGATGTTTTTTACCGGCATTTCTCGTTTTTCCTCGGATGTGGCGAAGACCAAAATCGACAATCTCAATCTTCGCAAGACTGAGCTGCGCATGATGCGCGCACTGGTAGATGAAGCACTCAGTATTCTCGGGCGCGACACGGACGACCTCGACGATTTTGGCAAATTGCTGAACGAGAATTGGCAATACAAACGCAAGCTGTCGGACAAGGTAACTACCCCTGAGATCGACCAGATCTACGATGCAGCCATGTCGGCGGGCGCGCTCGGCGGCAAACTGTTGGGCGCGGGCGGCGGCGGCTTCCTGATGTTTTTTGCGCGTCCTGAGCAGCATGCAGCGATTCGTGAAAAATTAAACGGCTTGATCTATGTGCCGATTAAATTCGACACCTCGGGTAGCAAGATCGTGATGTATCAACCGAATGGCTTGGGTTAGAAAATGATACGTTACGATTACCACGGTACTGGATTCGCCGGCTGGCAGGAGAAGCTAGATCACTACGAGCCGGCGTTCCTGCTCAAGCTGTTCCGCGACATGCTGCGCATCCGCATCATTGAGGAAGAAATCGAACGCCGCTATTTCCAAGACCATATGAAGTCGCCGATCCATTTGGTGATCGGCCAAGAGGCCACCTCGGTTGGTGCTTGTGCAGCCTTGACCCGCGCCGATTTACTCTACGCCAGCCACCGCACGCACGGCAATTATTTGGCCAAAGGCGGCGATCTGAAAGCCATGTTGTGCGAAATGCATTGCCGCATCAATGGATGCGTCGGTTCGCGCGGTGGTTCCATGCATTTAATGGATAAATCAGTCGGCATGGCCGGCAGCTCCGCCATCGTCGCTGGCGTAGTGCCGATCGCCACCGGCACTGCGTTTGCGGCGCAGATGCAAGATGAGAGTTATGTGACGACGGTTTTTCTCGGCGACGCCGCCACCGAAGAAGGCTCGGTGTCCGAGGCGCTCAACTTTGCGGCCTTGAAGCAACTCCCTATTATTTACTTTTGCGAGAACAATTTTTACTCGGTGCAATCGCCGCTGCATACGCGTCAGCCTAAGCGTGAAATCTACAAATGGGCGGCGAGCTATGGCATGCCGAGCGTGTTGGTGGATGGGACGAATGTCTTGGCGGTGTATGAAGCCATGCAAGAAGCAGTGGCACGCGCCAAACAAGGTGGCGGGCCGACCTTCATCGAATCGCCGGTGTATCGTTTTCGCGCCCATGGCGGCGCGGGTGATGACAGCAAGACCGGCTATCGCGATATCGCTGAACGCGAGGCGTGGGAAAAAGCCTGCCCGATCGAAACCTATTTTGCGTTTCTGAAATCGGCCGGCCTGATCGACGAGCAGGCGCGCAAAGTCATGGCGGGCGAAATCATGGCGGAGACGATGGAAGCCTTCGACTTTGCACTACGCAGCCCGAAGCCAACCGAAGCCGATTTGTACACGCATGTGTACGCTGATTGAGGAACCAGACACATGCCGTGGGATGAAGGTTTAGTTAATTCGTTGGTGTACGACGCACCCGATCCGAAAGAGGGGCGGGTGTTGGGCTATGCCAAGGCCGTGAACGAGGCGTTGGAGATCGCGCTCAAGCAAGATCCGTCGGTGTTTGTGTTCGGGCAGGGTGTGGATGATCCGACCGCGATGTTTGGCGTGACCAAAGATCTACAAGATAAATTCGGCGAGAAACGCGTATTCGATTCGCCCTTGTCGGAAGAGGGCATGATGGGCGTGAGCACCGGTGCGGCGATGAATGGCATGCGCCCCGTGTTCATGCACAATCGGCCTGATTTCATTCTGCTGGCGTTCAACCAGTTGGTGACGCACGCCGCAAAAATGCATTACATGGACAACGGCCTGACCAAGGTGCCCATGGTGGTGTGGGCCGCCATTGGTCGTGGCTGGGGATCGGGTGCGCAGCATTCGCAAGCGATCCAAGGCTTATTGCTCGGGGTTCCGGGTTTGAAAATCGTGATGCCGAGCACACCGTATGACGCCAAAGGCCTGATGCTTTCCGCCATTCTCGACAACAACCCGGTGCTGGTGTTTGAGCATCGCTGGCTGATGAAAAAAGACGGCATCGTTCCCGAAGGCTTCTACCGCGTGCCGCTGGGCAAAGGCATCTATCGCCGGCGCGGCAAAGACGTGACGATTGTTGGCGCATCTCACGCCCTGGAGCTGGGCTTGCAAGCCGCCAACAAATTGGCCGCCGAAGGCATCGACGCCGAGGTAATCGACCTGCGCACGATTAAACCTTTAGACGAAGAAATCATCGCCGAGTCACTAAAAAAAACCGGGCGTCTGGTGGTGGTAGATACGGGGTGGTCCATGGGCGGCGTGTGCGCCGAGATCGGCTGCCTCGCCGCCGAAAAATGGTTCGATTCGCTCAAAGCGCCGGTGCGCCGCATCGGCTTGCCGGATATTCCTCATCCGGCCGGTTATACGCTGGAGCAATTTTTCTATCCGGATGTGAAGCGCATCAGCCAAACCATTCGCGAACTCGTTCATCAATAATTAAGGATCAGCATGTTTTACGAATTAGCCAGCACCTCCTGGGGTACCGAAGAAATTGACGCCATGCAGCGCGTGATTCAAGGCGGCCTATTCACCATGGGGGAGAACGTACGCCAATTTGAAGTAGACTTTGCCAAGAAATTCGGCACCAAGCATGCCTTGATGGTGAGTTCCGGCTCGGCCGCCAATCTGGTCGGCGTTGGCGCACTGTTCTTCAAAAAAGATCGGCCTTTGCAGCGCGGTGATGAAGTGATCGTGCCGGCGATATCCTGGTCCACGACTTATTATCCTTTGCAGCAATACGGCCTGCGCTTGCGTTTTGTGGATGTCGAGCTCGATACGCTCAATCTGGATGTATCCAAACTCGAAGCGGCATTGACCCCTAAAACACGCATGGTGATGGCGGTGAGCATCCTCGGCAACCCGGCGGCGTTGGATGTGATGCGCGCGTTTTGCGATAAGCATGGCTTATATCTTTTCGAGGACAATTGCGAGTCGATGGGTGCGACGCTGAATGGTCAGCTCACCGGCACCTTCGGCGATATCGGCACGTTCAGTTCATTCTTCTCGCATCACATCGCTACCATGGAAGGTGGCGTAGTGGTGACCGATAATACCGAGTTGTATCACATCGCCAAATCGCTGCGCGCGCATGGATGGACGCGTGATCAGCCCGCGGATAGCGATATCTACGACAAACGCGATGATGATTTCTACGAAGCCTACCGTTTTATTTTGCCCGGCTACAATGCGCGACCGCTGGAACTATCGGGGGCGATTGGGGTTGAGCAGCTAAAAAAGCTGGACGGTATGATCGCCGTACGGCGCAAGAATGCGTCGCTCTTTACCAAGTTATTCAAAGGGGATGACCGCTTCATCATCCAGCGCGAGAACGGTAACAGTTCCTGGTTCTCGTTTACCGTGATTCTGAATCCAAAATTCGATATCAACCGCAAGCGTGTGATGCAAGCACTGAAAGATGCCGATATTGGCTACCGCATCATCACCGGCGGCTGTTTCCTGCGCCATGACGTGATCAAATATTTCGATTACGACACGGTCGGCAAGATCGTGAATGCCAACTTGGCGCATGATCGCGGCTTCTTCGTCGGCAATCATCCGCAAGACATTACACCGCAGATTACGCGCTTCCATGAAGTGCTGACGCACGCAGCGAGTTAATGGAAGCATTGATCCTTGCGGGCGGCCTCGGCACGCGTTTGCGCGAAGCGGTGCCCGATTTACCTAAGCCGATGGCGCCGATTCGCAACCGGCCTTTCCTCGAACATCAGATGGACTATTGGATTGGGCAGGGCGTAACGCGCTTTATTTTGTCGGTCGGTTATAAGCATGAGTTAATCGAAGCGCATTTTGGCAGCACGTATCGGCAATGCCCAGTCGTATATGCGCGCGAAGCAATACCGCTGGGTACGGGCGGAGGTTTGCTGTTAGGGCTTAGCCAAGCACGAGGCGACTTGGTTTTAGTTTTGAATGGCGATACTTTTTTTGAAGTGAGTCTGGCTGACATGCGCGAGCGGGATGAGACGTTGCAGGCCGATGTCACCGTCGCGCTGCGGCGCATTGCGCATAACGATCGCTATGGCGAGGTGGCGCTGGATGCGCAAGGTGTGGTTACCGCCTTTAACGCGGCGGCGAGCGGTGGCGAAGGTATAATCAACGGCGGCGTGTATTTGCTGCGTCCTGCCGTGCTGCTTGGATTAGGCTACGTGCCCGGTGATAAAGTCGCGCTAGAACAGGATTTGTTTCCATGCCTTTTAAAAACCAGAAAGCGCGTCATTGGATTTATCAGCGACACGAATTTTATTGATATCGGCATACCGGAAGATTATTACCGTGCTGCCGATGTATTACCGAATTAAAGTAAATGACCCCACACGACCGACTCATTAAAAATTTACACGCCTCCATTGCCGCCAAACAGGCTTTGCTGAGCAATGCCCCGATGCAAGCTGCCTTCAGTCAGGCGGTAGCGGTGGTGGTAGCCGCCTATCGTAACGGCGGACGACTGTATATCGCTGGCAACGGCGGCTCCGCGGCGGATGCGCAGCATCTTGCGGCCGAATTCGTGAGTAAATTGGCGCGGGATCGCGCAGCGCTGCCGGCCGAAGCCTTGACCACCGATAGCTCGATTATCACCGCCATCGGCAATGATTATGGCTACGATGAAATATTCGCACGCCAATTGGCGGGCAAGGCGCGCAAGGGTGATGTATTTCTCGGCATCACCACGTCGGGTAAGTCGCCGAACATTTTAAAAGCGCTCGCGACGGCGCGCGGCATGGGCGTGCCCAGCATCGTCTTCTGTGGCCGTGACGGCGGACCTGCACAGCCTTTGGCTGACCATTGCGTGATCGTACCGGGTACGGAAACCAGTACCATCCAAGAATTGCATATCGTGCTTGCGCATACCCTGTGCGAAAGCGTTGAAGCAGCGATGTTTTTTGAATCATAGATTTTCAGGAGAAATTAATAATGAAACATATTCTAGTAACAGGCGGTGCGGGCTATCTCGGTTCGACCATGGTGCCGGAGTTGCTCAATGCCGGTTACAAAGTAACGGTCATTGACAACTTCATGTTCAAGCAGACCAGCCTCAATCATGTTTGCCACCACCCGAATTTCGAAGTGGTAAAAGGGGATATTCGTGTCGAGAGCGCCATGCTGCCGCTGATGAAAAAAGCCGATGTGATTATTCCGCTCGCAGCACTGGTCGGCGCGCCGCTGTGCACCAAAGACCCGGTGGGCGCGACGACCATTAATCACGACGCCATCATGATGATGTTGAAGCATGTGTCCAAGGATCAAATCCTGTTGATGCCCACCACCAACAGCGCCTATGGCACGGGCGACGAAAATAACTACTGCACCGAAGAATCGCCATTGCGCCCGATTTCACAATACGCGATCGAGAAAGTAGAAATCGAGAAAGCGTTTATGGATCATCCGAATTCAATTAGCTTCCGCTTGGCTACCGTGTTCGGCATGTCGCCGCGCATGCGCATCGACCTGCTGGTGAACGACTTCACTTATCGCGCAGTCTACGACCGTTTCGTGGTCTTATTCGAGAGCCAATTCAAGCGCAACTACATCCACGTGCGCGATGTGATGCGCGTGTTCATGCACGCACTAGATAACTACGACAAGATGAAAGGGCAGATTTACAACGTAGGTTTGTCCGATGCCAATGTGTCGAAGAAAGAACTGTGCGAGCACATCGCCAAGCAATTGCCCGAATTCGTCTATCTCGATGCGCCCGTGGGCAAGGATCCGGATCAACGCAACTACATCGTCTCCAACGCCAAGATCGAAGCCACGGGCTTTAAGCAGCAATACTCGCTGGATAAAGGTATTGCTGAGCTGATCAAGGGTTACACCATGATTCGCAACGCGCAATACGGCAACGTGTGATCCATCCGAATTTTGTAGCGCCGGCATCCTGCCGGCATGCAAGCAAAGATGCTTGCGCTACACTGGCCATGGCAGTGAGATTTTGGGAAACTTCGACTACCTGATCGTCGGCGCTGGGATTGTCGGCCTCACCGTCGCCTGGGAGCTGAAGCGGCGTGATCCCGCTACGCGCATCTTGATCCTGGAAAAAGAGCCGGATGTTGGCTACCACGCTAGCGGTCGCAACAGCGGCGTGCTGCACTCCGGCATCTACTACGCTGCGGATACACTCAAGGCTAAGTACTGTGCAACGGGTGCAAGGCGGATGCGCGAATTTGCCGCTGAGCATGGCATTCATTGTGAACGCTCAGGCAAAGTCATCATCGCTACCTGCCAACAAGACTTGATTACGCTCGAACGCCTGCTCAAGAACGCACGCGATAACGGCATCCGCGCCGAGAAGTTGGACGCGGGCGGCATCCGTCAGATCGAGCCACATGCTTACGCCTACGAAGCCGGTATTTACAGCCCCGACACGGCGGTGATCGATAGTCCCGGCGTGGTAGCTAAGCTGCGCGACTTATTGCGTGGGCAGGGTGTCATCATCCACTTCCATGCGGGCGTGAATGCAGTCGACACCATGCGCAGAACCGTCGATGCGAACCAACATCGCTATGGCTATGGATATCTATTCAACTGCGCGGGTGCGAATGCAGATCGTGTTGCACGCTTTTTTAATGTCGGTAAGCAATACGCGTTGCTGCCATTTAAGGGCTTGTATTACAAATTGCGACCAGCGCGCGCCCATCTGGTGAAAAGCAATATCTATCCGGTGCCGGATATCAATCTACCGTTTCTCGGCGTGCATCTCACGCGCGTGATCAGCGGCGATGTATATGTTGGGCCGACCGCGATTCCCGCTTGGGGGCGAGAGAATTACGGCCTGCTTTCGGGCCTGCATCTGGGTGAATCCATGAGTATCGCTTGGCATCTGACGCAAATGTATGCGGCGAATCACCAACATTTCCGGGAGCTGGTACAGGCCGAAATGGCAAAATACAGTAAGGCGAATTTCTTGGCCGCCGCACGTAAACTCGTGCCGGAAGTGTGTGCCGATGATCTGCTGCCTTCCAATAAAGTCGGCATTCGGCCGCAATTGGTGCACTTGAAAGAAAAGCGTTTGGAAATGGATTTCGTGCTGGAGCAAACCGCCGACTCGTTGCATGTCTTGAATTCCATCTCGCCCGCCTTCACCAGTTCATTCGCGTTCGCCGAAGCCATAGTGGATCAGCACGTGCAGAAAACCGCTGTATGAGCGAGAAACTACCCCCGATCAAAGTGCATGCACATCGCTTGGTGGCCGAGAATTTGCGCTTTGAATTATTCTTTGACCACATCGAGGCGCCCGACGGCCAACAGGTTGAGAACTATTTGGTTGTTGCACCACGCGTGAAAACCGATCAGCTCGTCACTGGCGTATCAGTGTTTCCAGTCTGGGAAGGGAGGGTGGGCTTGCTGCGCGTCTATCGTCACCCGCTGCGCGCCTACTGCTGGGAACTGCCGCGCGGCTTTATCGATGAAGGCGAAACGCCGGAAGTTTCGGCAAGACGCGAGTTGGAAGAAGAAACCGGCCTCATTTGCCGCCCGGACGACATGCAGTCATTGGGACTATATGCACCGGAAGCCGGAACCATGGCTGCCCGGGTGCATTTGTTTGTTGCCCACCATTGCACGCGCAACAGCGAATTTAACGCCGAGGAATTCGGCCACCATGCGTTGCAATTTTTCACCTTGGACGAGATCGGCGCGCGCATCGAGCAAGGCGAAATCCAAGAGCCCGGCACCCTCATCGCATACTATCGTTACAAGCACCATGACTAAACCCGCAATCTTCATCGACCGCGACGGCACGCTCAACGTCGAAAAAAACTATCTTCATCTTTGGCAAGATTGGGAATGGATCCCCGGCGCGGTAGAGGCGATCAAGCGCTTCAACGCGGCGGGTTATCTCGTCATCGTCACTTCGAACCAAGCCGGTGTGGCGCGTGGTATGTATGGCGAAGCGGATATCGACGCGTTACACCGTCAAGTCGATGCCGATTTGCAACGTCAGGGCGGGCAGATCGATGCTTATTATTATTGCCCGCATCATCCCGAACATGGCCCAGTGCGCGACTGCGATTGCCGCAAGCCCGAGCCCGGCATGCTGTTGCAAGCAGCACGTGAACACGAAGTGGACCTCGTTGGTTCATATATGATCGGTGATAAGGTGAGCGACGTGGAAGCCGGGCTGAATGCCGGGGTGACCCCGATTCTGGTTGAGACGGGCTATGGTGCAGAAGAGCGTATTGAGTTGCCACCAAATATATTGGTCGTGCGCGACATCGCTGCGGCGTGTGAGTGGATATTGGAGCTGTAACTATGCAAAGTTTGTGGAACGATCAAGAGGCTGCGCAATACGCTGGCGATTTGGGGCAGCGTGTATACACCTCGCGTTTATTGGGCCGCGATAAAACCTTGGTGCTACACGGTGGCGGCAATACCTCGGTCAAAATCACCGAGCCCAACATCCTGGGCGAAGACGAGCAACGCCTGTATGTCAAAGGTAGTGGATGGGACTTGGAATTTATCGAGGCTGCCGGTTTCTCACCGGTGCAATTAGCGTACATGCTAAAGCTAGCTAAGCTCTCATCGCTGCCCGATCCGCAAATGGTGAATGAGCTGGTGACCCATATGACGCGCGCTTCGGCGCCCACACCGTCGGTCGAGACCATTTTGCATGCGCTGCTGCCGTACAAATATGTTGATCACACCCACGCCGATGCGGTGATCGCGATCACCAACACGGCCAATGGCGAGGCGCGCATCCGCGAGATTTATGGCCAAGACGTGGTAATCATTCCTTATGTGATGCCAGGATTCGATTTGGCACGCCTGGTGGCGCAAATTTTTGCGACGGATGCGAATGAGAAAACCCTGGGGATGGTGCTGCTCAATCACGGCATATTCTCCTTCGGCGACAATGCACGTGAAGCTTATGAACGCATGATCGCCCTGGTGTCGCGCGCGGAGGCCTATTTGGCCGCACATCAGGCCTGGCAACTCGCCGCGCCGAAAGCCGCCACCCCGGATAGTTCCATGCGCAACGATATCGCTGCTTTACGCCAGTCAGTCTCAGCCATGCTGGGCGCGCCGGCGATTCTCGCTACTGATCAGGCGTCAAAATATTTGGCGTTTGCCCAGCGGTCTGATGCAACTGTTATTGCACGCCAAGG